>NZ_JAULLN010000015.1:0-218552 GCF_041357655.1 Bradyrhizobium sp. DN3 | reverse complement strand
CGTCGCGACGGAGCTATTACAACGAAATACTGCCGGCCTTTTTCAACGGAATCGGCCCTTCGCGTCATTTGCTGCGGTTGCACAAAAGCGGTCGGTTTCGGGGCGAAGCGGACATCGACGAAGGTCCGGTAGCCGAGGAGGCCAGCCTGACGCCTTCAGTCGAATTGCGTCCATGATCGACGAGGAGCAGCGACCGCGCGGTTATTTGGAAAGCCACTCCTGAGAATGGGCGACCGATATCATGCCTTCAGGCGATAGGATGTGGAAGGCAGTTGTTGCAGGGTTGTGCGGAAGCATCACGCATTCGCTGCTGATGTATTTCAAATCTTGGGCTGAACTGCTTCCGTCATTCCAGCCCTACGAAAGTCTCCAGACGACACTGAGCCATGTAACGGGCACTGCAATCCATCCGGTGGTGCCTTGGTTACTTTCATTCCTGAATGGCTCAACCTTCGTCAGTTTCATCTTTGGACGTCTTTATCGATGGCTGCCAGGCAACGTCGGTGCGATCAAAGGAATGATATACGGTGTGCTCGGATGGGCGATTATGGGACTGGTGTTCTTTCCTATGATCGGCCTTGGGCTATTCGCACTCCAGGTTGGACTTGGCATTTCACCCGCACTGTTCTCGCTGGCAATGCTCCTAACCTACAGCGTAACACTGGGCATGGTTTACGGCGCACTCAATTCCTGACTTGTTTGAATGTGAGCAACGCATGCCCGTTTGGGGTCACAAGCGGCGGTCGAAGCGAGCGCGGCTCCTGTCCGCCGCTCTGCCGACAATAGCCGACATCACAACAGGATCAGCGTGGTTCGGCTAAGGGGCCAACAGGCGACATTCGCAAAATCAAAGAGGCCGCCAACTGAAGCGGCCTTAGTATAGCTCCCAATTCCTTCGGTCGGGCGCTCTTTTGTGAGCGCCGGGCGTCAATTTTCCAGTCCGGTACCGCTAATCGCAACGGCGGATCCTGCGGACCGAACCGTCGTCGCGCTCGATCGTGACGGTGCGGCATCCACCGCGATATCCGCGATCATATCCGTAAGCGCGATAAGCGGGTCGATCGTACTCTCGGTAGTACCGCCGCTCCGGGCCCACTCTCACGCCGCCGAGCGGAGTTTCAACGGCAACCTGAGCTGACGCGGGCGCAATGGAGATCGGCGTGGCGATAGCGAAACCAGCAACCGCCATTACACCGGCCAATAACAGAGTTCTCATACGAGTTCCTCCTGGGTATTGCAGTTGCTTTCCAACATCCCAGGTAGGGCAAGGTTCCTGCACGACATTCATCCAAACCGCGGGCGGCTCAGATCTAGGTCGCCCGCCTCGGATGGAATACGGACAGTGCCAGCCCGCCGCGCATATTCCTGAACCAAACAAATACCGACCGGAATGCCTGTTGAGGGTCAGACTCCGAAGAACTCGCTTTCAGCACAACGAGTCAGCCTTACTTCAATCAGCCGACATCAAGGCGGAGTTTGCAGAGGTCTGCGTCGAGCCAAAGCGGCGGTGCATTTCTGCAGCTACACATGAGGAGGAAAGGTCCGAGCTCCTTGCGGGAATGCCGGCCAAACATTCGCCGCAGTCGGCAAACTGCATTGGCAAAAATCGCGCACATCCTCGGATTTTCAAAAGGCATGGCGCAAGTTGGCGATTCGACCAATCAACCTGATCCCGTTCCTACAGTTGCCCTCGGGATGCCAACTGAGGTGTTTCAGCGGCCGGTGCGCACTGGCTGCTAGACGATCTGACGCAAGTCAGGTCGAATAGGAACAATTGGTGAACTCCGCCGTTCGTAGCGCACCGGCCGATGAACGTTCCAGGTCAGCCAAGAAGGCTGCTCAAACTCGCAAACGCCGCGCGGCGTGAAGGAGGCACAATGTCGACATGCGAAACCTGCGGCAATGACTATGACAAGACTTTTCAGGTGGTGATGAACGGCCAGGCGCACACGTTCGACAGCTTCGAGTGCGCAATTCATGCCTTGGCGCCAACGTGCAAGCATTGCGGAACGCGCATCGTAGGACACGGCCTGGAAAAGAGCGGCACCTACTATTGCTGCGACCACTGCGCCCAGAAGGAAGGCGTGACCGACCTCCGCGATCGTGTGTAGAGCCAGGAATAGACTCGGCGGTGTTGCACGCACCTTCCTCGGGAATTTTGGCGCCCACCCGGGGGAAGTGAGATGAAACCGGCTGCCGTTGCCAGCCGCTTTCGCGAGAATAGACGACCGACCAGCCGGCAGTCTCCGCTGGCCATGTCTTGCTTGAGACGATCTCAGTACGAGTTGCGCCATGGCGGCCGCAAATAATCGCCTTGTTACGGTGTTCGGTGGAACGGGGTTTCTCGGCCGCCGCGTTGTTCAACATTTGCTCCGGTCACCCGAGTTTTTCGTTCGGATTGCATCAAGACATCCCGAACGAGGCAGACAGCTTTTTGGCCACGACGACCCACGCCTCCAATCCGTGAACGTCGATCTACGCGACGAGGGTTCGATAGCCGCTGCTGTTGATGGCGCATACGGCGCCATCAACGCGGTCAGCCTCTATGTTGAACACGGACAGGAGACTTTTCATTCCGTGCATGTGGAATCAGCCCGGCGATTGGCGACCAGGGCACATCGAGCTGGCGTCAAGCGGCTCATCCACGTTTCCGGAATCGGCTCTGATGCCACGTCGCCGTCCCTCTATATTCGCAAGCGTGGCGAAGGCGAACTCGCGGTCCGCGCAGTATTTCCCGAGGCTACGCTGGTTCGCCCGGCGGTCATGTTCGGCCCGGATGACGCGTTTCTCACCATCATCCTCAAGCTGCTCCGCCGATATCCGATCTATCCGATGTTCGGCCGCGGATCGACGCGATTGCAGCCGGCCTATGTTGACGATGTGGCCGACGCGATCACAAGAGCGCTTCTGAACACCGAATCGAACGCAATCACGTATGAATGCGCGGGTCCTCGCATCTACACGTACGAAGAGCTTCTCAGAACCGTCGCGCACGCAGCCGGCCGCAGCCCCGTGCTGATTCCTGTACCGTTTACTGCTTGGCATGTCGCAGGATGGATTTCGGAGCTGCTTCCAAGGCCACCCATCACACGGAATCAGGTGGAATTGATGCAGATCGACAGCATCGCGTCGGTGGGAATGCCAGGATTTTCCGAGCTTGGAATCCCGCCGCAGTCAGTCGAACAGGTTGTACCGGCCATGTTGCGGGAAAGCTCGTAGGATGAGTTGAGTTCTTGCGAAACCCATCGCCCAAATGGGCGGACGCAGAATCTGGTAATGCTCTGTTAGCTCGATCCGATTTGTGAGGAAGAGGTTTGATGGGTTTCGCTTCGCTCTACCCATCCTACGAGCTGGACTCTGTCAGCTCCAAGGAGTTCTAATGTGTGTCTTGCTCCACATTACCGTGGGAGGAACTCACATGAAAAAGCTCTTGGTGATAGCGGGCTTGGTGGCGTTCTCATTCCCAGCGACCGCGCAAGACACGCCGACGCGGGTCACCCCTGATGCACTTGCGTGGAAGGAAAACCCGAGCTTTCCCAAAGGTGTCCAGCTCGCAACGCTGGTTGGAGACCCAACAAAAGCGGGGGATGTGGTTGTCTTGCGTATCAAATTTCCCCCTAATTTTCAGATGCCGCCGCACACTCATCCCTATTCCGAGGTCGTGACCATCATAAGCGGCGATATCGGGACTAGTCACGGCGAAACGTTCGAGAAGAAGGGCGAGTTGTTAAAGCCAGGCTCATTGTGGGTATATCCGGCAAAGCACCCTCACTACGCCTGGACCGGAAACGAGGAGGCCGTTCTCCAAGTTCAGTTTGTCGGTCCTGGAGGCATCGATTACATCAATCCAGCCGACGATCCGCGCAAGAAGTAAGCGTGGTCCCTACCGTCTTCGTGGCTCCCGATCGGACGGAACGAAACGGTTGGATGTGACCTTGATCCTCGCTACCAAATAGAGGACCATCGCGTTCCTGACCGCTCACGGCAGAATGGGCGAGGAAACGCAGCAATGAACGCAACTGCCGAATTCGGCTTGGTCGAACGTGCCTGCGCCATCGCGCCGCTGATTGCGCGCGAAGCCGATGAGATCGAGCTCACGCGGCGGCTGACGCCTCCTGTCGTCAATGCCCTCACCGAGAACGGGCTCTATCGCGCCCTCCTGCCGCAAAGCCTTGGCGGCGCTGAAGCGCCACCAGAAATCTTCATGCAGATGCTGGAGGAGATCGCGAAGGCGGATGCCTCGACCGCCTGGTGCCTCGGCCAGTGCAGCGTCTGCGCGATGATCGCGGCCTCGCTCGACCATGACACCGCGCAGGAGATCTTCAACACGCCGCCCGGCATCCTCGCCTGGGGTGCGATCGCGCATGAGGCACGCGCGGTCGAGGGCGGCTATCGCGTCACGGCGCGGTGGGATTTTGCCTCGGGCTCGCGGCAGGCGAGCTGGCTGGGGGCGCATGTGCGTATCGTCAATGCCGACGGCACGCCACGGAGGAATGCCGACGGGTCGCCGGAGGTGCGTACCATTCTGTTTCCGGTCGCGAGCGCCGTGCTGCACGATGTGTGGCAGGCAATCGGGCTGGCCGGCACCGGCACCGATTCCTACGAGGTCAGCGACCTCTTCATTCCCGAGCGCTTTACGGCGTTTCGCGACGTGCCGTTTGCGCTGCGCGAGACGGGTCCGCTCTACAAGATCGGTACCGGCTCGACCTTCAGCCTTGGCTTCGCCGCGGTCTCGCTCGGCGTGGCGCGGGCGACACTGGATGCGGCCATCGCACTGGCGCGTGGAAAACATCAGTCACTCGCGGCCAGCGCCATGCGCGACAACGGCGCGGTCCAGGGGCTGATCGGCCGCACCGAGGGCGACTTGCGCGCTGCGCGCGCCTATCTCTATGCGACCGCGCATGCGATGTGGCGCGATCTCTGCGCGACCGGCGAGTTCAGTGCGGCGCATCGCAGCGCGGTTCGGCTGGCCGCGACCTGGACCATCCACCAATCGGCGAAGGTGGTCGACGCCGCCTATCACATGGCCGGCGCGACCGCGGTGTTCCGCAGCAATCCGTTCGAGCGACGGTTTCGCGACATGCATGCGATCGCGCAGCAGATCCAGGCGCGCGACACGCATTACGAGGATGTGGGGAAGGCGATTTTGGCGGGAGGACGCTGAACGGCAGCCGCGATGACGTTGCACTCCCTCGCCCCGTTCTTACGGGGAGAGGGTTGGGGTGAGGGGCCTCTCTCCGCGGATGCGATCGGCGTGAGACCGGTACCCCCTCACCCGTAGGGCTATCGCTTATGCATTTCGCGGGGACCACCCGCGAGTTTGCTCCGCCTCTCCCGCTTGCGGGAGAGGCCGACGCGTCCCGGGCGATGCGAAGCATCGTCCCGAGCGCGGCGGGTGAGGGCTCGGGGAGAGGTGAGGGAGCATCACGCTCTTGCGCCGGACTCACGCCACCAGCGCGGCGTCCTCGTCCGTGGCGTCGATGCCGCGCTGCGCCGCCAAGAGGCTGATGATCTCCGCATTCGGCCTTGCCTTGCTGAACAGAAAGCCCTGGCCCTCGTCGCAGCCCTCGGTGCGGAGGCAGCTGAGCTCGGCTTCGGTCTCGACGCCTTCGGCGGTGATGGTGACCCCTAAGCCCTTGCCGAGGCTGACGATGGAGCGGATGATCGCCTGAGCTTCGCGGTTGGCCCCCAAATCACGCACGAAGGACTGATCGATCTTGATCTTGTCGAAGGGGAAGCTGCGCAGATAGCTGAGGCTGGAATAGCCGGTGCCAAAATCGTCCATCGAGATGCGCACATCGAGCGCGCGCAGCGCATGCAAGGTCGCCAGCACCTGCGTGCTCTTTTCCAGCAGCAGCGTCTCGGTGATCTCGAGCTCGAGCCGCCGCGGCGGCAGGCCGGAATGTTTCAGCGCGTCCGTCACCATCGACAGCAGATTGCCGCTGCGGAATTGCAGCGGGGACAGGTTGACGGCGACACGGACGTCGTCCGGCCACGCCGCGGCATCCAGGCACGCGCGGCGCAATATCAGGCCGCCGAGCGGATTGATCAGCCCGGTGTCCTCGGCGACCGGAATGAACTCGGCCGGCGAGACCATGCCGCGCTCGGCATGCGGCCAGCGCACCAGCGCCTCGAAGCCGGTGATGCGGCCGCTCTGGAGGTCGATCAGCGGCTGGTAATAGGGGCGCAGCACGTCGTTCTGGATCGCGTCGCGCAGCTCGACCTCGATCTTGCGCCGGCTCTGCGCTTTTGCATCCAGCGCCGCCTCGAAAAAGGCAAAGGTGCCGCGCGAATCGGCCTTGGCACGCGACAGCGCCATGTCGGCGCTCTTGAGCAGCTTTTCGGACTCATCGCCGTCGCCGGGCGCCATGGCGATGCCGATCGATGCGCCGATCACCACGGAATGACCGTCGAGCAGATAGGGATCGGCGATGGCTTCGAGCAGGCGCTTTGCCAGCATCACCGCATCCTCGGGACGTGCCAGGCCACTTTGGACAATGGCGAACTCGTCCGAATTCAACCGCGCCAGCGCGTCCTCCTCGCGCAAGGTCGAGCGCAGCCGCTTGGCGACGCCGCGGAGCAGCTTGTCGCCGACCGCGTGCCCCAGCGTGTCGTTGACCGCCTTGAAATTGTCCAGCCCCAGCATCAGCAGCGCGACCTTGTCGGTGCTGCGCCGCGTATGCAGCAGCATCTCGTCGACCTGCTGGCGCAGCAAATTGCGGTTCGGCAGCCCGGTCAGCCCGTCATGCTGAGCCATGAAGGCGAGCCGCGCCTCGGCGCGCTTGCGCTCGGTGATGTCCATCAGCGCGAGCAGCACCGCGGGCCGCCCGGCATAGGTCAGTTCGCGCGAGTAGATCGCAAGGTCGATCAGCGCGCCGTCGGCCTTGACATGCTTCCAGGTGCGGCCGGCGTGCTCCTCGCCGGTTGGATCGGTGGTCCAGGGCGGCTCGCTGTCGAAAGCCTGCAAGGAGCGGATCTTCAGCCGCTCGAACTCGGCGCGGCTATAGCCATAATGCGCGATCGCGGCATCGTTGACGCCGAGGATGCGTTCATCGTCCAGCGCGCAGACGATCATGGGAACGGGATTGCCGTCGAACAGCAGGCGGAACGAGGCCTCGCGCTGCTTCAATTCGGTGATGTCGACGCGCAGGCCGACGACGCCGCCGTCATCGGTCAATCGCTCGTCGATCAGGATGACGCGGCCGTCGGCGAGCTTCTGCTCGTGACGCGCGCCGGGCTGATAGAGCTTTTGCAGCCGCTGCGCGATCCACTCGTCCTCGTGGCCGACGGCCTCGGGATAGTCACCGCGGGCGACACCGATACGCAGCGTGTCCTCTAGGCGCGCGCCTTCGACGAACAGATCGGCGGTCTTGCTGTAGATCTCGGCGTATTGCTTGTTCCAGAGCACGTAGCGGCCGTCGGCATCGAGAAACACGATGCCCTGCGGCAGGATGTCGATGGCCTGGCGCAGGCGCTCATGGGATTTGTGCGCTTCCGCGATCGCGGCTTCCGCCTCGGCGCGGCTGCGCAAGAGTTCATCGCGGTCGGCAGGCGGATGAGGCGTGCGCGCGAAGCGCGGCTTGCGCGGCTGTCGGCCGGCTTGGGCAAGCACGTTGCGCTTTCGCTTTGCTGTCTTTCGAGACCCCAAACTCAACTTCACTCGTCCCAGTCACGCCCAGCGACCGCAGCTTTGGGGCAAGTGTCTGAAAAAAAAGTAATCTTGCCCGGCTGCGGCCGGCGCGAGTGGCCGCTTGCTGCCTGTTTGCGAGGCGCGGCTGCGTCGATGGGCGCCGCCAACCTCATCCCGGCGCCGCGGTGACGGACCGATCTGGCGCAAAATTGCGCGCGCGCTTGAATCATTTCCGAAATCGCGCGCGATTGCATGCGAACCGCGGTTATTCCTCACGTCGCGCACGAATTTTGGTCAATGCAGAACAGGGTTATCGCGCGATTAAGGATCGACCATCGCGCGCGCGACTTTGGGATGACGCGACGGATTTTGGCTGCCCGTGTGATCGCTGCACGGCGCTCATTCCTTAACCCTGACGCGGCGTTGGGTTATAAGGATTCGGCATGAGTCCCCGCCGCCTCGCTCCTCTCCTGCTTTTTGTGACATTCCTGGCCGCCGGCACCGCGCTGGCCCAGGACAAGGGCAGCGTCACCCCAAAACCGCTGCCGCCGCTCACCAATCCGAACGAGCCCTCCCTCGCCGCCAAGGAGCTGTTCGCGCGCAAGCTGCTGCCGTCGAAGGGATCGGCCCATGTCATCGGCTCCTACACCAAGGGCTGCATCGGCGGTGCCATGCAGATGCCGCTCAACGGCGACAATTGGCAGGTGATGCGGCTGTCGCGCAACCGCAATTACGGCCATCCCGACATGATCGCACTGATCAAGCGGCTCGCGGCCAAGGCGCACAAGGACGCCGGCTGGCCGGGCATTTTGGTCGGCGACATCGCGCAACCGCGCGGCGGGCCGGCGCTGTCAGGCCATGCCAGCCACCAGATCGGTCTCGATGCCGACATCTGGCTGACGCCGATGCCGGACCGCCGGCTTTCGCGCGAGGAGCGCGAGGAGATGTCGGCGGTGATGATGGTTCGCCCCGACCGGCTCGACGTCGATCCGAAGGTGTTCACGCCAGGCCATGTGCTGGTGCTGCGCGATGCGGCGCGGGAGCCGACGGTGCAGCGCATCTTCGTCAATGCCGCGATCAAGAAGGCGCTGTGCCGCGAGGCCAAGGGCGATCGCGCCTGGCTGTCGAAGATCCGCCCCTGGTGGGGCCACGACTATCATTTCCACATCCGCATGCACTGCCCGGCGGGCGCCGGAGAATGCGAGGGCCAGCCGTCGCAATCCGAGGACGAAGGCTGCAAGGCCTCCGATCTCGCCTATTGGTTCTCGGATGCAGTGCTACACCCAAAGCCGCCGCCGGAGCCGCCGAAACCGAAGCCGCCAATGACGCTGGCCGACATGCCGGCGGCATGCAAAGCCGTGCTCCATGCGGGTGATGCGAAGCCGTAGCCTCTCCGCCGTCGTCCTGGCGAAAGCCAGGACCCATTACCCCAGGGAGGAGTTGCGGCGCGAACTGGTCACCAGGAGTCTTCGCCAAACTGCATCTTGTGGTAATGGGTCCTGGATCGGCGCTCCGCTGGTCCAGGACGACGAACTGGGTTGGTTCGCGCCACCGAAATACGTTACAATACGTCGCCGCGCTGCCGTAAGCGTGCGACACCCGTCGGGACGCGCATCCCGCTCCAGCCGATCCCATCCGCATGCGCGGCGATATCGCCGTGCGCCAGCCACCGCGAGAACTCCATGCGCATCAGTGCACGCAATCAGATTAAGGGCAATGTCGTCGAGGTCACAAAGGGCGCCACGACCTCGCATATCCGCGTTGACATCGGCAACGGCACGATCGTGACGTCCTCGATCACCAACGAAGCCGTCGACGATCTCGGCATAAAGGCCGGCGGCAAGGTCACCGTGGTGATCAAGGCCTCCGACGTCATGATTGCCGTGGATTGATCATGAAATCGTCTCTCCTCATCGCGCTGCTGCTGCTCGGCGCAGCCCCCGCCTTTGCCGAGGAGCCGAGCGGCTGCGACAAGTTCAAATGGCCGATTGAGCGCGACCGCGCTGCGCTCATCGCGCCGGACCGTGCCAAGCTCGTCTCGGGCAGCGAACAGGCGGCAGTGCCGTCATCCGCCATCACGCTGGGGCTGGTCGCGCCCGCGGACGCAAAATTGCCGACGCCGCCTGAGCGCGCGCCCAAGGACGGCACCTTCGCGGGCTTCACCAGCATCAAGACGCCGAAGGCCGGGCTCTACGCGATTAGCCTGTCCACCGGGGCCTGGGTTGACGTGGTCCAGGATGGCCATGTCCTCAAGCCCGTGGCTTTTAGCGGCGCGACCGATTGCGACGGCATCCGCAAGACCATGAAATATCAGCTGTCGGCACAGCCCTTCGTGCTCCAGGTCAGCGGCGCCAAGGACAATTCGGTCTCGATCGCGATCCTGCCGGCGCAATAGCTCGATCCGTAGAGGCAAACGGCCGCCTTTGACCTGAGCCACCAGCCTGCTATCTTCGCGAGCAGCGATATCCCTGCCGGCCGTAAGCCGTCGCAAGGCCCGTGGAACAGCGCGTCCGCCCGTCGCATCAGACCCACCCAACGCCAGATTTGCGCGCCTCACCGCGCGCGAGCTCGCACGGAGCGCTATCCATGTTTCGTATTGCCGCACTTGTCACCGTCTTCGTCATCCTCGCGGGCGCAAGCCCGTCGCCCGCCGCCGAGGACAAGACCATCACCGTGTTCGCGGCCGCTTCGATGAAGAACGCGCTGGACGAGATCGACGCGGCCTACACCGCCAAGACCGGCGTCAAGTTCAGCGTCAGCTATGCCGCAAGCTCGGTGCTGGCCAGGCAGATCGAGCAGGGCGCGCCGGCCGACATATTCGTCTCCGCGGACACCGACTGGATGGACTACGCCATCGCCAGGAAGACCATCAACGAATCCACCCGCGTCAATCTGCTCGGCAACAGCATCGTGCTGATCGCGCCGAAGGACTCCAAGGTCGACGACGTCTCGATCGCGCAAGGCTTCGATCTCGCCAAGCTCGCCGGCGACGGCAGGATCGCGACCGGCGACGTGAAATCCGTGCCGGTCGGCAAATACGCCAAAGCTGCGCTCGAGAAGCTGGGCGCCTGGCAGGCCGCCGAGCCGAAATTCGCCATGGCCGAGAGCGTGCGCGGCGCGCTGACGCTGGTGGCGCGCGGCGAGGCCGTGCTCGGCATCGTCTATGCCACCGACGCCAAGGTCGAGCCGGGCGTGAAGATCGTCGGCACCTTCCCGGCGGATTCGCACCCCCCGATCATCTATCCCGTCGCCACGACCACGACCGCGAAGGGCGAGAGCAGCGACTATCTCGCCTTCCTGCGCTCGACGGCCGCCAAGACCATTCTGGAAAAATACGGCTTCAAGTTCCTGATCAGCCCCACCACGTGATATCTCTGGCTTGATGTCTGAGATTTCACCCGCCGAATGGACGGCGATCCTGCTTTCGCTCAGGGTCGCCATTGTCGCAACGCTGGTGGCGACGCCGTTCGGCATCGCGCTGGCATGGCTGCTCGCGCGGCGCGATTTCTGGGGCAAGTCGCTGCTCGACGCTACCGTGCATCTGCCGTTGGTGCTGCCGCCTGTGGTCACCGGCTATCTGCTGCTGCTCAGCTTCGGCCGCCGCGGCCCCGTCGGTAGTTTCCTCGCCGACCATCTCGGCATCGTGTTCTCTTTCCGCTGGACCGGCGCTGCGCTCGCCTGCGGCGTGATGGCGTTTCCGCTGCTGGTGCGGCCGATGCGGCTGTCGATCGAGGCGATCGACCGCCGGCTCGAGCAGGCCGCCGAGACGCTTGGCGCGGCGCCGTGGAAGGTGTTCTTCACGGTGACGCTGCCGCTCGCGCTGCCCGGCGTGCTCGCCGGCATGGTGCTCGGCTTCGCCAAGGCGATCGGCGAGTTCGGCGCCACCATCACCTTCGTCTCCAACATTCCCGGCGAGACCCAGACGATCTCGTCCGCGATCTATTCGCTGATCCAGACGCCCGACGGCGACGCTGCCGCAGGGCGGCTCGTCATCGTCTCGATCGTGCTCGCGCTCGGGGCACTGATTGCGGCAGAATGGTTCGCCCGCCGCGCCACGGCGCGGCTGCACGGGAATTGACCATGCTGCGCGTCGATGTCGAGAAACAGCTGGGTGAGTTTTCGCTGCACGCGTCCTTCACCAGCGAGGGCCGCGTCATCGGCCTGTTCGGCGCCTCGGGCGCCGGCAAGACCTCGCTGGTCAACATGATCGCGGGCCTGTTGCGGCCCGACCGCGGCAGCATCGTGATCGACGGCGAGACCGTCGACGACACCGCGGCCGGCATCCATGTGCCGGCCTGGCGCCGCCGCATCGGCTATGTGTTCCAGGACGCGCGGCTGTTTCCGCATCTCAACGTGGCGCAGAATCTCGACTATGGACGGCGGATGAACGGCCTCGCCGCCGATCCGGCCCAGCACAAGCGCATCGTCGATCTCCTCGACATCGGCGCCCTGCTCGGCCGCCGGCCCGGAAAGCTCTCCGGCGGCGAGCGCCAGCGCGTCGCGCTCGGACGCGCGCTGCTATCGAAGCCGCGCCTCCTGCTGCTCGACGAGCCGCTCGGGGCGCTCGACGAAAGCCGCAAGCTCGAAATCCTGCCCTATCTGGTGCGGCTGCGGGACGAGGCCAACGTGCCGATGGTCTATGTCAGCCACGACGCCGCCGAGCTGCGCCAGCTCGCCACACAGATCGTGATGCTGAAGCAGGGCCGCGTGACGTCGTTTGGCGGGGTGAAGGTGCTGACGTGAAGACGTAGTCCGGATGGAGCGCAAGCGTAATCCGGGGCGGTGCAGCGGGTGAGAGCGCACCCGGATTTCGCTTCTCGCTCCATCCGGGCTACGCGGCTGCATCATTCAGAGCTACCACCCGCGCTCGACGTTGCGCACCTCGCCCGTCCTCGCGTCGACATAGACTTCCATCCAGCGGCCGACACGATCCCGTCCATCAACCTCCCATTCGTCGCCGAGGAAGTTGGTGTGCGAGACCGTCACGACGCCGAGATCTGTCGCGACATCGAGTGCGGCCTGCATCGAGATCTGATCGCCGGTATCATAAGCCATCGCCGGTGCGGCAGCGCCAAGCGCAAGGGCCGTGAGAATCGGAAGAATGAACTTTCGCATTGCATACTCCTGTCAGTCCAAGCGGTTACGCGCCTTAGAACGAGCGGCATGGCGGAGTGTTCCGGGTTTCAAGGTCACGAAACCGCGCAAATCTTCGGCGGTTGCGGCGATTTGGTGACGGTTCCTCTTCGTGGTCGTCCTGGCGAAAGCCAGGACCCATAACCACCAACTGCGGTTTGGCGAGGACTCGTGGTTGCCACTCTCGGCAACAACTTGTTTCTGGGGTAATGGGTCCTGGCTTTCGCCAGGACGACACCCCAAGTTAAACCCCCGCCACCGACGCCCATACGTCGGCGAGCTTGCGCCGCAGCGCTTGCGTGCGGGTGAGCGGCGCGGGGGTCTCGTCCTCTTCCGGCAGGCGTAGGCCGACGACGTTGACGCGGCCGCCGGAGATCGAGCGCGCGACCAGCACGATCGTGTCCAGCGCGAGCTCGGCGCCCTCCTTCGGCGCGCGGTCGAGATGGACGTCGAAATAATCGGCCAGCGTCAGCTTGCCGTCGTCCGCGCCGAGCTTCACGCCGTAGATCTCGGCGAGTTCGGCAAGCGTGTGCTCGCCGGAGACCACGAAGTCGCCGAGCAGATGCGGATCGGGCGCCGAGCTCGGCTGCATGTCGACGAAGAAGCGGTCGAGCGCCTCGGCCTTTTCCGGCGGCGCCAGCAGGTAGATGTAGTCGCCCGGCGCGACCGGATCGGCCTCCGTCGGCGTCAATATGTTCTCGTTGCGGATCACCAGCGTCGGCTTGGACCAGGACGGGATCAGGCCACGGCGGAAATACAGGCTCTTCGGCCGCACCGGATAGCCGACCAGCTGCTGCTCGAGCTGGCCCGGCAGATCCAACTCGACGCGGCGCGGACCGCGCTCGGCGCGCGGCAGCGCCACGTGCAGCTTGCGCGCGGCAGGCGCCAGCGTCCAGCCTTGCAGCAGCAGCGAGATGATGACGACGACGAAAGCCACGTCAAAATAGAGATAGGCCTTGGACAGGCCGACCAGCATCGGGATCGACGCCAGGAAGATCGCGACGGCACCGCGCAGGCCTGTCCAGGCGATGAAGACCTTCTCGCGCCAGTTGAAGCGGAACGGCGCAAGGCACGCGAGCACCGCGAGCGGCCGCGCGACCAGCATCAGCATGAGAGCGACGGCGACTGCCGGCAGCACGCTGGCACCGAGCCGGCTCGGCGAGACCAGGAGGCCGAGCAGCACGAACATCACGATCTGCGCCAGCCAGGTCGCGGCGTCCAGGAAGGCCACCACCGAATTATGCGCGCGCGTCGGCCGGTTGCCGATGATGATGCCGGCGAGATAGACCGCGAGAAAGCCTGATGCGTGCATGATCTGCGAGCCGCCGAAGATGACGAGCGCGCCTGTCGTCACGAACGGCGCATGCAGGCCCTGCGGCAGTGCCACCTGATTGAGCGCGATCACGACCAGGCGTCCGCCGATAACGCCGACCACGGCGCCCAGCACCGCCTCCTGAACGAATTCGATCAGCACATGGCCGGGCGAGCTCGATCCCAGCGAGATGTACTCGACCAGCATGAGCGTGAGGAAGATCGCAAACGGATCGTTGGTGCCGGATTCCGCCTCCAGCGTCGCGCCGACGCGCGGGCGCAGGCGCAGGCCCTGGGTGTGCACCAGCAGGAAAACCGCGGCGGCGTCGGTCGAAGCGACCACGGCGCCGACCAGCAGCGACTCCGTCCAGTTGAGATCGAGCGCGTATTTCGCGAAGGGCGCCGTGATCAACGCCGTCAGCAGTACGCCGATCGTCGCGAGCACCACGGAGGGCGCGAGCACGGTGCGGATGCTGGCAAAGCGCGTCCGCAAGCCGCCGTCGAACAGGATCAAGGCGAGCGCGACCGAGCCGACCAGATAGGTGGTGCGGACGTCGTCGAACTGGAGCTGCCCGGGGCCGGAATCGCCCGCGAGCATGCCGATCGCAAGGAAGACCAGCAGCAGGGGCGCGCCGAAGCGCAGCGCAAGCAGGCTCGAGAGGATGCCGGCCATGACGAGGACAGCGCCGAGCAATATGGCGAGACTGACGGAGTCGAGGGAGGCCATCCACCTTCCGGGTACAAATCGCTGGAATTGCATCCTTATCGTCGGCGGACTCGCGCGCCAACCCATTTTCTCCCGCTCGCGGCAATCTGGCCGCATTTTGCGGCCTTAACGCGCATCACTTCGCGGTGTATCGATGGTCCGGCCGTGCCCTTTGTGGGATTCTGCGGCTCCTTCGAATCAATTCCTCCCGCCCGCTTCCCGACGAGACCGCCCCGATGGACATGGACCTCAAGGATTTCATGGAGTTCGTGCAGACCACCGCGCGCAGCGTCGGGGCGGAGATCTCCTCACCCTGGTTCTACCTGCAATTCGGTCTCATCCTGACCGCGGCCGGCATCGCCTATGCCGCGGAGGCGGCCATTCGCATCCGCGTCGACATGACGTCGCTGGCGATGCGCTGGCCGCTGCCGCTCCGGCACTTCGTCCGGGTGATGGTCGGAAGCGCCTCGACGGCGGTGTTCACCCTGCTCGTGATCATTTCACGCGTGGTGATGTACCATGCGACCTGGCCGAGCCGCAGCTATCTGTTGATGGTCGCGGCCAAGCTCGGGCTGGCGTGGCTCGTGATCCGGCTGCTCACCTCGGTGCTGCGCAACGCCTTCATCGTCAAGCTGGTGTCGATCACGGCGTGGTTCGTCGCCGCGCTCTCCATCCTCGGCCAGCTCGATGCGACGGTCGAGCTGCTCGATTCCTTCGCCATTGTGCTCGGCGGCCTGCGGCTGACCCCGCTGTTGGCGCTCAAGGCCGGCGCGCTGCTGCTGATCGCGCTCTGGCTGACCAACATCGCGAGCAATTTCGCCGAGAGCCGGATCAATGCGACCACCGATCTGACGCCCTCGGTGCAGGTGCTGCTGGTGAAAATCATCCGCATCGGGCTGCTTGCGGTCGCGATCGTGATCGCGCTCGGCGCGGTCGGGATCGATCTGTCGGCGCTCGCGGTATTCTCCGGCGCGGTCGGCGTCGGCATCGGTATCGGCCTGCAGAAGATCGTCGCCAATTTCATCTCGGGGATCATCCTGCTCGCCGACAAGTCGGTGAAGCCCGGTGACCTCGTCACCATCGGCGACAACACCGGGCGCATCAGCGCGATGAAGACGCGCTATATTTCCGTCGCTGCCGGCGACGGGCGCGAATTCCTGGTGCCGAACGAGGATCTGGTGACGCAGAAGGTCGTCAACTGGACCTATACCGACAAGAACACGCTGGTGAAGATCGCCTTCGGCACCAATTACGACGCCGACCCACGCCTGGTCTGCAAGCTCGCCGCCGAGACCGCCGCTGCCCATCCGCGCGCGCAGAAGGGCAAGCCGCCGAACTGCATTTTGACCGAGTTTGCCGAGGCCGGCATGAAGTTCTCGCTGACCCTGTGGCTCGCCGATCCCGACGGCATGGACACCGTCAAGAGCGACGTGATGCTGGCACTGTGGGACGCCTTCAAGCGCGAGGGCATCCGGGTTCCCTACCCCGTCCGCGAAATCCGCATTCGAGGTGGCGCGCTACCGGTGGAAACTACCGTAGAAGTCCCGAATTAGGCCCGGTTTCGGGTGCAAAGGTCACGCTTGGCTTGCATGAAGGCCCGCAATCATTAAATTAGGGCCTGAAATCAAGCCTTTCCGCCGAACATCGAAATCAGGCCCCGAGCCCGGAAGACAGTTCCCGCATGAGCTACGTCGAAGCCACCGATACCTCCCTGCGCAAGACCGGACAGATCAAGCTGCATGGGCCGAGCGCCTTTGCCGGCATGCGCAAGGCGGGCGCATTGGTGGCCAAGTGCCTCGACGAGCTCACCGACATCGTCGGGCCCGGCGTGCCGACTTCGCGCATCGACGAATTCGTCCGCGACTTCGCCTTCAGCAACAACGCCTATCCGGCGACGCTGATGTATCGCGGCTACCGTTACTCGACCTGCACCTCGCTCAACCACGTGGTCTGCCACGGTATGCCCGGCGACCGCCCGCTGAAGGAAGGCGACATCGTCAACATCGACGTCACCTTCATCGTCGACGGCTGGTACGGCGATTCCAGCCGGATGTATGCGGTCGGCCCGATCGCGCGGAAGGCCGAGCGGCTGATCGAAGTCACCTATGAAGCGATGATGCGCGGCATCGCCGCGGTGAAGCCCGGCGCCACCACCGGCGACATCGGCTACGCCATCCAGAGTTTCGTCGAGCCGCAGGGCATGAGCGTGGTGCGCGATTTCTGCGGCCACGGCCTCGGGCGCATGTTCCACGACGAGCCGAACATCATCCATATCGGCCGTCCCGGCGAGGGCGTGCAGCTCAAGCCCGGCATGTTCTTCACCATCGAGCCGATGATCAATCTCGGCAAGCCGCACGTCAAAATCCTCTCCGACGGCTGGACCGCAGTCACCCGCGACCGCTCGCTGTCGGCGCAGTTCGAGCATTCGGTCGGCGTAACGGCGACCGGCGTCGAGATCTTCACGCTGTCGGAGCGGCACGGCGAGAAGCAGATCGGGTGATTGCCGGCACCATCGTAGCGCGATCTTGCCGTCCTCTCGGCCGATGACGATCTCCCGCCAGAGCTAATGGGAGAGAGGTGAGTGAACGGATCGACGCGGCGCGGATTCCTGGGGTTTGTATCGGCCAGTGCGGCGGGATTGCTCCAGAGCGGTGCGAAGGCCGCTCCCGCTTCAACGGACGCTGAGCCGGCCTGCATCCTGACGCCCCAGGCGGAGGAAGGGCCGTTCTATGCCGACCCGAAACTCGTTCGGTCCGACATCACGGAGGGCAGGCCCGGTGTGCCACTGACACTGCGGCTGCGCGTGATCGAAGCCGGGCCCTGCACGGCAATCAGGGACGCCCGGGTCGACATCTGGCATTGCGATGCAAGAGGCCTCTATTCGGCGTTTCCCGGCCAGGGCGACGGCCACAACATCGACGCGACCAGCAAGACGTTTTTGCGCGGCACGCAGATGACCGACGAGGCCGGCTGGGTTGCGTTCAATACCATCTATCCCGGCTGGTACGACGGCCGCGCCACGCACATCCATTTCAAGGTATTTTTGGACGACCGCACGGTGCTGACCGGGCAGACTTTCCTGCCGGACGCACTGAACGAGTTCATCTACATCAACGTTCCCGCCTACAAGGACCGCGCCCGGCAGCGCACGATCATCAACGCCAATGACGTCGTGATCGGACGCTCCGATCCCGAGCATCGCGCCTTCTGCGCGGTGAAGGAGGAGCGCGACCGCTACGTTGCGACGCTGACGCTCGGCGTCGACCGCCGCACCGATGCGACCGTCGGGCGCCGCGGACCTCCGCCGGGTCCACCGCCGTCAGGCATGGGCGGATCGATGTTCGGCCGCCCGATCAAGGACAGGCTCGCCGCACTGGTGCCGGGGTTGAAGCCGGGGCGCTAGAGCTGCGTCTCTGACGTCTGGTTCACTCAATGTCATTCCGGGACGTCATTCCGGGGCGCGACGAAGTCGTAAGCCCGGAATCCATTCAGCCGCGTACTCTATGGCCCGATGGATTCCGTGCTCTCTCGCTCCGCTCGGGCCGCGGAATGACGGAATGGACTGTTGGGGTCACAACGCCAGAGCGGCGCCGTGCCGCAATTGACGGTTGCAAAAAAGCCGGCCCCCGGCAATGCTGGCGGCCGATGCCCGCCAAGCCAGACCACGACAAGAGCAAGCCTGAGGACACGCCGCATTATCACGGCCATCGCGAGCGGCTGCGGGAGCGCTTCTACAGCGCGGGCGCGGATGCGCTCAGCGACTACGAGCTGCTCGAGCTGGCGCTGTTTGCCGCGCTGCCGCGGCGGGACACAAAACCGCTGGCGAAGACGCTGATCAAGACTTTTGGTTCGTTCGCCGAGGTCGTGCATGCCCCGGTGGCGCGCCTGCGCGAGGTGGACGGCGTCGGCGAGGCCGCGATCCACCAGCTCAAGCTGATCGCAGCGGCGGCGCACCGCGTCGCCAAGGGCGAGGTCAATAGCCGCAACGCGCTGTCGTCCTGGAACGAGGTGATCGACTACTGCCGCACGAGCATGGCCTTCGCCGACAAGGAGCAATTCCGCCTGCTCTTCCTCGACAAGCGCAACCAGCTCATCGCCGACGAGGTGCAGCAGACCGGCACCGTCGACCATACCCCGGTCTATCCCCGCGAAGTGATCAAGCGCGCGCTCGAACTCTCCGCGACTGCGCTGATCCTGGTGCACAACCACCCATCCGGCGATCCCTCGCCCTCGCAGGCCGACATCCAGATGACCAAGGCGATCATCGACATCGCAAAGCCACTGGGGATTTCCGTGCACGACCACATCATCGTCGGTCGAAGCGGCCACGCCAGCCTGCGCGGGATGCGGTTGATCTAGAGCGGAATGGCTTTAGCCTGTCTCCGCTTGGGGATTGTCCCATTGCGGAAGCACCCTCTCCCCAACCCTCTCCCGCAAGCGGGAGAGGGAGTGCACCTCCATTATGACCGGCAATGTCATCGAACGGACTGCCATCCTTTCGGCGTCCAGCGGAGCAGCGCTCCCGAAAGCGGCTTCGGCGCACGGGCCACGACGTTCCGGGCGAGCGTACGCAGCGCGTCGAGCGCGGCGCTGCTGTCCTCGCCCGAATAGAGCACGAGATCGGGCGTCGGAACCGCCACGATCAGAACGCCACCCTGGGCTTGCGCGAGCGGCGCCCAGCTGTCGATCAGCGCAAGCCGGCTTGTCGCATAGTAATCGCCCTTCAACGTGCCGAACTGTCCGGGCACGGCCGGCTTTGCACCGGACATGAGCGGCTTCAAGCTGCTGCGTACATTGGCGATGGCGATGTCGAAGACCTGGTCCGATGTCAAGCCGAGCGCAGCACGGTCCTTGTCATTGAAGATCCTGACCGTGCGCGGCGAGTCGAGCACCGGGACGATCACCAACCCCTCCGCGAGCGGACGCGTCGGGATGGTGCCGGCAGACTCGAGCTCGCGAAGCGCCTGCCGCATATAGTCGGTCGAGCGCACCACAATTCGGAGAGCTGCTTTGGTCGGAGCGTCCTTTACGTTGCCGGTCGTTGCGACGACCCCGCCGACATAGGTCTCGATCTCCTTGGCGCAGCCGCTCGTGTTGGCCTTGCAGAAAGCGTAGATGCGATCGAGGTTGGCTTGCAAGGGACCGATCGAAAGCGTCAGAGGGCCCTTGATCACGACTTGTGTGTTACGAACCACGGCCTTTATCCGTGCCGCCACGAAAGCAGTGAACGCAGGCTCGTCGGTGGGGATTCGTTGCGCAGATGCAGGGCCGACAGCGAGGAGAGAGCCGCCGACGATCGCAGCGGTCAGCCACCGGCACATGCGAGACCGGATACACATACGCCTCGCTCGGGCCTGTTGCGCCAAAGGGCGGGCATGTCGCGACAGCACGCTTGCAGCGCCCTCAGACCGAGGGGCCCCTGGCCAGAGCAAAGGAAAGCACGATCGCATCCGGCGTCTGCTTGAATTCTCTGGTCACCGTCTCGTGCACGAGGCCGGCAAGGTCGCCCAACGGCTTGGTTTGATAAAGGCCCGGAAACATGACCGTCACCGATGCGAGGCGGCCATTGTGCCAGTTGAAACCGACCTTCGGCCTTACGCCGGTCGACTGCTCGAGATCACCCTCCACGGCCCGTGCGTACTGCATTCCGTTTTTCAGCGCGCCAAAGGCATCGCAGCCGGACAGGGCAAAGGCGAGGACGATGATGACGATGGCTCTGAACATCGAAAGGACCTGAACGGAATGCACGCTCTACGTTGGATTGCGGCAACCGTATCATGCAACACGCCGATCAGACCACAGAAAAGACGTGGCGGCGCCCAGCCGCCGGAGGCGGGGTGTCGCGGCCGTTAGTGGTGGCGGATCGCCGAGCCGGCTGCGGGCTTGCCTACAGAGTGGGGTTACGGTTCGACCCAGCGCTGCACCGCTTCGACCGTGTCGGCGGGCGTCGTATTGAAGCAGATCGCGGCTTCCGGCGCCAGGCGGTGGATGAGGTTGAGCACCTTCTCGAACAGCAGCAGGCGCTCCTTGGGCTCGCGGAGCCCGGCGCCGATCACGATGCAGTCGAAGCGCTCGTCGCGCAGCGCCGCCGTCACGGCAGCCTCGGCGGTCGCATCGAGATCGATCAGACAGCTCGTGACCTCGAAGCCGAGGCCGCGCAAACGCAGGAGCTGGGCCTCGATGTAGCTGCGGACATGTTCGGGCGTGAGCTGCGGGAATGCGCTATAATCCGCATTGCCGGGTTCGATGCCGATCGCGAGGACACGCTTGGCCATGCGGATCTCCCAACGGAATCACCTGTTCCGCTAACCGATTCCCTGCCGGTCCGGTTCCCGTGAGAGCTCGCCGTGTCATCGTCGCAGCGGGGCTGAACGAGCCTACTGACGCAGCATGATCAGGGGATCGGCGGTGTCGGGAACACGCCGCCACTGCGCATTGTCGTCGGCCTCGAACTGCCAGGCCTCGCCCGCCTTCGACATCAGGATGATCTGGCCGCGCTCGAGCCGCCATTGCGTCGGGTTGAACTGTGCGATCGCCGCGTCGCATTTCGGCTTGAGGAAGACCTGGAAATTGTCCGGTCCCGCCTCGGTGTTGGTCAGCGTCAGCCCGCAGACCGGCTGGCCGTTGCCACGCACCATCGACCAATCGCCGATCATCTGGTCCATCGACTTGGCCATCGAGCGCGCGGCGGCGAGATCTTGCAGGATGTAGACGCCCTCGCCCTGACGCAGGCCCTCGAAGATGCCGGCCTCGACCTCGGTGAAGTCGATCACGGCTTCACCGGTCGCGTCCTGCAAGCGGACAATGTCGAGACCTCGAACGTTCCAGGCGACGATGTCCTTGGTGAAAGGCAGCGCGGTCTTGCAGGCCGGCTCCAGCTCCAGTTTAAAACCCTGGCCCGCGGCGTCGCCCTTGAGCGTGACGACGCAGGTCTTGCTGCGCTCGGTGGTCGACAGCTCCCACTGCCCGGGCATCTGCTTCTTCAGGGTCGTCGCATCCTGCGCATGCGCGATGCCGATCGCGGCCAAGTAGGCCGCGACGGCGAATGCAACGCCCCGAAGAGCTCTCATCAGCGCCCCCTGAACGGCGTTTCCGCAACCGGCGTCAGCGGCGCCTTGCCGGCGAACCAGGACTTGAGATTGTCGACCACGAGCTGGTCCATCGCGTTGCGCGTTACCACCGAGGCCGAGCCGATATGCGGCAGCAGCACGACGTTCTGCATGGACTTGAGCTCGTCCGGCACGTTCGGCTCGGCCGCGAACACGTCGAGGCCGGCGGCGAGAATGGTGCCGGATTTCAGCGCCCGCACCAGCGCCGGCTCGTCCACCACCGAGCCGCGCGCGACGTTGATCAGCACGCCGCGCGGGCCGAGCGCCTTCAGCACCTCGGCATTGATCATTTTGTTCGTGCTGGCGCCGCCGGGCACGATCACCATCAGCGTGTCCACCGCCTTCGCCATCTCGATCAAATCAGGATAGTGCTTGTAGGAGACGTCCTTGGACGGATTGCGGGAATGGTAGACCACCGGCACCAGCGATGCATCGAGCCGGCGCGCGATGGCCTGGCCGATTCGGCCCATGCCGACGATGCCGACCTTGCGGTCGCGCAGCGAGCCGACGCTGAGCGGATAATTCTGCGTCTGCCACAGTCCGGAGCGGACATAGCGGTCGGCCTTGATGAACTCGCGCAGGGTGGAGATCAGAAGGCCCATCGCGACGTCGGCGACCTCCTCGGTCAGCACGTCGGGCGTGTTGGTGACGATGATGTTGTGCTCGGCCGCGTATTTGGCGTCGATGTGGTCGTAACCGACGCCGAAGCTCGCCACCATCTCGATCTTGGGCAGCTGCGACAGCGAATCCTTGTCGGCGCGCACGGTGTGATAGGTCACGGCGACGCCGCGGATCTTGTCGCGGACCGCCGGCGTCAGCCTCTCGAGGTCACCGCGCGTCTCGGCCTTGTGCACGACGAAATGGTCGGAAAACCCGTTGTCGAGGATCGGCCGCACCGGCCCATAGATCAGAAGGTCGATCTTTTCGGACGAAATCGAACCGGTAGACATCAGCTTTCCTTTCCAAGCGCGCTCTCATGCCAGCGCCGTAAAACGAGGTGCGAAACTAGCGCCAGCACCCCATAGATGACAATCCCGGCCAGCGACAACAAAAGCAGCGCCGCGAACATGCGGGGTATGTTCAATCGATACCCTGACTCGGCGATCCTGTAGGCGAGCCCGGAGCCGGCACCGGCCGTTCCGGCCGCGATCTCGGCCACGACTGCGCCGATCAGCGACAGGCCGCCGGCGATGCGCAAGCCGCCGAGAATGTAGGGCAGCGCCGCGGGCAGCTTGAGAAAGCGCAGGGTCTGTGGCGGCGAGGCGCCATAGAGCTGGAACAAGCCGGCGAGATTGCGGTCGACCGAGTTGAGTCCGAGCGTGGTGTTGGACAGCACCGGGAAAAAGGCGACGATGAAGGCGCAGACCACCACCGCGGTCTGCTGCTCCAGATAGATCAGAAGCAGCGGCGCAATCGCGATGACAGGCGTCACCTGGAGGACGACGGCATAGGGGAACAGCGAATATTCGACCCATTTCGACTGATTGAACAAGAGCGCCAGCGCGATGCCGCCGACGCTCGCGGCGACAAACCCTTCGAGCGTGGTCAGCAGCGTGGTCGCGAGCGACTGCGACAGCACCGCCCAGTCCTTGATCAGTGTCAGAAAGATGACGGAGGGCGCCGGCAGCACGTAGGGCGGAATGTCCTTGATGCGAACCACCAGTTCCCAGGCGAGGAGGCCGGCCGCGAACACGATGACGGGAAGCACGAAGCGCATCGCACGTTGCGCGCCGGACGGTTTTACGGTGACGGCAGCTTGCGCGTTCATAGCGTCGACTGCCCCGCATAGGACGGCGCCAGCGCGGCCGACACTCTTCGGCAATAATCAGAATAGGCCGCTGAGGTGCGAAACTCCTCAGCGCGCGGCTCGATTGTCTCGATACGGAGGTCGGCTTGAATGCGGCCGGGCCGCGCCGTCATCACCACCACGCGCTGCGACAGGTAGACGGATTCGAACACCGAATGGGTGACGAAGATGATGGTCTTGCCGAGGCTGCGCCACAGCGCGAGCAAATCGTTGTTGAGGCGGAAGCGCGTGATCTCGTCGAGCGCCGCGAACGGCTCGTCCATCAGCAGGATATCGGGATCGGTGACGAGCGCGCGCGCCAGCGACACCCGCATCTTCATGCCGCCGGAGAGCTCGCGCGGAAAGGCATCGGCAAAATCGGCAAGCCCGACGCTCGCGAGCGCCGCGTCGGCACGCGCGCAGGCCTCTGCCTTCGGAACGCGGCCAAGCCTTAGGGGTAGCCGCACGTTGTCGCGCACGCTGGCCCAGGGCATCAGCGTTGGCTCCTGGAACACGAATCCGATGCCGTGGCCCGGTTGCGGCACGCCTTCGTGACGTGCCACCCGCACGATTCCCGACGATGACGTGCTGAGCCCCGCGATCAGCCGCAGCGCGGTCGACTTGCCGCAACCGGACGGGCCCAGCAGCGAGATGAACTCGCCCTTGCGCACCGCGAGATCGAGCGGGCCGAGCGCCATGACACCGTTATCATACGTCTTCGTCACGCCGCGCAGGCTGACGGCGAGAGCCGTCAGGCTGGCCTCGACGGCGGATGACGTTGAGTGCTCTACCATCGATCGCAGGCTGTGATGCGGTGAGATCGAGCTGCAACCTGCACCTCTCCCCAACGGGGAGAGGTGGACGACGCCGACGCACCTTGCTCAAATCTCAGCATGCGTTACGGCTTGTTCGGGCGCAGTTCGACGCCGACGCCCTTGTTGACGAAGCGCAGCGTATAGGATTTGCGGAAATCGAGATCGGGCTTCACCACGCCGGCCTTCACCATCTTGTTGAAGAAGGAAGTGTAGCGCTCGTCGCTCATGGCGCCGATGCCGTTCTTCAGGCTGTCGCCGGAATCGACGATGCCGTGCTCCTTCATCTTGGCGACGGAATAGGCGAGCAGATCGTCGGTCATCTCCGGGTTGAGCTGCTTGATCATGGCGTTGCCGGCGGAATTGTCGCGGTAGATGTAATTGTACCAACCGATCATGGAGGCATCGACAAAGCGCTGGACGAGATCGGGCTTCTTCTCGACCACGTCGCGGCGGGTCTCGATCAGGGTCGAATAGGTGTTGAAGCCGTAGTCGGCGAGCAGCAGCACGTTGGGCTTGAAGCCGGCCGCCTTCTCGACCGCGAAGGGCTCGGAGGTCACGTAGCCCTGCATGGCGCTCTTGGGGTTGGCGATGAAAGGCTGCGGATTGAAATTATAGGGACGGACGTTCTTCTCGCTGAATCCATATTCGGACTTCAGCCACTGGAAGTAGCTGGTCATGCCCTCCTTGGAGACGAACAGCGTCAGCGGCTTGAGATCCTCGATCTTGGCGACCTTGGCGTCGGGCTGCGTCAGCATCACCTGCGGATCCTTCTGGAAGATCGCGGCGATGGTGACGACGGGGACGTTATTGGCGACCGCATCGAATGACATCAGCGTGTTCGCGGCCATGAAGAAATCGATCTTGCCGGCGATCAGCAGCATCCGGTTATTTTCATTGGGCCCGCCGGGCACGATGGTGACGTCGAGGCCGTATTTCTTGTAGGTGCCGTCGGCGACCGCCTGGAAGAAGCCGCCATGCTCGGCCTCGGCGACCCAATTGGTGCCGAAGGTGACCTTGTCGAGCGTCTCGGCCCGCACCGGCACGCTTCCGACCAAAGCGGCCATCAAGCCCGCCGTTAACGCTCGCCGCAGATGAGAAGGGCTCATGAAGGGACTCCGTCGATCGTTGCTGGCCGATGTGAACGCAACGCGATAAAACCGCATGAAGTTCGGGGACGCGAGCCGGCCGGGCCCACGTCCCCTCATACCCCAAATTACGTGACAAATTCAGGCAAAGAAACCTCCAAAGAAACCTTCAAGGAAAGCTCAATGATGCCGTCGCGCGACTGGACCGAGAACCGCTGGGCCGATGCGGCCCCGGCCGAGGTCTCGCGCTGGATTGCGGTGCTGCCGCTGGCGGCGACCGAGCAGCACGGCCCGCATCTGCCGCTCGAAACCGACGTGCTGATCGCGAATGCCTATCTGGCGCGCGTGCGCGAGCTGTTGCCCGAAACCGTTCCGGCCACTTTCCTGCCTGTCGAACCTGTCGGGATTTCCACCGAGCATATCGACTATCCGGGCACGCAGACGTTGCCGACTGAAACCGCGCTGAAGCGATGGACCGCAATCGGTGAGGACGTCGCGCGGCGCGGGTTAAGGAAGCTCGTCATCATCACCAGCCATGGCGGCAACAGCGCGGCCATGATGCTGGTGGCGCAAGATCTTCGCGCGCACCAAAAACTGTTCGTGGTGACGACGTCATGGTCGCGGCTATCAGGCGCCGACAAACTGTTCCCGGCCGATGAAGTGCGCCACGGCACTCACGGCGGCGCGGTCGAGACCTCGATCATGCTGGCGCGCTATCCCGACCAGGTGCGCATGAATGCGATCGCGGATTTTCCCGCGAGCAGCATCGCCATCGAGCAGCAATATCGCTGGCTGTCGACGCAACGCCCCGCGCCGTTCGCCTGGCAGGCGCAGGATCTCAACACCAGCGGCGCCGTCGGCAACGCGACCTTGGCTGTGGCGGAAAAGGGCGAGCAGCTTCTCGATCAGGGCGCGACAGCCTTTTGCGAACTGCTGAGCGAGGTCGATAACTTCGACGTGAACAGGCTCGCCAAGGGGCCCCTCGGCTAGCTCCCATCCTCCTGGAATTGTTCAGGAAAGCATAGGGCTCGGCGACCACCTTTCCCGGCTTCGAACCGGACGCGAGCAGCCTCCGTCCAACTGGGCACGCGGGCCACAACGGACCGCCTCAACCCCGGATGGAGTTTCACATGTCGATCAAGACCAAGCTTGCCGCTGTCGCTCTCGCTGCCCTCGCCGTGACCGGCAGCATCGTGTCCACCACCTCCTCGGCCGAAGCCAAGCAGCCCGGCTGGGTCTGGGGTGTGGGCGCCGGCATCGCCACCGCCGCCGTCGTCGGCTCCGCGATCGCCGCCAGCAACGATCCCTATTACTACGGCTATCACCGCTGCGGCTGGGTCGCCCAGTACAACGCCTTCGGCCAGTACGTCGGCCGCGTTCGTACCTGCTACTGATCTGAGTATCTGAGGCCGATCTCCCACGTGGATCCTGCGTCCGACACGGGCGCCTCATCCACCCCGTGTCGTGCCCCCGACCCCGCCCGGCGTCCCCCCGGGCGGGGTCATCTGTTTTGGACTCCGACTTTGTTGCAGTCCCGTCACACAGGGGTGCGAACCATCACCGCGGCAATCCGCGCCAGTTGCTATTGCGAATTAATCGCAATAAGGTCCACAACAAGCACAGGGGCTTGGGACGAAATCGCGCCGGATCGAGATCATCTCGTTCGATCGCGTGGGCACCTAAGACCTGATGACAGGGTCGCCGCGAATCGGCAGGGATGTCGCGGCGGGTGGATGCATTCGCGTTTGGGGGCGTGCGTTTTGACGTTGAGAAGTCACCGTTACAGGTACTTGCGGACGGCTGCGGCGATTGCCACCGGCGTGTTGGCTTTGCCCGCCAAAGGTACCGCGGCTGATCTGCCGCTGAAGGCGCCGGCGCTGAGAGCGGTCTATGATTGGACCGGGTTCTACGTCGGCGGCCATTTCGGCTATGGCGACGCAAGCTTTGGACCCGGCACCAATTCACCGCCGTTGCAAGGCGTGGCCCTGCCGCCCAGCGCAACCGGGCTCAACGGCGGCTATCAGCTCGGCTACAATCGCCAGCTCGCAAACCGCGTCGTGCTCGGCATCGAGGCGGACTCCACGTTCACCGGTGCGCGCGACATCGTCGCGCATGAACGGTCGCCGGCTCCGTTCAACACCACGCTCGACTATGTCGGCACCGTGCGCGGCCGCATCGGCTATGCCTTCGACCGCTTCATGCCCTTCGTCACCGGCGGTTTCGCCTGGGGCCATACCCATATCAACGTCAACGATGCCGACGGAGTCTCTGAGCTGTTTCCGGTCGGAAAGTATCAGACCGGGTGGACGGCGGGGCTTGGCCTGGAATTCGCCGTCAGCGGGAATTGGACCGCGAAGGCCGAGTACGACTATGTCGCGCTGTCGCGGCGAACCTACGATCTCAGCGGCTTTGGCCTTGCAAATGTCGACGTCGAGCCACGCGTTCACCTGTTCAAGCTCGGCCTCAACTATCAGTTCGGCGACACGCCCTGGATGGCCCCCATCAACGGCAAGACGAAACTGCCGGAGTCCAGCGACTGGAACGTTCACGCGCAGACGACAGTGCTGCCCCAGGGCTACGGACCGATCCACTCGCCTTACGCGAGTCCGCAAAGCCTGCCCGGCGGCGGCCAGTTTCAGGCGACATGGACGACAACTGCATTCCTCGGAGCGCGGCTTTGGGACGGCGGCGAGTTCTATTTCAATCCCGAACTGGCGCAGGGCTTCGGCATCAACGGCACGCTCGGACTGGCCGGCTTCCCCAATGGGGAGGCGCAGAAGGCCGGCGCGCCGTTCCCGAAGATTCGCCCGCAACGCTACTACTTCAAGCAGACTTTTGGCCTCGGCGGCGAGCAGGAAGAAGTGCCCGACGCTCCGAACCAGCTCGCCGGTAAGCGCGATATCGACCGTGTCACAGTGATCGTCGGCCGTTTTGCCGTCGGCGACTTCTTCGACGGCAACTCATACGCAAAAGACCCGCGCGCCGACTTCATGAACTGGGCGATGTGGGCCTCGGCCGCATACGACTTCCCTGCCGACCTTCCGGGTTACACCCGGGGTGCCGTGGTCGAGCTCAATCGCAAGGATTGGGCCGTGCGCGGCGGACTGTTCCAGGTCCCCGATGCGCCCAACAGCGATACGCTGGTCTACAAGACGGGCGGCGCGGTCGTCGAGTTCGAGGAGCGCCATTCGATCTTCGAGCAGCCGGGCAAGCTGCGCGTCGGCACGTTCTACAACAGCGGCAACACCGCCAGCTATCGCGAGGTGCTGGAGCAGGCCGCCGCCAATCCCGCGCTCGACATCAATGACGCCGCGACCGCGAACCGGCGGATCCGGTCGAAATACGGCTTCTACGTCAATCTCGAGCAGCAGATCGTCACCGACGTCGGATTGTTCGCCCGGGCGAGCTGGAACGACGGCCAGAACCAGATCCTGTCCTTCACCGACATCGATCGCAGCGTGTCAGCCGGCCTGTCGATCAAGGGCAGCCGCTGGGGTCGTCCAGACGATACCGTCGGCATCGGCGGCGCCATCAACGGCCTGTCGGCCGCGCATCGCGATTTCCTCGCTGCCGGCGGCGTCGGCCTCCTGATCGGCGACGGCCGTCTCAACTACAGCAACGAGCGCATCCTCGAGGCCTACTACGCCTATTCGGTGATCAAAGGCGTCACCCTCACTGGCGACTATCAGCTGATCGTGAATCCAGCCTATAACACCGACCGTGGGCCGGTCTCGATCTTTTCGGGCCGCCTGCACGCGGAGTTCTAAGCGCGCTCTGCGTCTTCTATGCGGCGCAGATCGCGTCCAGGAATTTTCCGACCTCGAGCTTGAGACGGCTGCTCTCGCCGGACAGCGATCTCGCGGACGCGAGCACGTTGGCGGAGGCCGAACCAGTCTGACTGGCGCCGCGCTGCACGTCGACGATGCTGGCGGAGACCTGCTGAGTGCCGCGGGCCGCCTGCTGCACGTTGCGGGAAATCTCCCGCGTCGCCGCGCCCTGCTCCTCGACCGCCGCGGCGATTGCGGAAGCAATCTCGGACATGCGGCCGATGGTGCCGCCGATCGCCTTGATGGCGCCGACCGAATCCTCCGTCGCGGTCTGAATGCCAGTGATCTGCTGGCTGATCTCGCCGGTGGCCTTGGCGGTCTGCTCGGCCAGCGCCTTGACCTCGGAGGCGACCACGGCGAAGCCGCGGCCGGCCTCGCCGGCGCGGGCCGCCTCGATGGTGGCGTTGAGGGCGAGAAGATTGGTCTGGCCCGCGATCTGGCTGATGAGCTCGACCACGTCCCCGATCCGCCCCGCCGCCTTGGCGAGCTCGCCGACATAGTCGTTGGTGCGCCCGGCCTGCTGCACCGCCTCGCCGGCGATGCGCGCGGAATCCTGGACCTGCCGGCTGATCTCGTCGACCGACGAGGCCATTTCCTCCGCCGCCGCGGCAACGGTCTGCACGTTGGTCGAAGCCTGCTCGGAGGCGGCCGCGACGGTCGCGGTGACATTTTCCGATTGATCGGCCGTATTCGTCAGCGTTCCCGCCGAGACTTCCAGCTCCGACGATGCCGACGACACGGTGTTGATCACGTCGCCGATCATGGCCTCGAACTCGCGCGCGATCTGATCCATACGTTGGCTGCGCTGAAACTTCGCCTCGGCTTCGACCGCGGCGGCCTCGTCGGCGGCTTTCTTGGCGACGAGTGAATCCTTGAAGTGCCGGAGCGAGCCCGCGACCTGACCGATCTCGTCGTTGCGGCCGCTCGCGGGAATCTCGACCTCGTGCTGCCCGGCGGCGAGCGTTCCGATCACATCGGCGAGCCGGCCGAGCGGCGTCACCACACGGCTGCGCAGCATCACGGTCACACCACCGAGCGTGCCGAGCAATGCCAGCACCGCGACGGCCGCAAGCGCCAGCATCGCCAGCGCACCATCACGAGAGGACGAGGCGCGCTCGGCCGCTTCGGCCAGCGCCGCGTCGCGCACGCCGTAGAACATCTGGATGGCCGGTACGATGACCTTCGCCAGCTCATCGCTGTCGATTCCATATTTACCATCGCTGCGCGCAGCAGCCATCTCCTTGTCCACGGCAGCCGCTGCTTTTCCGAAATAAGATTCCGTTGCCGCCTTCAGCGCGGTGGCGATCCGCGGCGGATTCCCGAGCTGGTCGATGCCGGCCTCGATGCGCTCGCGGTCGGCCTCGACGCGTCCTTGCATGCGATCCATCAGCGAGAATTCGGCCGACGTGAGCGGGCGACGCGCGGACAGCGCGGGGGACAGCGTGGCCGCGCGGCTGCCGGCGGCAACGCGCAGATCCTGCGCCGTCCGCGCCAGGCTCAACAGCGCCGCAAGCGAGGAATCGGCATTGATGACCTTCGCCTCGAGCCGGTTCATGATCGGCTCGATACTGGCGAGGACCTCGGCGACTCCGGGCAGGAAGCCCTTGATCGCAGAGCTATCGCGCGCCGCCAGAGGAAGGCCCATCGCGCGATCGGCCGCCGTGTGGATCTCCTTCAACCGCCGCGTGGCACGGTCGAGGTTCTCGACCATCGCAGCACCGTCATCGAGCACAATGATGGCTCGCCTTGCGCCCTCGAATGCGGCATCGGCGGCTTTCCCCGCCTTCGCGGCATTATCGATCTGGGCCTGTGTGGCTGCGGCATCCTGGAAGATCGGTCCAATGTAGGGGGCACGAAGGCCGGCGACCTGCTGGCTGACCATCAGGGTCGCCGCAAAGGCGTCGACGGTCTTGATCGCGTCGGAGCGGTTCGTGAAGATGCGCGTCTGGGGTATGAGCACCTCGGCGCCGAGGATGACTGCAAAAACCGTCACCGTCAGCATCGACAGCGCGAAAAGCTTCCCGATCCGCATTCCTGGTCCCCGAATACATTCTGCAAATGTCGGAAACCTAGCCGGCGGCCACTAAGAGCCCGTTAAGTAACGCCCCATAGTTCCGCGGAGTGCCATCTCGTCGCGGGTCTGTCGGAACGCCGTCGATCACGGTTCCCCGTGGTACCGGATGCGACAGAATGGTCGGCATTTCCTCCCGGAATACCTATATCAATACGCGTGCCCTCATCCGGCGACACTGGCTTACTCTCGGAACGTCAATGCTCTCGATCGAACTCGTCATCGTCGTCGTCCTGATCGTCATCAACGGCCTGTTGTCCATGTCCGAGCTGGCCGTGGTGTCGTCCCGCCCGGCGCGGCTGTCGCTGCTCGCGGCCAAGGGCGTGCGCGGCGCCGAGCGGGCGCTGACGCTGGCGGCCGATCCCGGCAAATTCCTCTCGACGGTGCAGATCGGCATCACGCTGGTCGGCGTGCTCTCCGGCGCATTCTCGGGCGCGACGCTCGGGCAGCGGCTGACGCAATGGCTGATCGAGCTCGGCATGTCATCAGGCATTGCCGACATCGTCGGCGTCGGCCTCGTCGTCACGCTCATCACCTACGCCACCCTGATCGTCGGCGAGCTGGTGCCGAAGCAGGTGGCGCTGCGCGATCCCGAGAGCATCGCGGTCAGGGTCGCGCCCGCGATGCACCTGCTGGCGCGGATCTCGCTGCCGCTCGTGTTCCTGCTCGATGTCTCCGGCAAGCTGATCCTCACACTGCTCGGCCGCGGCGGCAGGACCGAGGAGAAGGTCTCGGAGGACGAGATCCATCATCTTGTCCGCGAGGCCGAGAGCGCAGGCGTGCTCGAGCCCGGCGAGAAGGAGATGATTGCCGGCGTGATGCGGCTCGGCGACCGGCCGGTCGGCGCGGTCATGACGCCGCGCACCGAGGTCGACGAGATCGACCTGAACGATGATCCGGAGACCATTCACGAGATCATCGCAAAGAGCCCGCATTCGCGCTTCCCCGTCTCGGACGGCGATCGCGACAAGCCGATCGGCGTGCTCCAGGCCAAGGACCTGCTGATTGCTTATATGAACCAGCGCGCGCCGGATCTGCGCGCACTGGTGCGCGAGGCGCCGGGCATTCCGGCCTCGGCGGATGCTCGCGACGTGCTGACCATCCTGAAAGCTGCGCCGGTCCATGTCGGCTTCGTCTACGACGAATACGGCGCCTTCGAAGGCATGGTGACGGCCGCAGATATCCTCGAGTCGATCGTCGGCGCCTTTCATTCCGAGGAAGGGCCGCCCGAGCCGGCCTTCGTCAGGCGCGACGACGACTCGCTCCTGATCTCCGGCTGGATGCCGGTCGACGAGTTCGGCGAGCTGCTCGGCATCGAGCTGCCGCCGCACCGCTACAACACGGTGGCGGGCCTCGTGCTGCAACAGTTCAGCATGCTGCCCAATGTCGGCGACGCCTTCGACTTCGCCGGCTGGCACATCGAGGTGGTCGATCTCGATGGACGACGGATCGACAAGATTTTGGCGAGCCGGCGCGGCGAGCAGGCGGCGGCGTGAGGCGCGCGCTCGCTAATATCTTCAGTCGTGTCCCCGCACGGGCGAAGTTTGTGGCATCGCTTCCCTTCTCCCCTTGTGGGAGAAGGTGGCGCGAAGCGCCGGATGAGGGGTTCTTTCCGCACAGTTAATCGTAAGAGGAGTGCTCGCGGAGACAACCCCTCACCCGTCTCGCCGCTACGCGGCGAGCCACCCTCTCCCACAGGGGGAGAGGGTACATCCTCACCCGAACCTCACCCCGATCCGCTTTTCCTTGCGCCAGACCACGGTGCAGGACAGATGCTTTCCGTCGGCGTGGACGAACAGGGTGAAACGGTCGGGGATGCCGACCGGGCTGGTGACGTCGAGCGCTGCGCCGGTATCGGACAGGTTGCGGACGGTGCAGTCGATCGCGCCGCCGCCGAACTCGATGGTTCCGGCTTTCAGAACACGATGTCTCGCCTTGTCGCGCCGTTCGTCCATGGGACCAATTTACACGCAAAGCTGACACAAACCTTAAGATCACCCCGCTCCGGATAAATTTGCGGCGGGTGAGGCGGACGGAATCATGCGGCAGAGCCGCGCTCACAGTGCGGGCTGGAACGTCTCCGGCCGCGCCATCCGCCAGCCGTCGCGGAACCGCGGATCCTCCGTGCCTTCGAGCAGCTCGCCCGGGCGCAGCGCCGGATAGAGCTGTGCAAAGGATTGCACCTGGGTCGTCGAGGTCCGTTGGCTGAAATGGATCGGGCGCAGCTGCTGCGGATGTTCGAGGCCGGCGGCGGCGATCAGCTCGGTCAGCGAATGCAGCGTCGCATGGTGGTAATTCTGCACGCGGTCGATCTTGAGCGGCACGTAGAGCGCGCGCGCACGCGTCGGGTCCTGCGTCGCGACGCCGGTCGGGCAGCGGTCGGTGTGGCAGCTCAGCGACTGGATGCAGCCGAGCGAGAACATGAAGCCGCGCGCCGAATTGCACCAGTCGGCGCCGATCGCCATCGCGCGCGCCATGTCGAAGGCGGTGGCGATCTTGCCGGACGCGCCGATCTTGATGCGGTCGCGCGCCTTGATCCCGACCAGCGCGTTGTGGACGAAATTGACGCCCTCGCGCATCGGCATGCCCAGATGATCCATGAATTCCAGCGGCGCCGCGCCGGTGCCGCCCTCATTGCCGTCGACGACGATGAAGTCGGGATAGATGCCGGTCTCCATCATCGCCTTGCAGATCGCCAGGAATTCCCAGGGATGGCCGATGCACAGCTTGAAGCCGGCCGGCTTGCCGCCGGACAGGCGGCGCATCTCGGCGATGAACTGCATCATGCCAATGGGCGTGGAGAAGGCGCGGTGCGAGGCCGGCGAGATGCAATCCTCTCCCATCGCGACACCGCGGATCTTGGAAATCTCTTCCGAGACTTTTGCGGCCGGCAGCACGCCGCCATGGCCCGGCTTGGCACCTTGGCTGATCTTGAGCTCGACCATCTTGATCTGGTCTTCGCCGGCGACGCGCGCGAACGCCTCGGGGTCGAAGGAGCCGTCGAGGTGGCGGCAGCCGAAATAGCCGGAGCCAATCTCCCAGATGATGTCGCCGCCCATCTCGCGGTGATAAGGGCTGACGCCGCCCTCGCCGGTGTCATGCGCAAAGCCGCCTTTCTTCGCGCCCGCATTGAGCGCACGCACAGCGTTCGGGCTGAGCGCACCGAAGCTCATCGCCGAGATGTTGAACACCGAGGCCGAATACGGTTTTGCGCAATCCGGCCCACCGATGACGACACGGAATTTTTCCCTGGCATGCATCTTCGGCGAGACCGAGTGATGCATCCACTCATAGCCCTCGCGATAGACGTCCTCCTGGGTGCCGAACGGCCGCTTGTCGAGCTCCATCTTGGCGCGCTGATAGACCACCGCGCGGGTGTCGCGCGAGAACGGCATGCCGTCCTTCTCGCTCTCGAAGAAGTATTGCCGCATTTCGGGGCGGATTTCTTCCAGCAGGAAGCGGATATGCGCCGAGATCGGATAGTTGCGCAGCACCGCGTGGCTCTTCTGCAGGAGATCGCGGACGCCGAGCAGGGTCAGCGCGGCGAAGATCAGGATCGGGACCAGCAGGATGTCGAAGATCTTGCGGTCGGCGATACCGACGCCGATCAGGAGCGCGGTGACGACCGCGCAGATCGTCAGCACGATGAAGCGCGGCGAGAACGGAAGCAGCAGGGTTTCCATGACCCCCTCTTCCGCCAGTGGCAGGCGTTTCGGAGCTTCTTGCGTTTTGTTGTCCTCGGCCACGATCACGTCCTCTCGCCAGCATCAGCGCTACGATACGCCTGTGCCTGTCATACGGATATGACGCGGCCCTTGTTTCAGGCTAGCGAATTCGGCTGAGACAAATCAATCAGCCCGATGGGCGGGCTTTTGCAGTGCAGCAGAGGGGTGGGAGGAGAAAGGGACGGTCAGCCGGGCAAGACGCTTCACCCACCGCCGTCGTCCTGGCGAAAGCCAGGACCCATAACCCCTAAGCGGGGTTGTTGCGAAGACTGACAACGACCAGCCTTCGCCAAACTTCACACGGTGGGTATGGGTCTTGAATTGCGCACAAGGCCAGGACGACAACCGAGAGCGCACAAAGAGCGGGCTTACCGCTCGACGAACGCCTTCTCGATCACGAAATGGCCGGGCTTGTTGGCAGAGCCCTCGACGAAGTCGCGGCCTTCGAACATCACCTTCAGCTCTTCGAGCATCGCCGGGCTGCCGCACATCATGACGCGGTCGGTTGCGATGTCGAGCGGGCCCTGGCCGATGTCGTTGAAGATCTGCTCGGAGTTGATGAGGTCGGTGATCCGGCCGCGGTTGCGGAACGGCTCGCGGGTCACGGTCGGATAGTAGACCAGCTTGTCCGCGAGCAGCTCGCCGAACACCTCGTCCTCACGCAAATTCGCGACGAGCTTCTCGCCATAGGCGAGCTCGGAGACCTGGCGGCAGCCATGCACCAGCACGATCGACTCGAACTGGTCGTAGACCTCGGGGTCCTTGATCAGGCTCGCGAACGGCGCAAGGCCGGTTCCGGTCGAGAGCAGCATCAGCCGCTTGCCGGGAAGGAGATTGTCGGTGATCAGCGTGCCCGTCGCCTTGCGGCCGACCAGGATGGTGTCGCCTTCCTTGATCTTCTGCAGGCGCGAGGTCAGCGGACCGTCCTGAACCTTGATCGAGAAAAACTCGAGCTGTTCCTCGTGATTGGCGCTCGCCATGCTGTAGGCGCGCAGCAGTGGGCGGCCGTCAACCTCGAGGCCGATCATGGCGAACTGGCCGTTCTGGAAGCGGAAGCCGGTGTCGCGCGTGGCGCGGAAGCTGAACAGCGTGTCGGTCCAGTGGTGGACGGAAAGAACCTTCTCTCGGTAAAACGCGCTCATGATTTTCGATATTCCGAATATATTGCGGTTTTCGGGCAAAAGCGTTGCCCGGCCCCTGACAGCGGGGCGGGCACCATCTGCCATGGCGGAGGATTTCGCGTGTGTGATCTACGCCATTGAGACCAATAATCAACCTCGTTTCGGAAGCAATTGATGCCGATCAAACCGGCATTTGGGCTGAATTGGGCGCATCATTAATGAATTTGCTGCCGAGCGCGCGCGGCGGGCAATTTCTTTTCCCTTGGGGGCTCGACGGCAGCACTTAATTTCCATCGCGCTAACGAGAATTTCATTAAGAATAGCTCTGATTTTCACCCCGGTTTGGCGCCGTTTTCCGCATTTTTGCGGCTTTTGGCGACAGGAACGACTGAATCACATGGCAAGCGGCGAGCGGATCTTCGTCCAGGCGATCAGGCGCTATTGCGCGGAGCACGGCATCACGGTCGATGTCCGCGCCAGTGGCTGGCTGATCGCGATGCGCCGGGGCGAAACGCGCCGCTTCGCCTTCGGCTATGATATCGGCCTCAACAGCGCCATCGCGCATCGTCTCGCCAACGACAAATCGGCCACCGCCGAAGCGCTGACGCTTGCGGGCGTGCCCTGCGTTCCCCATCACCTCTTCCTCAACCCGAAGCTGGGCAAGCATGTTGTTGGCCCCACTTGGCGAGAGGCAATGCTCAAGCTGCTTCGCGACCATCCGCAAGGCGTGGTGGTGAAGCCCAACGAGGGGACGTCGGGGCGATCGGTGTTCAAGGTGACGACGGAGGCGGAACTCGACCACGCGGTTGGCGAAGTTTTTTCGATGAGCGCCGGACTCGTGATCTCGCCCTATGTCGCGATCGAGGAGGAGGTCCGTGTGGTGCTGCTCGATGATGTACCTCTCATCGTCTACAGCAAGCAGCGCGGCACAGATTGGCGACATAATCTCGATGCCGGCGCAAAGCCGGTGTTGCTGGAGGACGGCGAGGCTCGCGAGGCTTGCGTGAGACTCGCCACCCACGCAGCAAACGCCATCGGCATCGCCTTTGCGTCAATTGACGTGGTCCGCGTTGATGGCACCTGGCGCGTGCTCGAGATCAACTCCGGCGTGATGATGGAAACGCTGGGCAAGCTGCATCCGGAGCTGGTGCAGGCGACCTATGACGCGGCGCTGGACCGGGTGTTTGGGGACGACAGGTGATTTGAACTCTCGCCGCGAGCTCGCTGCCCCTCTCCCCTTGTGGGAGAGGGTGGCTCACCGCGTAGCGGTGAGACGGGTGAGGGGTTTCTCTCCGCGCGCGCCCTTTCACGATTGAATTCGCGGATGCATACCCCTCATCCGGCGCTTCGCGCCACCTTCTCCCACAAGGGGAGAAGGAAGAGCAGTGAGTCCGCGGCGCCCAGCCCTGCAACAAATTCAACCTAATTATTCGCGCTCGGCGAATCGTCCATGGCCTTGAAGGCTTCCTCCAGCTGCAGCGAGATCGGCACGTTCAGCCGTTCGCCGGTGGGGAGCCTTGCGGTGAACCATTTGTTGTAGAGCGGGACGAGGTCGCGGTTGGAGCCGAGCTTGCGGAAGGCGCGTTCGACCACGGCGGCGAGTTGCGGCTCGCCCTTCCTGAACATGATGCCGTAGGGGTCGTAGGACAGATAGTCCCCGACCACGCGAAAATATTCCTGCGCCTTGTGACGCGCGATCAGGCCGTAGAGCAGGATGTCGTCGGTCGCGAACGCATCCGCCTTGCCGTCGGCCACCATCCGGAACGACTGCTCGTGATCCGGCGCGGTCACGATGTTAAGGCCGAGCGAGAGCTTTTTGTCGACGGCGTGCATCGCCTGCTCGTTGGTCGTGCCCTTGGTCACGACGACGGTCTTGCCCTTCAAATCCGCGACACCGGAAACGGCCGCTCCCTTCGGCACCATCAGCTTGGTGCCGGCGACGAACATCAGCGGCGAGAACGCGACGCGCTTGCCACGCTCGGCATTGGCCGTGGTCGAGCCGCATTCGAGATCGATCTTGTTCTGAAGCACGGCCTCGATGCGATCGTCCGAGGTGACCTTGACGTAGTCGATTCTGAGATTGGGATCGTCGACCTCGATGCCGATCTCCTCGACGATGGCCTCGCAGAGCTCGAGGCTGTAGCCGATCGGGCGACCCGCCTGGTCGAGGAAGGAGAACGGCGGCGAGCTCTCGCGATAGCCGAGCCGCACGGTGTGCGCCGTCTTGATGGCCGACAGCGTCGGGCTGAGCCCCTCGCTGCCGCCGGTCTGTGCGACCGCCGAAGTCGCGAGCAACGATGCTGCTGCGACCCACAGGACGCCGACGATCACTAACCTCGCCAGTGCCTGGCCCATGGCTCGCTCCTATCCATGGCCGGCCATCGCAGGCACTTCGCCCGGAACCATGTCCTCAGGCACGAGATCGCCCGGTTCAAGCGCATGCTCGGGCCCGAGCTCGCCTTCCCATTTCGCAACCACCGAGGTCGCAAGCGTGTTGCCGATCACGTTGGTGGCGCTGCGACCCATGTCGAGGAAGGTGTCGATTCCCATGATCATCAAGAGGCCCGCCTCGGGGATGTTGAACTGCGCCAGCGTCGAGGCGATCACGACGAGGGAGGCGCGCGGCACGCCGGCGACGCCCTTCGAGGTGATCATCAGCGTCGCCAGCATCGCGAGCTGGGTGCCGAGCGGCATATCGATGTGGTAGCTCTGCGCGATGAAGATGCTCGCGAAGGTGCAGTACATCATCGTGCCGTCGAGGTTGAAGGAATAGCCGAGCGGCAGCACGAAGCTCGAGATCCGCGACGAGGCGCCGAAGCGGTTGAGGCCCTCCAGCGTCTTCGGATAGGCCGCCTCCGAGCTCGCCGTCGAGAACGCGATCATCAGCGGCTCGCGGATCAGCTTCAGCAGATGACTGTAGCGCGGCCCGATCACGATGAAGCCGACGATGACGAGAAGGCCCCACAGGATCGCCAGCGAGAGATAGAAGCCGCCCATGAAGACGACGAGCTTCCACAGCACGGCAAGCCCGTTCTTGGCGACCGTCGCGGTGATCGCGGCCCACACTGCGAGCGGCGCGAACAGCATCACATAGCTTGTCACCTTCAGCATGATGTGGCCGACGTCGTCGATCAGCGCCAGAATCGATTTGGAACGTTCAGGCATCGCGCCCATCGCCACCGAGAAGAACACGGCGAAGATCACGATCTGGAGGATCTCGTTCTGCGCCATCGCGTCCGCAATCGAGGTCGGGATTAGATGGGTCAAGAATTTCTCGATCGAGAAGGCCGAGACCGGCAGGCCGGTCGATTGGCCTGCCGCGGGCAGCGTGCCGGGGAAGTTGGCGCCGGGCTGGAGCAGATTGACCATCACGAGGCCGAGCAGCAGCGAGACGAAGGAGGCACTGACGAACCAGCCCATGGTCTTGGCGAAGATGCGGCCGAGCTTGGAGCCCGAGCCCATATGAGCGATGCCGCCGACCAGGGTCGCGAACACCAGCGGCGCGATGATCATCTTGATCAAGCGCAGGAACATCATGGCGATCAGGTTGATGGAGGACGCCCAATCGGCGCGCGTGTCGGGCAGGAAATTGTAGATCGCCGAACCAATGATGATGCCGAGCACCATCGCCGCCAGAATGTATTGCGTGAACCTGTTGGACATCGCTTACCCCCACGTACACCGGCGCTTCATGATGTCGCAGATATCACGGCGACGCAACACGCTTTGCGTGTGGTCGCGTTGGCCGGATGTTCCCGTTGTGAAATGGAGCGCGGCGATTTAGCTTTCATGCAACGCACAACAGATGCGGCTTGCACGTTTTCTTGGCTGCGGCTGCATCAATAATTGCCAAACAATCGAGGAGGGGAACGCCATGAGCGGCAACATCAATCGCCAGATTCTCCTGGTGGAAAAGCCCAGCGGCAAGCTCGGCCCCGAGCATTTCAAGATGGTGGAGAGGGCACTGCCGGAGCCGAAGGACGGCGAGGCCCTGCTGCGCGTGCGCTACATCTCGCTCGACGCCGCCAACCGTGCCTGGATGCACGGCGCGACTTATCGCTCCGCCGTCGAGGCCAACAGCGTGATGGCCGGCGGCGCCATCGCCGAGGTCGTCAGCTCGAAGGCGCCGGAGCTTGCGGCGGGCGACATCGTGTTCGGCGACACCGGCTGGCAGGAGTTTGCCGCGGTGCCTGCGAAGCACCTCACCAAGATGCCGAAGCTCGAACCAATGACGCATCTGCTCAGCGTGTTTGGCATCGCCGGCCTCACCGCCTATTTCGGCCTGCTGGAGATCGGCAAGCCCAAAGAGGGCGAGACGGTCGTTGTCTCCGCGGCCGCGGGCTCGGTCGGCTCGATCGTCGGACAGATCGCCAAGATCAGGGGATGCCGCGTGATCGGCATCGCCGGCGGCACGGACAAGTGCAACTGGCTGACCTCAGAGCTCGGCTTCGATGCGGCCGTCGACTACAAGGACGGCGCAGTGTTCAAGGCGTTGCGGGCAGCCGCGCCCAAAGGCATCGACGTCTATTTCGACAATGTCGGCGGCGACATTCTGGAAGCCTGCCTGCCGCAGATGAACAATTACGGCCGCATCGCCTGCTGTGGCGCGATCTCGCAATATGACGGCGCGCCTGCCGCGCACGGCCCACGCGGCGTACCCGGCCTGATCGTGGTGAAGCGGCTCGTCATGCAGGGCTTCATCGTGATGGACTACATGAAGGACAGCCAGCGCGCGCTCGCCGACCTCCAGGCCTGGGTCAAATCCGGCAAGCTGAAGGTGCAGGAGGACATCATCGATGGCCTTGAGAACACACCGAAGGCGCTGATCGGATTGCTCGCGGGCGAAAACCGCGGCAAGCGCATGATCAGGCTCTGACGCCGTATCGTTTGAGCATGATCTTTTTCGGAAGAGAGGCTGCAGACTTTGCGCTAGCGCGGCCCGTCGGATCCGGATCATGCTCTCGTTGCGGCGCAATTGCGGCGGCATAATTGACTTGCGGGAGAGGTCAAAGCGGCGAATGATGCCGCTCGCGAGGCATTACTCGCGACGATTGCGATTGCATCACATTTTCAGAATCGTCGGCGTGACCGACGGGGCAGGAAATACTCAGATGTTCAACACGTTGAAACATGCATCAACGCGCCAGGCGTTGCTGGCGGCAGCGTTCTTCGCAACTGCAACAAGCGCATTCGCGCAAATGCCGACCGAGGCGCAGAAAGGCGCCATCCGCTCGGCATGCCGCTCGGACTTCATGGCGCATTGCGCAAGCGTGACGCCCGGCGGGGTGGAAGCGTATCAATGTCTGGCGAAGAACATGTCCAGCCTGTCATCGGGATGCCAGACCGCGGTTCGCGCGGTCGAACCTGCTGCGGCTCCGAAGACCGAAGCTGCGCCCGCTACGCCGAAGACCGAGGCTCCACCCAAGGCAGCAGCGGCGCCTGCCACACCGAAGGCTGACTCCGCTCCCGCTGCAAAGCCGGCCGCCGCGCCGGCGCCGAAGGCTGCTGCCGCCACGCAGCCGAGCAGCGCGCAGGTTGCGGCGGTCAAGAGCGCGTGCCGCGCCGATTATCCCAAGGTCTGCGCCGGCGTGCCGCCGGGCGGCGCCGCCGCGCTCGAATGCCTGGAGAAGAACAAGGCCAAGGTCTCGCCGGCCTGCGAGAAGGCCGTGAGCGCCGCAGCCGGCGGTGGCGCGGCAGCAACGGCAGCGCCCGCGGGTGCAGCTCCCGCGGCAGCAGCGCCGGCGGCCGCGCCAGCGGCGATCGCTTTACGGCCGCTGCGGCCGCGCGAGGAGCTGTTCATCGTCAGGTCGGCCTGCGGCGCCGACATCCGCACGCTCTGCGCCGGCGTCGCGCCCGGCGGCGGCCGCATCGTTCAATGCATCTCCAGCAATGCCGCCTCGCTATCGCCTGCGTGCAAGGACGTGCTCGCCCCGTTCGCAGCGCGATGAGGCGGCGCATGATCGCGCGCCAAGGCAGGGGGCAATGATTGGCGGCGTGCGCAATGAATTCCCGCACGCCTGCAACGACAAATCTTTGGCAAGGATCCGATTTCGATCACGACCAGACCGGGAGGACAACATGCGTTCATTGCTGCTCGTCGCTTCTGCACTCCTCGCCTTCGCGGCGACCATGACGTTCGAGGCCACCGACGCCAATGCGGTGGTCTGCGCCCGCGGCGTGTATCGCGCCGGCTGCGCCGGGCCGAACGCGGCCGTCGTGGTCCGCAAACCGGTTCCGGCCGTCCGCTGCACCAGGGTGCTGGTGAACGGGGTCTACGTGAAGCGCTGCGTCTGACGGTGCCGATGGCCAAGCCCGCGTGGTTTGGCTATGCTTGCGCGCGAAACTGCTTCGGACACGCGCCAAAGGCGCGGTCCGAAAGTGAGCTTCGGCGCGCCACGCTTTGCCGATAATTCTGCTGGCGCCGGACGCCGGAGCACATTAGTCTATCCCTAGATAGTAAGTATACTGTCAATTAGGGAGGCAGACGTTGCGGATCGCCGTGATTGGCGGGGGGCCCGGTGGGCTCTACTTCGCCTATCTCTGGAAGAAGCGTCACCCCGAGGATCAAGTCGACCTGTTCGAACAGAACCCGGCCGACGCGACCTGGGGCTTTGGCGTCGTGTTCTCGGACCAAGCTTTGGAATTCCTGCGGGCGGACGACCCCGAAACGGTCGACGCGATCGCGCCGCATATGGAGAGCTGGGAGAACATCACGCTGAACCTGCACGGCGACAGCGTCGCCATCGACGGGGTCGGCTTCTCCTCGATCGGACGGCTCGAGCTCCTCAAGTTCCTGCAGCAGCGCGCGCTCGATGCCGGCGTCACCCCGCGCTTCGACACCCAGATCCACGCGATTGACCAGCTCAACGGCCACGACCTCATCGTCGCCGCCGACGGGCTCAACTCGCTGGTGCGCCGGGCCTATGAGGGCGATTTCGGCACCTCGCTGTCCTACTCCTCCAACAAGTTCGTCTGGTACGGCACCTCGAAACGCTTCGACACGCTATCGCAGACTTTCGTGAAGACCGACCGCGGCGCCTTCAACGCCCATCACTACCGCTACTCGCCCACCATGAGCACCTTCCTGGTCGAATGCGATCACGCGACATGGCACGCCTATGGCTTCGCCTACAAGGACGTCGAGCAGTCCAAGGGCATTTGCGAGGAGGTGTTTGCCGATACGCTTGGCGGCCATTGCCTCATCTCCAACAAATCGGTCTGGCGTAACTTTCCCTGGGTCTGGAACGAGTACTGGTCGTTCAAGAACATGGTGCTGCTCGGCGATGCCCTGCACTCGGCGCATTTCTCGATCGGCTCGGGCACGCGGCTCGCGATCGAGGACGCCATCGCGTTGGTCAAGGCGCTGGAATCGGACGCGCATCTGTCGACCGCGCTGCATCGCTACCAGGCCGCGCGCAAGCCGGTGGTGCAGAAGCTCGTCAACGCCGCGCGCACCTCGGCCTTCTGGTACGAGCATTTTGCCGAGCACATGCAGCTCGATCTGATGGATTTCGCCTACAGCTACATCACCCGGTCCGGCCGCATCGACGATTCCCGGCTGCGGGCGATGTCCCCAGCCTTCATGGCGCGTTACGAGGTCGCCAAGAACGGCGGAGGTGCGGCATGAGCAACGTGATTCGCGACCAGGTGCCCGCGGACAGCGCGGGCGCACGCGAGATCGGCTTTGCCGTTCCGCAAATCTATAACGCCAGCCGCGTGCTGTTCGACAATCTCGACAAAGGACGCGGCGACAAGCTCGCGCTGATCGGTCCGGCGGGCATGCGGACCTATGCCGAGCTCTGTGCGGAGGCTTGCCGCTGGGGCAACGGCCTCGCATCGCTCGGCCTCAAGCGCGGCGATCGCGTGCTGTTGTTCCTCGACGACACGCCGGCCTATCCAGCCGCCTTCTTCGGCGCAGTGCGCGCCGGCTTCGTGCCGCTCCTGATCAACACGCTGACGCCACCGGACCTCTTGCAATTCTATCTCGCCGATTCCGGCGCGACCGTTGCGGTGGCCGATGCCGAATTCGCGACGCGCTTCAATGCGGAAGCCTGCAAGGAGACGGAGCTACGCACGCTGATCGTCGTCAATGGCGAGGCGCGCGACCACGCGGCGCCTGGTGCGGTGGCAGCGGCAAGCTGGCTCATGCAATTCCCGGCCGAGCTCGCCGAAGCGAACACGAATCGCGACGAGATGGCGTTCTGGATGTACTCCTCCGGCTCCACCGGCCGGCCCAAGGGTATCGTGCATCTCCAGCACGACATGGCCTATAGCGAGGCCGCCTTTGCGCAGAGCGTATTGAAGCTGACGTCTGACGACATCTGCTTCTCGGTGCCAAAGATCTTCTTCGCCTACGGCTTTGGCAATTCGGTCACCTTCCCGTTCTCGGCGGGCGCGGCAACACTGCTGTTGCCTGGCCAGCCGAAGCCCGCGGCGATCTTCTCCGTGATCACGCAGTACAAGCCGACGGTCTTCTTCGGCCTGCCGACGCTCTACACGTCGCTGACCAAAGCCGAAGGCGCCGAGAAGACCGACTTCTCGTCGTTGCGCATGTCGCTCTCTGCGGCCGAGGTGCTCTCCGCCGAAGTCTTCAACGGCTGGAAGACGCTCACCGGCCTCGAGATCGTCGAGGGCCTCGGCTCGACCGAGGTGCTGCACATCTATCTCTCCAACCGTCCAGAGCAGAAGAAGCTCGGCGCCGCCGGCCTGCGCGTGCCCGGCTACGAGGTCGCGCTGCGCGACAAGGACGGCCGCGACGTCGCCGACGACGAGGAAGGCATCTTGTGGGTGCGCGGCGATTCCAACACGCCGCTGTACTGGAACCGGCCGGACAAATCCGTCGAGACTATCCGCAACGGCGGCTGGATCTACACCGGCGACCGCTTCGTCCGCGATACCGACGGCTTCCACTTCTTCCGCGGCCGCGCCGATGATCTCATCAAGATCTCCGGCCAGTGGGTCTACCCACTCGAGGTCGAGCTGTGCCTCGCCGATCACCCGGATATCCGCGAATGTGCGGTGTTCGCGGCCGAACTGCCGGACCGGCGCATGACGCTGAAGGCGGTGGTGGTGATGAACAACCGCACCACTGATCAGAGCGAGACGACGCGCAAGCTCCAGGACTATGTGAAGGGTAAGCTATTGCCCTACAAATATCCGCGCGAGGTGATCTTCATCGACGAACTACCGAAGACGGGCACGGGGAAGATTGACCGGCAGGCGCTGCTGAGGCTGTAGCCACCGCTGTCATCGCCCGGCTCGACCGGGCGATCCAGTACGCCGAGACGGTCGTGATTGAACCGAGACACCGCGGCGTACTGGATTCCCCGCCTTCGCGGGGAATGACAGTTGAGATTGAGGCGACAGCGCAGCCACACATTCAGCGTCGTCCCGGCGAAGGCCGGGACCCATACGCCGCAGCAGTGGTTGTAGCGTCAGGTGGTCATTTCCAATCTTCGCCAAATTAAGATTCGTGGTAATGGGTCCCGGCCTTCGCCGGGACGACGGCTGAATATGAGGCGCCAGCGCGGACTCACCCCTCCCTCACCCACCCTTGCCCAGATGCTCCAGCGCATCCTCGGCCCGCAGTGGCACCCGTGACGCCTCGTTGTTGAGGTCGACCAATTGCACCAGCAGCCCCAGCAGCGCCTTGCGATCTATTGGCTTGAGTGGCTCAAGCATGCGCGCCTGGGCGCGCTCGACGGCGGGGATGATCTCGCGCAGGATCGCGGCGCCGGATTTCGTCAGGTACAGGAGCTTGATCCGCTTGTCCTCGGGTGCCGGCTTGCGCTCGATATAGTCCTTGGCCTGCAGCCGTTCGATCACGCTGCCGAGCGTGGAGCGGTCGAAGGCGATCACCGCCGACAGACGCGTCGCATCGATGCCGGGATGGGTGTGGATTGCGATCAGCGCCGCATATTGCACCGGCGTCAGGTCGAACGCCTTGCACTCCTCCATGAAGATCGAGACCGCGATCTGCTGCATGCGCCGGAACAGATAGCCCGGCGCAGCATAGACCGCGTCCATCGTGATCGGAGGAAGAGGCTTACTCGGCATCGGGCTGCTTCTCCGGGGCGGCATCGGCAAATGCGGCTAGCGCCTTGGCGGCGGCTTCTGCCTTCAGCAGGCGCGGATAGGCCGACACATCGACGCCAAAGCGGCGGGCATTGGCGAGCTGCGGCACCAGACAGAGATCAGCAAGCGTCGACGCATCGCCGAAGCAGAACGGCCCAGGCTCGTCCTTGATCAGCGTCTCGCATGCCGACAGCCCCTCGCGGTTGACCCACGCCGCCCACTCCTGGACCTTTTCCTCAGGCAGGCCTAGCTCGCGCAGCCGCGCCAGCACCTTCAGGTTCTGCACCGGATGGGTGTCGCAGGCGATCGCCAGCGCGAAGGCGCGCACCTTGGCGCGGCGCAGCGGATCCTTCGGCAGCAGCGGCGGATTGGGGTGCATTTCGTCGAGCCATTCAATGATCGCAACCGATTGGGTCAGCACTACACCCGCATCGCTCTCCAGCGCCGGCACCAGACCTTGCGGATTGATGGCGAGATAGGCAGGCGCGCACTGCTCGCCCTTGCGCAGATGATGCGGCAAATGCTCGGCACCGAGGCCCTTGAGGTTCAGCGCGATCCGCACCCGATAGGCGGCGCTGGAGCGGAAATAGCCGTGCAGCTTCATCGGAACCCTCCCGTTTTCCCGTTGCTTGTACGTCGTTCGTCACGTTGACGCTAGCCAGATCGTCAGTATACTGTCAATCAACAAGACGATCGGGAGCAGCAACCATGGAAGCCGTGACCAAGACGCCGGAACGCGAGGCGTTCTACAAGAAGATCGACGGCGAAAATCTCACCGCGCTGTGGACGGTGATGAGCGATTTGATCACGCCGGAGCCGAAGAGCGCCTGCCGGCCGCATCTCTGGAAGTTCGATGTCATCCGCGACTACATGACGGAAGCCGGCAAGCTGATCACCGCCAAGGAAGCCGAGCGGCGCGTGCTGGTGCTGGAGAACCCGGGCCTGCGCGGACAGTCGAAGATCACGACGTCGCTCTATGCCGGCGTGCAGATGGTGGTGCCCGGCGACGTCGCACCCGCGCACCGGCACAGCCAGTCCGCGCTGCGCTTCGTGCTCGAAGGCAAGGGCGCCCACACCGCTGTCGATGGCGAGCGCACCGCGATGGAGCCCGGCGACTTCATCATCACGCCGTCGATGACCTGGCACGATCATTCCAACGAGACCAGCGAGCCGATGTTCTGGCTCGACGGTCTCGACATCCCGCTGGTGCAATTCTTCGACTGCTCCTTTGCGGAAGGCTCCAAGGAAGACCAGCAGAAGATCACCAAGCCGGCCGGCGATAGCTTTGCCCGCTACGGCCACAATCTGTTGCCGGTGGACGTGAAACGGAGCTCGAAAACCTCGCCGATCTTCAGCTATCCCTATGCCTACACCCGCGAGGCCCTGGAGAAAGCCCGCGTAAGCCAGGAATGGGACGCCTGCCACGGGTTGAAGCTGAAGTTCAGCAATCCCGAGACCGGCGATTTCGCGATGCCGACAATCGGCACCTTCATCCAGCTCTTGCCGAAGGGTTTCACGACCGCACGTTATCGCGCGACCGATGCGACGGTGTTTTGCCCGATCGAGGGCAAGGGGCGCAGCCGGATCGGCGACACCGTTTTCGAATGGGGCCCGCGCGATCTGTTCGTGGTGCCGAGCTGGCACTGGGTCACGCACGAGGCGGATGAGGACGCCGTGCTGTTCAGCTTCTCGGACCGGCCGGTGCAGCAGAAGCTGGATCTGTTCCGGGAAGATCGCGGGAATGCGTGAGGCGAAGGTCTCGTAGGGTGGATTAGCCGAAGGCGTAATCCACCAACTTCGTTCGGCAAACGCAGAAGCAGAAGAGGTGGGTTACGCCTTGCGGTTTGCGCTTTACGCAATCCGCAAGGCTAACCCACCCTACGGCAGCTCGGATCGTGGCTACCGCCAGTGCAACAGCCGCATCTCCAGCCAGCCGATCACCTTCCCCACCGCCAGCCCGAACACCGACAGGATCACCACGCCCGCGAGCAGCTGATCGGTCTGCATCAGATTGCCGGCCTGGAGCACGAACGCGCCGATGCCGTATTGAGCGCCGATCATTTCGGCGCTGACGACGAGCAGAAGCGCGACTGAGGCGGTGATGCGGAAGCCGGCGAGGATCGCGGGCAGCGCGCCGGGCCAGATCACCTTGCGCACGATGGTCGCAAACGGAACGTTGAAGCTCTGCGCCATGCGGATCAGGTTGCGCGGCACCGCATCGACGCCGCTATAGACCGAGATCGCGGTCGAGAAGAACACCCCGAGCGCAATGGTTGCGATCTTCGGCTCTTCGCCGATGCCGAGCCAGAGGATCAACAGCGGCAGCAGCGCGATCTTGGGGATCGGGAACAGCGCCGAGATGAAGGTGATGCCGACGCTGCGCGCGAGCCGCGACAGGCCGATGGCGAAGCCGACGGCGACGCCGGCCGCAGTCCCGACCAGCCAGCCGACGCCGATGCGCAGCAGCGAGGCCGAAACGTGCTGCCAGAGCGCACCTGACATCGCGAGCTCGTAGATCGCGCGCGCGATCGCCGATGGCGCCGGCAGGAACAGCGGATTGACAAGGCCCACGGTGCCGGCGGCCTGCCAGACTGCGATGACGAGCGCGAGCGCGATCCAGCCGCCGAAGCGGCTCGACGCAGGCACGAAGCCTGCGCCGCGGAAGCGGACGCGCCGGGTCGCCTCGTCCTTCGCTGATGTTTCCGCCAGGGCCCGATCAAGCATGTTGGACCTCGCGCTCCGCATCGATCGCCTCATTGCGGATCAGCGACCAGATCTGGTTCTGCAGCGCCAGCAGCTTTTCACGCGCCGCGGTCTCGCCGCGTTCGGCGCGCGTCATCGGCACCGTCACGACCTCGCGAATCCGCCCGGGCCGGCGCGACAGCACCACGATGCGGTCGGCAAGCCGCGCCGCCTCTTCGAGATTGTGCGTGACATAGACCGCGCCCATGCCGCCATCGGCGAGCAGGCTAACGAAATCCTCCATCAACAGCTCACGCGTCTGCGAATCCAGCGCCGACAGCGGCTCGTCCATCAGCAGGATCGCAGGTTTGACCGCAAGCGCGCGCGAAATGCCGACGCGCTGGCGCATGCCGCCGGAGAGCTGTTTTGGATAGGTTTTGCGAAAATCGGTCAGGCTGGTGCGGCGGAGCGCATCGTCGACCAGCGCGCGGCGCTGCGTCGCCGAGAGCTGCGTATGCAGCAGCGGGAATTCGACGTTCTCCTCGACCGTGGCCCAGGGCAAGAGCGCGAAATCCTGGAACACGAAGGTCAGCGGATTGAGGCTGTCCGCCGGCGGCGTCCCGCGCAGTTCGGGCGCACCGGAGCTCGGCTGCAGCAGGCCGCCCAGGATCGACAGCAGCGTGCTCTTGCCGCAACCGGAGGGACCGACGATCGCCACCACCTCGCCGGCGCTGACCGTAAAGGAGACGTCGTCGAGCACGGCGAGATCGCCGAAGCGGTGGCAGATGTGGTTGGCGATCAGATCCATGCGGCGAGCCCGCCTTCTTCACCCTCCCCTGGAGGGGGAGGGTCGGTTCGTACTGAGCGAAGCGAAATGCGAACCGGGGTGGGGTGACGGTCTATCCGCATTGACGCTGACGATGCCTGCTCTCGCGCTTTCCGCGAACGATCGGTGCAAACGACGGACAGACCGCCGCCGTGGCTCACCCCACCCCGCTCGCCCCGGTCGATGCTGTGCATCGCCGGTGCGATCGACCCTCCCCCTCCAGGGGAGGGTGGCAGATCGCTCGCCGCAAGAGTCTGTATCGTCAACATCAATCCGCCTTCACATAGTCCTTCGCGATGATCGCGTTGGCATCAAAGCCCTTGTCCGCAAAGCCCTGCTCCTGCAGCCATTTGATCTGGTTGTCGACGTTCTTCACGTCCAGCTTGCCCTCGGGGTCGATATAGGCGCAGTTGCCGACCACCTGCTCGACCGGCAAGTTGGTGTACTTGGCAATGATCTCCAAGAGCGGCTTCGTCTTGTCGTTGATCGGCGCGACGCCGTCCTTCATCGCGGCGAGGATGACGTCGTGATATTCGCGGTCGGCCTTCGCGAGCGCGCCGAGCAGTTTTGTCACCAGCACCTTGTTGGTCAGCGTCTTCGGCGAAGCAAACACGGCCCCTAGCTGCCACGGCGTCTCGTCACCGACCCAGCCCAAAAACTTTGCGCCGCCCTCGTCCATCAGCTTGCGCGCGGTGGAGATCGGCAGCAGAGCGGCGTCGACGGTCTCGCCCTTCAGCGCAGCCGCCGCATTCGACAGCGATTGCAGCGGCACGATTTTCACGTCCGTAAGCTTGAAGCCGTATTTGTCGGCGAGCAGGCCGAGCGAATAGTGAAAGCTTGATCCGACCTGCGTCACCGCCACGCGCTTGCCGGCAAGATCCTTCGGCGTCTTCAGGCCGGCGGCATAGGCGTTGTTGCTGGCGAAATAGCCGATCAGGGGATAGCCGGCCTTCTCGCGGCTCATGCCGCCGATCACCTTCAGCGTGCCCTTGCCGGCGAGATTGTAGAGACCTGCGGTGAAGGCGGTGATGCCGAAATCGACGTCACCCGAGGTGGTGGCGACCGCGATCGGCTGTGCCGCGTCGAAGAATTTCAGCTCGACCTCTAAGCCGGCCTCGCGAAAATAGCCCTTGTCCTGGGCGATGAAGACCGGCGCGGAGGACGACAGACGAAGCACGCCGATCTTCGCCTTCAGCGCGTCTTCGGCCCGGGCCGTGCTCATTGCCATGATCGCCAAAAGGCCCACTAGCGCGAGCCGCGCAATCCCGATCATCCCGTTTCCTCCAGTGGTGCTCTTGGTCGTTCTTGCTGTCTGCTACAGGCCCTCGGGCACCATCTGGTCCCGCCCGATGAAGGCGCCCTGTTGTTTCAACGTTTCCTGCAATTTTTCAACGGGGATGTCACGCGGGATCCGGTTTCCGGACAGCGCCAGCGCGGCGGCGGAACCGGCGGCCTCGCCCATCACGAAGCAGGCCCCGGAGACCCGCGCCGCCGACTGGCCCTCATGGGTCATCGAGGCACAGCGGCCAGCGACCAGGAGATTGTCGACGCCTTCGGGCACCAGCATGCGATAAGGCAGCTCGTTATAGCCGCGCGATTCCGGGATCGGCGGGAAGGTGAAGACGACGTCGCCGGGCACATGGGCCTCGATCGGCCAGCCATTGACGCCGATGGAATCCTCGAACGAAGCGCAGCCGAGCACGTCCTCGCCGCTGAGCTGATAGCCGCCCTTGATGCGGCGGGTCTCGCGAATGCCGAGCTGCGGCGGCAGGTCGACGATGTAGGACTTTTCGAAGCCTGGCACGGTGCTACGAAGGAACTCGTACGCGGCAAGCGCCTGCTTGCGGCCCTCGATCTCGCCGCGGGTGAGATCGTCGGGCTCGACGCCGTTGATGGCGTGGCCGTCCTCGCGCGCCACTTGGGTGAAATTCACCCGCCATTCGATGCCGGATTTTTGCGGCCGCACGATCGCGCTCTTGCGCGGGAATGTGTGGGTGCCGGCCGCGATGGCCTTTTCCATCAATTGCGGAATGGTGCGCCAGGCATCGCCCGCCTTCTCCGGATCGATGCCGTTGAGACGCAGCATCATCGAGGGATACATCGGATGGCCGTGCTCGTCGCCGATTTCGAACCGCGCACCGGCCCACACCGCGAGATCGCCGTCGCCGGAGCAGTCGATGAAGATCTCTGATCGCACCGCCTGCCGGCCGGCCTTGGTCTCGACCATCAGCGCGTCGATGCGGCGGTCATCGCCCATCACCACGCCGGCGCCGAGCGCGTGGAAGAGGATGTTCACCTTGTGGCTGGCAAGCAGCTCGTCGGCCGCGATCTTGTAGGCGGCGGTGTCATACGCCTGCGCAAAGACCTTGCCGAGGATCAGGTGCGGCGCATTGAGACCGTTGAGTCGATCGATCCGCGCCAGCAGCTCGGACGCCATGCCCTGCACCAGCCGCCGGTGCTCGCCATGGACATTGCCATGCAGGCCGCAGAAATTGGTGACGCCGGCCGCCGTGCCCATGCCGCCGAGAAAGCCATAGCGCTCGACCAGCAGCGTCTTCCGCCCGGCGCGCGCGGCTGAGGCCCCGGCGACGATGCCGGCGGGGCCGCCGCCGAGCACGACAACTTCGTATTCGCCATAGAGCGGCACCTGTCGTGCCGGTTCTTCGATCATCATGGCCCGCATGGCGCGTCCGCTCCCGAAATCCTTTGCTTAGGGACGACTATGAATTAACGCGCGAGGGGCTACAATCCACCAAAATACGCGATCAGCTTTCGCGAATCGAGAAAGGTCGCCATGGACATCCTCGTGAACCTGCAAGCCTTCCTCGCCACGGCGGATGCGGCGGGCTTCTCCGCCGCCGCGCGAAAACTCAATGTCTCGACCTCGGTCGTCGCCAAGCGCGTCACGCAGCTGGAGGCGCGGATCGGCACGCCGCTGTTTCATCGCTCGACCCGGCAGTTGCGACTGACCGAGGCCGGACAGCGCTACGTGCATCGCGCGCGCGGCCTCGTGGCTGACGCCACCGACCTGCTCTCGCGCATGGGCGAGAAAGGCCACGATCTCGTCGATCACCTCCGCATCAAGGCGCCGACCTCGCTGACTGTGGCGCGTCTCGCCGACGCCTTCAGTGCCTTTCAGACCCAGAACCCGCGGTTGAAGCTCGAGATCGTGCTGATCGATCGCCCGGTTGATCCCGTCACCGAAGGCTTTGACATCGCCATTGGCGCCTTCCCGCATTCCTTCGGCGGCGTGGTCGACGAGCCGCTGTGCCCGCTGAAGCGGCTGCTTTGTGCTTCACCGGCCTATTTGAAGAAGCACGGCACGCCAAAACATCCGCGCGACCTGGTCGAGCATCGCTGCCTCAGCTTCATGCCGACCGGCCCCGAATGGGTCTTCGACGGACCGCGCGGCCGCATCAGCATCCAGGTCAGCCCGCTGCTCTCCTCCAACGAGGGGCACGTGCTGGCGCGCAGCGCCATCGCCGGCAACGGCATCGCGCTGATGTCGCATTATCTCGTCGCGGATGCCTTGCGCGACGGTAGCCTCAAGCCGGTGCTGCGCGATTTCCCGATTCCGGAATTGTGGGTGAAGGCCGCGATTCCCGAACGGCGCCGCAACGCCGCTGCGGTGCAGGCGCTGCTGAACCTGCTGAAAACGTCACTGGCGACGTCGCTGTGAGCCTTGCGGCGCGCCGTAGCCCGCATGGAGCGCAGCGGAATGCGGGGACACCGGCCCCGGATTTCGCTTCCGCTCCATCCGGGCTACATGCTTGCCTCGAGACGGTTGCCCGAGAATGACGGACCTGACAGAAGTGCCAGCATGGACTCGACGCTTATGAAATTTCCCCTCCCCGCTTTGATCGCCCTGCTGATCTCAGTCGCTCCCGTCGCAGCCCTTGAGCAAAACTGCCGCTTCATCCAGGCCAAGGTCGATCGCGAGGCCTGCTACAAACGGCAGGAGGACGAGCTGGCGGCCAAGCGCAAGCCTGCACCGGCCACCGACGAAAGCAAGACACTCGAAACCCTACACCAGATGCGGCAGGAGGACGACGCCGTCCATCGCAGCATCAACAACATCTGCCGCGGCTGCTAACGCTGCGACGACTTCGTATAGATCAGTGAGATCACGAAGGCCTCCACCGGCTTGCTGCCGGGCGGCAGCGGCGGGAACGGCTGCGCCTGCTTGAGGGTATTGAGCGCCGCCTCATCCAGCATGGCCGAGCCTGAGCTAGTTTTCACGCTACTCGCCGCAAGCAATCCCCAGCGGGAGATGCGAAAGGAAAGTTCGGTCGTCCCTTCGACCTTGTCATGAGCGGCCTGCCGCGGATAGGATTTTTCGATCTGCAACCGCGCAAACAACATGCGACCATATTCATCGAGGGATCTCACACTTGCGCCCTTCGCCGCGCGCACACTGTCACGCGCCAGCGTGCTGCGGCCGTCGCTTGGGTCAAGCTTGAGCATGCGGTCATAGTCCGAGATCGCGAGATCGAATTCCTTCTTCCGGCTGTAAGCCCATGCGCGATCCGCATAGGCGTCCCTGGAACGAGGATCGAGCTTGATCGCCCGTGTCATGTCGGCGATCCCAGCATCAAACTGTCGCAGCGAAATGTATCTCCGCCCCCGGGACAACAGGCGCGATGGCGTCGGATCGAGCCGAAGCGCCGCATCAAAATCCTTGAACGCGGCGTCATCTTCGAGACGGTACCAGTGCAGGAAACCGCGACGCATGAAGGCGTCAGCATTCCCCGGATGATTTGCAATCGCTTCGTCGAAATCGGTCAACGCATGTGCGAAGTCGTCCTTGTCAAAATAGGCATCGGCGCGGCGGGCCAGCAGTCGGGATCGGCTCTCCTTGTTCTTTTCGTGATCGAGCAGATTTGTGCAGACCTCGATGCGTATGTTGGAGGCGACCTTCTCGTCGTTGCAGACGACGCTGTCATCGGAGCTTGCATGACCGGGCCAGATTGCGACGATCAACGGTAGTGCAAGAATGAACTTCCGACGCATGACCTCTCAGCCCCACACTCTCGATAGTGGTGGCCATCCTGCACATCGCCGGAGCAAAATCTACCCTTGGTTGCTCCAGCGCCCCGCACGCTTCTCGGCAAACGACGCCAACCCTTCCGCCGCCTCTGCGCTCTGGCGCTTGACCGAATGCAGGTGTACGAGCCGCGTGTACGCGGCATCGTCCACCGCCATGCCGCCGAACGAGCTCTCCAGCGCGAGGCGCTTGGTCTCGGCCATCGCCTCCGGCCCGTTGGCGAGCAGCTGCTCGACCACCTTGGCGCCGGCGACTTCGAGATCGGCGAGCGGCACCACCTCGTGAACGAGGCCGATGCGGCGGGCGTCCTCGGCGCCGAAGCGCTCGCCGGTCAGGGCGTACCGGCGAACCTGGCGTACGCCGATGGCGTCGCAGAGCTGCGGAATGATGATCGCCGCCGTCAGGCCCCAGCGCACCTCGGTGATCGAGAATAGGGCATTTTCGGCCGCGATGACGACATCGCAGGCCGCGATCACGCCGGTGCCGCCACCAAAACAGCCGCCCTGCACCAGCGCGACCGTCGGAACTGGCAGCGTGTTGAGCCGCTGCACGGCCTCGAAGGTCGCTCGCGACGCGGCCTCGTTTGCCTCGGAAGATTGCGGCCGCACGCCATTGATCCATTTGAGGTCGGCGCCGGCCTGGAAATGCTTGCCGTTGCCGCGGAGCACCACGACACGCAAGTTCGGCTTGTTGCCGAGATCGTCCATGGCCGCGAGCACGCCCGCGATCAGCGCGCCGTCATAGGCGTTGTTGACCTCGGGACGGTTCAAGGTGACGGTCGCGACGCCGCGCTCATCTGATGTCCACAGGACGGGGTTGGCGGTCATCGGCGATCCTCCGGTCAGTTTGTTTGCTGTGCACTATGGCCGAGGGTGCGTGTCCTGATCCATATCTTTCCGGCGTAGGGCGGCCGCGTCCATCGCATGGCGGCTTGTGTCATGCTGGCAGCTGATGGCACCAAGGGATCAGGACGGGACATCACATGCGCATCTGCATTTTCGGCGCGGGCGCCGTCGGCAGCCACATTGCGGTCCGGCTCGCACGCGCCGGCCATGAGGTCTCGTGCGTGATGCGGGGCGCACATCTGGAGGCGGCGCGCGCAGGCGGCCTCAAGCTGCGCGTCGGCGATTCCGAGGTCAGCGCCAAGGTAAACGCGTCAGGCGATCCGGCCCAGCTCGGCCCGCAGGACATCGTGATCTCGACGCTGAAGGCAACCGCACTTCAGGGACTGGTTTCCAACATCAAGCCGCTGCTCCAGGACGACACAGCGATCGTGTTCGCGCAGAACGGCATTCCCTGGTGGTACGGCATCGGCCTGCCGCCGCGGCACCCGACGCCGCCGGATATCTCGTTCCTCGACCCCGGCGGTCGGTTGCGTGCCTGCATCCCGAAGGAGCGGATCGTCGGCGGCGTCGTCTTCTCCTCCAACGAGGTGATCGCGCCCGGCGTGGTGCAGAACCTGACGCCGGACCGCAACCGCCTGCTGATCGGGGAATGCGACGACCGCAATTGCGAGCGCATCACCAAGCTGCGCGGCGTCTTCAACGATGCCCGGCTGGAATCGCCGCCGGTGGCCGAGATCCGCGAGGCGATCTGGTCAAAGCTGCTGACCAACATGTCGCTGTCGGTGCTGTGCCTGCTCACCGGCCAGACCGCGCGCGGCGTACGCGACGATCCCGCCTTCACTGAAGTCATTCCGCGCATGCTGAACGAGGCCAACGACATCGCCCAGCATTTCATTCCCGAGGTCAAGCGCGTGACCCGGAGCGGCCCCGCCCCCAACCACAAGCCGTCGCTGCTGCAGGACTACGAGCTCGGCCGCGCCATGGAGATCGACGTCTTGGTGAAAGCGCCTGCCGCTTTCGCCCGCACCGCCGGGCTGTCGACGCCGACGCTCGACCTGATCGCCGCGCTCGCGATCCAGAAGGCGCGCGACAAGGGGCTTTACTCGGCCTGAGATTCAGGCGAGCCCGTCGATCCAGGCCGCCAGCGTGTCGAGCACCTCTGTCAGCGCCTCGTCATTGGTCCGGCCGGACTTCTTTAGCACCGCAAACGAATGGTCGCCGGCTTCGACCTGATGCAGCGTCGCCTTCGGGCCGAGCTTCTCGACGACAGGCTTGAGATAGCTCAGATCGGCAAGCCCATCGCGGGTGCCTTGCAGGAACAGCATGGGAATAGCGATGCCGGCGAGGTGCTCGGCGCGCTCGGAGGACGGCTTCTTGTCGGCGTGCAGGGGGAAGCCGAGGAAGGCGAGCCCTTTGACATCAGGCAATGGGGCCTTGGACTGCGCCTGTGATGTCATGCGCCCGCCGAACGATTTTCCGCCGGCGATGAGCGTGATGCCGGGGCAGAGCCGGGCAGCCTCCGCGACCGCCGCGCGGATGGCGGCGTGCGCGACGGCCGGCTGGTCGGGACGCCCCTTCTTCTCCTCCATGTAGGGGAAATTGAACCGGAATGTCGCAATGCCGCGCTCCGCAAGGCCCGCCGCGACCTTCTCCATGAAGGAATGCCGCATGTCCGCACCCGCGCCATGCGCAAGGACGTAGCAGGCGCGCGCATGGGCCGGCAGCGTCAGGATTGCGGAGACCGTGCCGATGCGTTCGATGTCGAGCTTGAGCTCGGTCGTCTTGCTTGTCATGACGTCGTCGGGCCCTCACTCAACGGCGCGTGCCGCTCGCCGGCCATAGATAGTTCAGGACTTGGTCGAGCGTCATCATGATCTCGCGGCGTCCGGCCTCGTTCTTCACAGAGCCGAATTTCTCCTCGAGCGCAAGCTTGGCAAAGCCGTGAACGGTGGACCAGGCCGCCGCAGCCGCTGTCTTCGCCTCCTTCGCGGTGCCGCCGACCAGCTCGGCGACGACGATCTCGAACGCGTGACCGGCGGCCCTGCTCGCCTGCCTCAGACGCGCATCGTCTGCCATGAGGCGCTTGTTCGCAAACATCATCTGGAACCGGCCGGGATGTGTCAGCGCAAAATCGACATAAGCAAGTCCCTGGGCATGGAGCTTGTCGCGCGCACCCTGCTTGCCGGATGCCGCCTCGCGCAAGGCGCCGGCAAGGGCGTCGTAACCGCGGATCGCGACTTCGGTGAGAAGCCCCTGCGCGTTGCCAAAATGATGCGACGGGGCAGCTGGCGAAACCCCGGCGCGGCGCGCGGCTTCGCGCAGCGTGAAACCCTCGGCACCCTGCTCGGCGAGAATGGCTTCGCTCGCAGCAATCAACGCCTCCTGCAACTCACCGTGATGATAACCGGGCTCCGGCTTTGGCCGCGTCGCACCGGCACCGCGCTTGGCGTGTTTCTTCATGTAACTTGACACTGTTCAGATTGCGGCATATCTATCTTAACACTGTTTAGATAGGTGGCTCCGGAGTTCGAAATGACCGAAATGCAGGATATCACCGCAAGCAGTCCCGTAAAGCGGCGTCATCTGGTCGGAGGCGCCGCGCTCGGCATGCTCGCGGGCGCCGTCGGCGGCCTCGCCGGCGGCGTGGCGCTCGGCCAGAGCGCGACGCTGCCGCAGCAGAAGCCCAGCGGCAAACGCCGGTTCGAGGGCAAGGTCGTCATCGTCACGGGCGGCACCTCCGGCATCGGCCGCGCCGCGACGCTGATGTTCGCGGCCGAAGGCGGCCAGGTCGCCTTCTGCGGCCGCAACGCCGAGCGCGGCAAACAAGTGGAGAACGAGGTGCGCGAGGCCGGCGGCGACGCGATCTTCATTCGCGCCGATGTCCGCAACGAGGCCGAGATCAAGGCGCTGGTCGACAAGACGATCGAACGCTACGGACGGCTCGACGTCGCCTTCAACAACGCCGGCATTTCCATCGAGCGTCCCCTTCACGAATACAGCGCGGCCGAATTCGACGACGTGATCAGCACCGACCTGCGCGGCGTATTCCTGTCGATGAAGTATGAGATCCCTCACATGCTGGAGAAAGGCGGCGCGATCGTCGTCACGGCTTCGTCGAACGCCATTGCCACGACAGCCAAACGCTCGGCCTATTCGGCGGCCAAGCGCGGACTGGTCGGCCTGGTCCAGGCCGCGGCACTCGACTACGCAAAGCATGGCATCCGCATCAACACGCTGGTTCCCGGTACCACGGACACGCCGATGATTCGCCGGCTCGCCGGCATGGAGAATCTGCCCGATGCAGCCTGGCACGTCGGCATTGCACAATGGGCCAAATCCAACGTTCCGGGCTTGCAGCGCGTGGCAACGCCCGAGGAGATCGCCGCATTTGCGCTCGTGCTGGCCTCCGACGATCATCCCTACACGACCGGCGGTCAGTTCGTCATCGACGGCGGCAAGACCGCACATGGCGGCTAGATCGGGCGCAGCCTGAAAACACAATTCGCGGCGATCTCGAATGGCATACCAAGGGGAGTAGCCTTGCGCCCATGCCGGCCGTTGTGGCAGGCCTGACGCGCTGGCTGTCGCAAGGCGCGACATCACCGATCGAGGTTTCCATGTCCTACCGCTCCTCCTGGATGACCGAAGAGCTCGAAATCTTCCGCGACCAGTTCCGGAAATACCTCGCCAAGGACCTGGCGCCGCACGCCGAAAAATGGCGCGAGCAGAAGATGGTCGACCGCTTCGCCTGGCGCGGGCTCGGCGAGATGGGCGCGCTCTTGGCAAGCATGCCGGAGGAATATGGCGGCCTTGGCGCCACTTTCGCCTATGACGCCGCCGTGCTGGACGATCTCGAGAGCACGGTGCCGGAGCTGACGACCGGCGTCTCCGTGCACAGCGCCATCGTCGCGCACTACATCCTCAATTACGGCTCGGAGGAGCAGAAGAAGCGCTGGCTGCCGAAGATGGCCTCGGGCGAGATGGTCGGCGCCATCGCCATGACCGAGCCCGGCACCGGTTCGGATTTGCAGGCCGTGAAGACCACCGCGAAGAAGCAGGGCAATTCCTACGTCATCAACGGCCAGAAGACGTTCATCACCAACGGCCAGGCCGCCGATCTCGTCATCGTGGTCGCACGCACCGGCGATGCTGGTGCCAAGGGTATTTCGCTGATCGCGGTCGAGACCGCCGGCGCGGACGGCTACAAGCGCGGGCGCAACCTCGACAAGATCGGCCTGCACGCCTCCGACACGTCGGAACTGTTCTTCGACAACGTGACCGTGCCGCCGGAAAACCTGCTCGGCAAGGAGGAAGGCCAGGGCTTTGTGCAGCTGATGCAGCAATTGCCGCAGGAGCGCCTTGCGCTCGCGGTCGGCGCCGTTGCAGCGATGGAGCGCGCGATCAAGCTCACCACCGACTACACCAAGGAGCGGAAAGCGTTCGGCAAGCCGCTGATGGACTTCCAGAACACCGCCTTCACCCTCGCCGAGCGCAAGACCGAGGCGATGATCGCCCGCGTCTTCGTCGACTGGTGCATCGAACGCCTGATCGCAAAAGATCTCGACACGGTCACGGCGTCGATGGCGAAATATTGGTGCTCGGAGAAGCAGGTCGAGACCGCCGACGAATGCCTGCAGCTGTTCGGCGGCTACGGATACATGCAGGAATATCCGATCTCGCGCATCTTCATCGATTCCCGCATCCAGAAGATCTACGGCGGCACCAACGAAATCATGAAGCTGTTGATTGCAAGGTCGTTGTAGCCGTTCACTTCATCCGCTTGTCGGCGGCGATGAAGTCGATGAAGGTCCGCACCTTCGCTGAGAGATATTTGCGGCTCGGATACACCGCGAACAGCTTTCCCTCGAAAATGACCTGCTCGGACATGAGGTGCTCGAGACGTCCGGCGGCGATGTCATCAGTGACCAGCCATTTCGGCAGGAAGGCGAGGCCCATGCCCTCCAGCGCGGCCATGTGCAGCAGCGTTTCGTTGGCGCTGCGTAGCACCGGATTGAGCTTTACGGTCTCGGGGCCGTGCTCGCCCTGGAAGGAGAAGCTCTCGCCGGGATAAAGCGCGTAGTGCAACAGCGCTTGTCCGGAGAGATCGGCAAAGGTCGCCGGGCGGCCCGCGCGTTTGAGAAACGCAGGGGCTGCAACCAAATAGAACGGGACTTTGGTGATGGGCCGCGCGATTAGCGCCTCGTCGGGCGCGCCGGTCGCGCGCAAGGCGAGGTCGAATCCCTCCTCGACCAGATTGACCAGCCGTCCGCTGAGATCGACATCGAGGCGCACGTCCGGATAGCGCGCCTGATAGTCTGCCAGCACGCCGGCAAAGATCGCGTTCGCCATCCATACCGGCGCGGTCAGCCGCAGCGTGCCGCGCGGAACAACGGTCGCCTTGCTGACGGCGGCCTCGACCTCGTCGAGCGAGTCGAGCATCTGCCGCGCCTGCTCGAAATAGAGCGCGCCGCTTTCGCTCAGGCTGACGCGCCGGCTGGTCCGATTGAGCAGCCGGGTGCCGAGCCGCTTCTCGAGCTGCATCACATGCTTGCTCGCCATCGCGGGTGAGATGCGCAGGCGCTGCGCCGCGGCCGCAAAGCTCTTCAGCTCGGCGACCAGGCAAAACACCCTCATGCTGACCAGAGTGTCCATGAGATCATCAATATCCAGGAAATGAACCAATCCTGGAGCAGATAATGATCAAGAATAAGGAAACTATCAAATGGTGGCCACCCTCACATCCCCCTGGAGAACCACCATGTCCACCACCATCATCGAGACCGCCGTCCCCGGCCGTGCTTTGCGCATCGGCCTCTGGGTCGCGCAGGTCCTCCTCGCCTTCGTCTTCATCTCGGCGGGGCTGGTCAAGCTGACGACACCCATTCCCCAGCTTGCGGCGATGATGCCCTGGGCCGGCCAATATTCCGAAACGTTCGTTCGCGCGATCGCGCTGGTCGATCTCGCCGGCGGGATCGGCATTCTGCTGCCGGCCCTGACACGGATCCTGCCGCGGCTGACCGTGCTGGCCGCGCTCGGCTGCGCCGTGTTGCAGGTCATTGCGCTCGTCTTCCACCTCTCGCGCGGCGAGGCTCCGATCGCGCCGCTCAACGTCGTCCTGCTGGCGCTCAGCCTGTTCGTGCTGTGGGGACGCAACAGCAAGGCGCCGATCGCACCGCGTCAGTTCTGACCGGTCGCCACAGCCATGATCTCAGCCAACGGATGGTCCCGCAGGGGGCTGCTCGCCGGCGCATCAATCCTCACGGCCGGCGGCACCGCCGCGGCCAAGGAGGATCGTCTCGTCGACGGCGTCGTGATCCTGATCGACAGCAACGAGCCCTACGTCATGGGACACGCGATCAGTTATTCCGCCAATCTCTCCAAGCATTTTGCCGAGAGGGGTGCGAGATTGCTGATCGAGGTCGTCGCCAACGGCAAGGGCATCGACGTCTTCCGGGCCGACAAGACTCCGCTGGTCGAGCCGCTGGCGACGCTAAGACAGTCGCTGTCGAACCTCACCTACAGCATGTGCGCCTCGTCCAAGGCGATCGCGGAGGCCAAGGAGCAGATCTCGATCCCGCTGATATCGGGCGCGAGCCTCGTCCCGTTCGGCATCGGGCGCGTGGTCGACCTGCAACTGAAAGGCTGGGCCTATATCCATGCGTGAGACAGCGCGCGAAGGAGGCTCAGTGCTGTCGCGACGATCGATCCTGATGGCCGCGGCAGCCTCTCTCGCTGTCCCGCATGCAAGCGGCGCGCAGGACAGCTGGCCGCCAGTGTTCGAGGCCGGCCGCAGCCAATTTACTGTGGTGCGGCCCCGCGCGCCGATGCCACAGCTCAGGCTTCAGGACCCGCACGGTCGGGACGCGGTCGTGACGGCCAAGCCGGGCCACATCACATTGGTGAACTTCTGGGCCACCTGGTGCGCAGCCTGCCGGCTCGATCTACCCATGCTCGCAAGTCTGGCGGCATCACGGCCTGACCGGCTCGACATCGTCGCGATCTGCACTGACACCAGGGACCTGCGCAAGATCCGCACATTCCTTGGCGGCCTCGCCGTGCAAAATCTCGCCTGCTATATCGATGCCTATGGCACAGCGGCCGAAGCATCTACCGCGATGTTCTCGCTCGTCGGCATGCCCATCACCTATCTCGTCGGAATGAGCGGCCGCGTCGAGGGCTACATCACCGGTGCGCCCGACTGGCTCTCGCCGGCGGGCGCGCGCCTGCTCCAATTCTATCGCGAGCAGGGCTAGCGATCATCAATTCGGATGCCACCAGCGGCCGCCGATAACGACGCCTTCGGAGACGATCTTCCTGTTACCGATCAGGTGCTCGCCGACGACGTCCTCATAATCGAACTGACCTTGTTTGACCGAGATCAGCGTGGCGTCGCCGACGCTGCCCGGCTTGAGGCTGCCGAGCTCCGGGCGCCGCAGCGCCATCGCCGCATTCACCGTCGAGGCGGCGATCACATCCGGCAGCTCCATGCCCATGCACAGGAATTTCGACATGGTCGTGACTTGGTCATAGGCGGGACCGTCGATGCACAGCATGTGGATGTCGGAGGAGATCGTGTCCGGATAGAAGCCGTTGGCGAGCATGGCGCGCGCGGTCTTGAACGCGAACGAGCCCTTGCCGTGGCCGATGTCGAACAGCACGCCGCGCTCGCGTGCGTCCAGCACCGCCTTCTTCACCGTGCCCTGCGCGGTCGCCGGCGTGTTGGGGAACGGCCGGAACGCGTGGGTGAGCACGTCGCCGGGACGCAGGCGCGCCAGCACCTCCTCATAGCTCGGCGGCGGATGATCGATATGCGCCATCAGGGGCATGCCGACCTCGTCGGCAACCTGAAGCGCAATGTCGAGCGGCACCGTCCCCGATGTGCCCGAGGAATGCAGGCCGACGCGCACCTTGATGCCGACGATGAGGTCGCGGTTGGCATCGGCCACCTTGGCGGCATCGACCGGATTCATCAGTCGCAGTTCCTCGCTCTCGCCGACCATGATCCGGTGCGAGAAGCCGAAGATGCCGGCATGCGAGACGTGCAAATAGGCAAGGATGCGGACCTGGCTCGGCTCGATCACATGCTTGCGGAAGCCGGCGAAATTGCCCGGCCCCGCGCTGCCGGTGTCGATCGCCGTGGTGACGCCGGAGAGGCGGCAGAATTCCTCGGCATCGATGCCGAGCGAGGTGCCGCCCCAATAGACATGGGTGTGGAGATCGATCAGCCCCGGCGTGACGATGTATTTCGAAACGTCGCGCACATCCGTGCCGGGATCCGCCTTGAGTCCTGTGCCAATGGCGGCGACCTTGCCACCGGCAAAGGCGACATCGGTCACGGCATCGAGCTTCTGGGACGGATCGACCACACGGCCGCCGCGCAGGATCAAGTCGAAAGGCATTGTGGTCTCCGGAATTGTGGCCAGGCATTGCAGATGGCGGCCGTGCGACCTTAGTCGCCGTCCTGCCTATAGCAAATCTTGTAGCAAATCTTGCACCAACCGGGCAAAGCGCGGAGGTGATCGGAGCCCGCCGCTCGCCGGTCAACCGTTTCTGCGCCACTCCTTGAAATCATCTTCGACGAATGCGGCGGCGGCCTTTGCAGCAGCATGCAGCCAATCGTTGTCGCGTTTAATCAGGTCTGCGGCGATCGTGGTCGATGCGCCTGCCGTCGCGGCGTGAATGGCGCCGATGTCAAAGCCCATGACGTTGAGCAGATCGAGCTCCAGGCTCATGTTCGCGTGATCCCCGAGATTGATCTTGCGGGAGTCGGGCGCAAGGCGCCGGATCACGAAGCCATTTTGGCGTTCGAGCACGAGATGTGGATCGGGAGCTCGATACGAACCTTTTGCGAGGTCGAGAAAGCGCAGCTTGCCTTTCCGATCATGCGCCCAATCCCAGGCCGACGGCACCAGCGCCTTAGCTTCCCTGACGATTTGGCCGCCGCACCAATCGGCAATGGCGAGGAATCGCGGCCGGCCCAAGCTGCCGACACCTGCCACGCGCGTCGCGAAGCGATCGAATGCGGCATCGGGCGGTAATTTCTTGCGGAGTGTTGCGGCAACAGCAGACGGTGGCTTCGCTCGCGGATATTTCTCCACGTCGCCCCAGAACTCATGGCGTTCGTCGTCGGTGCATGTCACGTAAGCGCGCATCCAGCTCGCCTGCTCATCCAGGAGCGAGGGCCGCGGTTGTTTGAGACCCTTCTTGTAACCATCGAGAATCGCCTTTGCGGCGTCACCATTGCCGACGTGGGTCATGGCCCTCGCCTTCTTTTTCTTGGCCTTTGGCGCGAGCCGGGCGCTTGTCGCAAGGCGCACGAGGTCGAAGGGATAGGCAATGCTCGCGGCCTCGTCGAAATCGTTGACGCCCCAGACGAGGCGTCCCTCCGCGTCGCGCCAAGTCCCGAAATTTTCGATATGGGTGTCCCCCACGGACGGCACGCGCGGCGCGTCCGTCAACTCCGGGCAGAGCGCTTCGATAGACCTGGCCCAGCGGAAGAAGGTTGCACGAAGGAAGACGAACGGGTCGTCCTTCATCTTTTTGTGCTTTTCGTCGAGGTCGCGCTCGACGACCTTGCATTGGGAACGCAGCCAGCGCTCGAACTCTCTATTGTCGTCCAGAAATGAACGCGGCCCGATCCCGCCGCGGCTATTTGACTTCTGCTTGATCACCGCCAGAACTTTCCAAAAAGAATGATGATGAGCGAGTTCGCGGAAATGATTGCGGGCTGTTTCGCTATGAACAGGCGTCCAGATATTCAACCGCAGAGCGAGCACGATAGACCCGGCGCTATTTTCGCGCTAGTCGGATGATGTTGCGTTGCAATTGGCCCCCGCAGGGTCACAGCAAGCGAACGCGAGGGCGAAACTAAAAGATAGGGAATATGCGCGCGAGCCCACCCAGCATCTGGCGAGCAATACGTTAAGTATCTGAGATTATGGCGATCCCGGGAAGACTCGAACTTCCGACCTACGGTTTAGGAAACCGTCGCTCTATCCGGCTGAGCTACGGGACCGCGGAACCCGAACGCTGCGGGTTCGGTCCCCTCTTAGCAGAGCAGGATGCCGTTCGCCAGCCGCATCGCGGGCCCAGATTGTCGTCAAGGAAAGCGAGGCGGCTGTACAATCTCCTCCCGGATCCCTCTCTGCGGAGCAGCCCACATGATCGAAAGCATCAGCGCCATCACGCTCGGCACGCACGACATGGGGCGTGCCGTGCACTTCTATCGTTCGCTGGGGTTCGAGCTCCTCCATGGCGGCGAAGCCGCAGCATTTACCAGCTTTCGCGCCGGGACCGGCTATCTCAACCTGACGGCGCAGCCGGACGACAAGCGCTGGTCCTGGTGGGGCCGTGTCATCTTCTATGTCGCCGATGTCGATGCGACCTTTGCGCAGGCGCGCGCCGCCGGATGGCAGCCGTCGACCACGCCGCGCGATGCGGAATGGGGCGAACGCTATTTCCATCTCACCGACCCCGACGGCCATGAGCTCAGCTTCGCACGCCCCCTGCGCGGGCCATGAAACCGCGCTCGGCTACGCCCTGATATTGTTGTCCCTGACCACCTTGCCCCAATAGGCGACCTGCTTGTCGAAGAAGGTCTTGAAAGCGGCGCCGCCTTCGAGCAGCAACGTCATGTGCTGCGTGTCCGTGAGCTGAGCGGCGGTCGCAGGCTCGCTCAGGATCTCCTTGGAGGCCGTGGCCATCGCAGCCACGATGTCGGGTGGCGTGCCCGCGGGCGCGAAGATGCCCCACCAGGCAAGCGTCTCGAAATCCGGAAAGCCTGCCTCGATCGCGGTCTGCGTGTCCGGCAAGGCCGGCAGCCGCGTGCGGCCGAGCTGCAGGATCGGCCGCAGCATGTTGGTGCCGAGCTGGGCTGCAACCAGCGCCGCCGATCCCGCGATGAGATCGACATGGCCGCCGAGCACGTCGTTCATGGCCGGCCCGCCGCCACGATAGGGCACGTGCATGATCTCGACGCCGGCCTTGCTGCCGAGCACGGTCATGGCGAGATGGCCGAGCGTGCCGATGCCGACGGAGGCGTATTTCACCGCACCGGGGGACGCCTTGCAGGCCGCCACCACGTCCGCGAAGCTCTTATAGGGACGGCCGGCGCCCGCGGCGATCACATAAGGAGCGGTGCCCACCAGCAGGACCGGCATCAGCTCGCGCTCGACGTCGACCGGCGGCTTGTCGAGGATGGCCGGGATCACTGCGTGGGAATCGAATGTCACGAGGAACGTCGAGCCGTCCGCCGGGCTCTTGGCGACCTGTGCCGCACCGAGCGCGCCGGCGGCGCCCGACTTGTTCTCGACCACGACGATGCGGCCAAGCTTGGTTTGCAGATTGGACTGCAACAGCCGCGCCATGGCGTCGGTCGATCCGCCCGGCGGGAACGGCACCACCAGCGTGATCTTGCCGGCCTGCGCCGCTGCCGGCGCCATTGCGAGAATGGCCGGTGCGGCCAAGAGCGTGCGTCGTGTGATCGTCATGGTCCCCTCCCTTTGATCTTTGCGCCCCGCTTTTGCTCGTTGGCGCTAGAGCATGATCCGGACCCGAAGGGCCGCGTTAGTGCAAAGTGCGCAGCGGTTTTCCGAAAGATCACGCTCAAGAGAATAACCTAAGCGCGAAGCGCTTAGGTCGTCCCGAAGCCCGACCCCGGTTTTCTGTATTCTGGCCGCGGCGGGCTGAAGATGTCCAGCACGCGGGCGCCGTCGGGGCCGGCGCGCATGGTGTGCGGCACATTGCCAGGCGTGCGCCAGAAATCGCCCTTCTTCACCGGGATCTCCTCGTCGCCCTGGACGCGGACGGCGGAGCCGTCGAGCAACACACCCCATTGCTCCTCGGGATGATGATGCAGCGTGCCCTGCGCATGCGGCGCCAGCGTCACCACCGACAGCATCGCCTGCTCGCCCGAGAAGATGCGCGTGGTCACTCCCGCCGCGAGCTCGCGAAACAAGCCGTCGCTGGGATTATCAATGTTATGGAATTCGTCCTTCTGGCTCACGCCATCCTCCCCTTCGTTCTCGCCTGATCAGGATTTTCCATACGAGCCCTGGTAACGGCCCTCCCGGATCGCCTTCAGTGTCTCCTCTTCGCGCGCGACCTGGGTGCGGACGGCTTCGAGCAGCGCGGCGGCACCCGCGGCGGGAAACGACACCACGCCGTCCTCGTCGCCGACGACGATGTCGCCGGGCACAATCACGCTGCCGCCGATCGTCACCGGCACGTTGATCTCGCCGGGACCGTTCTTGTAGGGGCCGCGGTGGATCACGCCGCGGGCGTAGCAGGGAAAGTCATCGGCTGCGAACGCCGCGACATCGCGGATCGCGCCGTCGATGACGTAGCCCTCGGCTTTGCGCCATTGCGCGATGTTCTTCATGATCTCGCCGACCAGGGCCCGGGTCTCGTCGCCGCCGCCGTCGACCACGATGACGTCACCGGGACCGACCAGCTCGAGCGCGCGATGGATGGCGAGATTGTCGCCGGGACGGGTGCGCACGGTGAAGGCCGTCCCCACCAGCTTGCCGCCACGGTGATAAGGCTTCAGCCCCACCGCGCCCGGCAACCGGGCGAGATTGTCTGAAATGACGGAGGTCGGCGCACCGCGGAAGCCCTCGATGATGTCAACGGGCGGCTTCGGCACGCTGTTGGCAGCGATGGTGATGGTCATCTCGTCAGTCCTTCCGTGATGTGTCTCAGTCGGCGTGCGCTCGCGCCTTGGCCGGCCAAATCCGGAAGGCGCGCCCCTGCTTCATCCACGCCGCGCGCTCGTCGCGCAACAGGGTGCGGCGGACTTTTCCGGAATCATCGCGCGGCGGGGCGCTGACGATCTCGAAGCTCTCCGGATGCTTGTAGCGGCTGAGCCTGTCCCTCAAAAACTCCGCCATGCCGTCGGCGAGCGCCTGACCGTCCACGCCCGGCTCCGGCTCGATGATGGCGTGGACACGCTGGCCCAATTCCGGATCGGGCAATCCCACTACGACGCAGGAGCGCACGCCGGGGCAGGCGGAGACGGCGGCCTCGACCTCGGCCGGATAGATGTTGGCGCCGCCGCGCAGCACCATGTCGGCGAGGCGGTCGCCGAGATAGAGATAGCCTTCCGCATCCAGCCGGCCGATATCGCCGAGCGATTCCCAGCCGTCGGCGCGGCGCTTCGGCTCGGCGCCGAGATAGTGATAGGTGGCGTCCTTGCCGTCATTGTTGAGGAAATAGATCTCGCCGGTTTCGCCCGGCGCGACGTCGTTGCCGTCCTCGCCGATGATGCGAAGCTTCGCCATGTCGCCGATCTTGCCGACCGACCCCTTGTGCGTCAGCCATTCCGTACCGGAGATGACGCAGGAGCCCTGGCGCTCGGTGCCGCCATAGAGCTCCCAGATCCTGTCAGGGCCGAGCCAGGCGATCCAGTTCTCCTTCAGCCAGGGCGGCATCGGCGCTGCCATGTGAAAGACCGTCTGAAGACTCGACAAATCGTAAGCATTGCGCACGCTCTCCGGCAGCGCCCAGATCCGGTGCATCATGGTCGGCACGAAATTGACCCATTGCACGCGCTCGCGTTCGATCTGCCGCAGCGTCTCCTCGGCGTCGAACTTGACGAGGCCGGTGAGCTGGCCGCCCGTGAACAGCGCGTAATGCGACACGATGAACGGCGCATTGTGATAGAGCGGACCGGGATTGAGCAGCGAGACGCCGAAGGGGATGTTGAGCGGCGGCGCGGCCACCGTGTCGGTCACCGCCGGATGGTGATCGAGGATCACCTTCGGCCGGCCGGTCGAGCCGCCTGAGGTCATGGCCTTCCAGTAGCGCGCCACCGGCGGATCGAGCGGCTCGTCCGAAAAACCTTGCGGCACGAAATCCGCAGGCAAGCGGTTCGGCGCGTTCCAATCGGCCTCGCCGCCGACCACCAGCGCCGGCTTGAGGATGTCGAGCACCGCGGCGGCTTCGCCGCGCGGCAGCCGCCACGACAGTGAGGTCGGCGTCGCCCCGCACTTCCACACCGCAAAAGACGTCTCGAAAAACGCATTGCTGTTCGGCAATCCGATCGCGACGAAGTCACCGGGCTTGACGCCCCTGGCCATGAACGCCCGCGCGCGCCGGTTGGCGCGGCGCTCGAGCTCGTCCCATGTCAGCGTATCCTGCCCATGACGAACGGCGATCGTGCCGTGTGGTTTGCGTTCAGCGTACCAGCGCGGCACGTCGGACAGGGGCAGCAGCATCAGGCGTTTCCACTTCATCTTCTTGGCGCCGCCTCACGATGAGGCGCTCACGATGCGAAGTGTAACAGCCGGCGCCAAGCCTTCAAGCCGCAAGCCTTCAAGACGTAAGCCTTCAACGCATGCGCATCAGCGCTCCGCGCCGCAGCCCGGACTATCGAACAGTGCCGCGAGCCCGCATGTCGAGGTCAGCATCTTGTCGGCGTCGTGGCCGACGCCCGCGACGGCCCAAACCCGGTGATTGGGCGTGCCGTGGTTGCGCTTGGCCATCGTCTCCGCATAGGCGTGACCGCGGGCGTAGCGCGTGGCCCCTTGCGCCTTCGCCATGCAGCTCTTGTCGAGCGCGGGATGCTCCGGATTGGTGTCGAGGGTGCCGAGCAGATAGATCACCTCGCGCTCGACATAGCGCTGTTCGAGCGCAGCCGGCGCGACGTTCGCAAGATAGGGCGGCCGCTCGTCGATGCCGTATTTCCAATTGTTGTAGCCCGGGCAGGAGGCGGCGATGGCGGGCACCGGCCGCTCGGCGCTGAAATAGGCATAGGACGACGGGTTGGCGACGACGTAGCGGATATCGATGTGCTGGCGCGACAGCGCCGCCTCGCCCTTGCCGGCGATGGCGTAGCGCTGCGCGACCTGGCCGCCGCCGGAATGGCCGACGATCACGACCTGCTTCAGGTTCGGGAAGATGCGCCGGTCGGCGAGCTTTGCCAGGATCGCATCGAGCGCTTCGAACGAGGAGACCGGATTGGGCGCCAGCGCGGCGTCCCCGCCCTCCCATCCCTCCAGCGACCAACGCAGCACATCTGCCGGCAGCTTGTGGGCCTCGACGTCGATCTCCGCCAAGAACTGCGGCACGATCATGAGCGCGCGCTTGCCGTCGTCGCCCGCTGCCACCTGCGCGGTGTGGGCCGAGAGATAATATTCGTCGGCATTGCGCAGCCGTCCATGCAGCACGATGATGGCGCGCGAGATCGCCGGCAGCGGCATCGACCAGTCGCTGGAGAGGTAGAGCGGCAGAATGCCCTGGGCGCCGACCGCGAGCCGCGCGTCGGCAATCGCCCTCACCGGCTTGCGGTTGGGCGCAGCTTCGTCCGCCGCGAAGGCATGGCCGCAAATCAGCACCAGCGCGATTGCGACGAGACCGGCCAACGCTCGCATGACGGACATTCCCCTTCGAATTCAAATCGATAAAAGTCTAAGCACATCATCTGCGCGCGGCTGTGACTCGCGCGCCACGTCAAGCAAAAAATGTCAGCAGCCCAGCCATGAAATTCCCGGGTTCCATGGGTGACAAGCCGGCGATAAAGAGGCAAAAATCCGACTCGACTCGGGGCGGGTTGAGTTTTGCAGGGAATGCTCTCGTAGAATGTCGGTCGTAGTTGCATCGCGTCGTGCGGCGCTTCTCGTTGCCGCAGCAGGATTTTTTCTGCTGACCTTGCCGCATGCCCAGGCGCAATGGTGGAAGCGCGCGCCCGTCGACTTCGAGGAATGCGCCGACGCCGCCGAAAAATCCCCGACCAAGGCTGAGAAGACCGCGGCGCTTGCCGACTGCAACGCCAAATTCGCCGGCCGCCGCAAGGCTGGCGGCGGCTATTCCTATTACGACTTCCTCCAGGATCGCACCTTCGACATCGCCGGGCCGAATCCGACCCCGGAGGAGCAGAAGAAGATCGACGCAGCCTACACCGCCTATCTCGCCAACCAGCGCCGCATTAATGAAGCCGCCCAGGCCACCGCGCGCCAGCAGCGCGAGCAGCAGGAACAACAGGTACAGCAGTTCCAGCAGGTCGCGCTGCGAACCGACATCGAGCGCGTGCCCGTCCCGGTCCAGCGGCCGAAAGTGCAGCAGACTGCCGGCCAGCGAAAGGGCGCGCCCTGCACCAAGGGCTCCTTCTCCTGCGAATGGCCGCGGCTGTCGGAAAGCTTGAACGATTTGAAGAAGTTGTTCAATCCAACGCCGAGCAAGCCGGCGAAGAAGGGCTGAGTTTCGCTGTTTTTGTAACGCTCCGCAGTCGTCCCGGCGAAGGCCGGGACCCATAACCACCAAATTGAGTTTGGCGAAGACTCGTGGTGACCAGTCTCGCGCCCCAACTACTCCCTGGGGTAATGGGTCCCGGCCTTCGCCGGGACGACAGCGGAGGTTGTTGCGCCGAGGCTGGCATCAATTCGCGTGCTTCTTGCTCCGCTTCGGTTTGATCGCCGGCGCATTTGCCGGCGCTGCCGTTGGCGAAGCGCTCAACGCCTTGCGGCTCTCCTGCAAGCGCGCGTCATAGCCCGGAGAGTTCACGACCGTCGGCGGTCTTGCATGAGCGAGCGTCGATGCGCCGCACAGTGCAGCCAGCGCGATCCCAATCGTCAAACAACGCTTCATCGCGCTCCTCCTTCGCACTCACGCTGCCCCCCGAATCTGCTGCGGCGTCAGCCCGGGCGGGCCGTTGCCCGCGGCTTCGGCTTCCTTGATCAGCGCAACAATGCGGCGCATCAGCGGCACATCCACATTGCTTTGCTCGGCCAGCGCGATGACGGCGCCCTGGAGATAGTCGATCTCGGTCTTGCGCCCCTGCTTCAGGTCCTGCCACATCGAGGAGCGCGCTTCGGGATCGATCTTCATCGTGCGTCCCAGGATGGCGTTGAAGATCACGTCGGGCAGCCGCAGCAAGGCCGGCGTCCACCCCATTGGGATCGGCGTTGCCGAGACCGGCGCGATGCCGGCGGCCTTCAGCGCGGCGAGGCCCTCCGCCATCTGGTCGGCGAACAGCCGTCGCCAGTCGCGGTTCGCCAGTTGCGCCGCGAGCGGCATGTCGGACAGCGCGCTGAGCGCATTGTTCAGATTGATGATCAGCTTGCCCCATTGCACGCCGGCGATGTCACGGCTCGCGCGTACCGTGAGGCCGGCCACCGACAGCGCGAGAGCTGTGTTCGCATCGTCCTCACCAACATGGATGTCGCCGGAGGTCGAGCGGTGGAAACGGCCCTCGCCCATCGCGATCACGTTGAACGGCACCATGCCGGCGAGCACGCGCCGATCGCCGAGATGCTCGCGCAGCACCGCGACATTGCCAATGCCGTTCTGAAGCGAGACGATAACGGCGTCGTGCGGCGCATGCTGCGCGATCTGCTCCGCGACATCGGCGGTGTCGGCGCTCTTCACCGTCACCAGCACGATGCCGGCGCTGTGGAAGATCGAAGGATCCTCCGACAACGCGAGCTGGCCAGCACCGAGCTTGTTCTCGGAGCCGTCGAAATCGGTCAGCCGCAGGCCGAACCGCTCGATCTCGGTCTTCACCCGCGGCCGCACCAGCAGCGCGACGCGGCGGCCCGCGGCTGCCAGCATGCCGCCGACGAAACAGCCGATGGCACCGGCGCCGGCCACCACGATCGGTCGATCCGTAACCACTGACCTCGCTCCCTGAATGACCGGCCTTCGATAGCAGAGGCGAGGCCGGCTGCCCATCGCGTCGCGGCCGCCTTGTAACCGTCATGACCGCCCCATATGTTTTCGCCCCGGGGGAGCCTGTCAGCGGCGAGCGCTCGCCGAACGAGACGCCAAAGGAGAGCACCATGGGTCTACTCGACGTCCTCAACGGCATGCAGAACGGCCCGCGCGGCCCCAGCGCGCCCAGCTCCGAGAAATCCTCCGGCGGCATGTCGCCGATGACCATGGCGCTGCTCGGCCTGCTCGCCTGGAAGGCGTTCAAGCACATCACCGCAAACCAATCCGGCACGGCGCCGCAACCGTCGCCGACGCCTGCACCGCCGCCGGTCAACGCCGGCGCGGGCGGTGGCCTCAGCGATTTGCTCAAGGGCGGTCTCGGCGGCCTGCTCGCGGGCGGCGCGGCTGGCACTGTGCTCAGCGGCGGGCTCGGCGATCTCCTCAACCAGCTCCAGCAGAGCGGACACGGCGACACCGCAAATTCCTGGGTTGGCAAGGGCGAGAACAAGCCGATTGCGCCGGGCGATCTCGCCAGCGCGCTCGGCGCCGACCAGATCGACAGCCTGTCCGCCCAGAGCGGCCTGTCACGCGAGGAGCTGCTGTCCGGCCTCAGCCAGTATCTACCGCAGGTGATCGATCATTTGACGCCGGACGGAAGGTTGCCGACCGAGAACGAGCTCTCGGGTCGCATCTGATTGTCGACAAAGGGAGGGGAGCACTGTCATGAGCATGGGCGGCCTGTTGTGGATCATCCTCGTCGGCTTCGTCGCCGGCCTCATCGCGCGCTGGCTCGCACCGGGGCCGAACAATCCGAGCGGCTTCATCCTCACCACCATCCTCGGCATCGCCGGCGCGTTTCTGGCGACCTTCGTCGGCCAGGCCATCGGCCATTACAGCCCCGACCAGGGCGCCGGCTTCATCATGGCCACGGTCGGCGCAGTGGTGGTGCTGTTCATCTGGCACCGCCTGGTGGCCAGCGGCGTGATCAAGGGGTAACGGCATAGGCCGTGGGGCACGCTACCACCCCACACTCCGTCATTGCGAGGAGCCCGCGACAAAATTGCGAAGCAATTTTGCGCTGGTGCGACGAAGCAATCCAGAATGTCTCCGCGGAGAGATTACTGGATTGCTTCGCTTCGCTCGCAATGACGAGCTAAGTAATCAAATGCATCCCCGCATCCATGCGCACGACCTCGCCGGTCATGTTGCTGGAGGCCGGCATCGCGAGGAAGCAGACGAGCTGCGCGATGTCTTCGGCGCTTGAGGCGACCTTGAGCGGCACCTTCGCTACCACGCTGTCGCGCACCTGCTTGGCCCCGGCCTCGCCGCGGCCCTTGGTGAACCAGGGCGTGTCGATGTAGCCGGGGCACACCGTGTTGACGCGGATCAGCGGCGCCAGCGCGCGCGACAGCGACAGCGTCATGGTGTTGAGCGCGCCCTTGCTCGCGGCATAGGCGATCGACGAGCCGACACCGCTGATGCCGGCGACGGAGGACACGTTGACCACCGCCGAGGGGCGCCCCGAGGCCTTGGCGCCGGCCTCGAGCAGGCTGCGCGCTGCGCGCACCATCTGGAAGGGGCCGATGGTGTTGACGCCGTAGAGGCGCTGGAAATCTTCCGCCGACAAGCCATCGAGATCGGCATGGGCAACGTGCTTGGTGGTGCCGGCGTTGTTGACGAGCACGTCGAGCCGGCCCCAACCGGCCGTCGTCGCGACGATCTTGCGGCAATCGTCATCCTTCGAGACGTCGCCCTGCGCGACCAGGACTTCCGCGGCGCCGGCCTTGCGGCAGAGCTCAGCCGTGGCCTCGGCTTCCTTCTGGCTCGAGGAATAGTTGATGACGAGCCGGGCCCCGTTCCGCGCGAGAATTTCCGCGGTCGCGGCACCAAGGCCGGATGCCGATCCCGTCACGATTGCGCACAAACTGTCCTTGGCCATCCTGGTTTCCTTCCCCTGTCTCTGACGTCGGCGCCTTGTTTAGCGAGTTTGCCGCGCCCTGCAAATCGAGCAAACTCCGCTAAGCGGAATTTGCTGATCGCCCATGCCCACGCCGCAGGTTGACCTGCGATCAACGCTTGTCAGGGCCATGGCTTTTTCCGATCATCGGGCGCAAGAAGAACCCGCGCGGTGGCCCACCGGGGGCGGACGCGCCAATGGCAAAACACGGGGAACGCTGTGGCGGAGAGTGACAATATCGTCGTCGAGACCGCGGAAAAAATCTTCGCCGATCTCGCCGATCCGCAAACCATCAACAACGACAAGAAGAATTCGTGGCAGGCACCGCTGTGGCAGGCGCTGAGCGAGGCCGGCCTGCCGCTATCGTGGGTGCCTGACGACCTCGGCGGCTCCGGCGCCAGCCTTGCCGACGGTTTTGCGCTTCTGAACGCTGCGGGCCGCTTTGCGGTCGCCGTTCCCCTGGCCGAGACCATGCTGGCCGGCTGGCTGCTCGCGCAGGCCAAGATCGCATCGCCCGAGGGCGAGATGACCGTGCTGCCGGCCTCGCCAAAGGATCGCATCACGCTCGGTGCCGACGGCGCGCTCTCCGGCCGCGCGCGCGGCGTGCCCTTTGCCAAGGCGGCGAAGCATTTTGCGGTGCTGGCGCACGGCAAGGACGGCGTTTGCATCGCGCTGGTCGATGCGGCCAAGGCGCGGATCGAAGCCGGGCTCAACGTCGGCTACGACCACAGCGACACCGTGACGCTCGACAAGGTTCAGCCCGTCACCGTCAAGCCCGCGCCGAAAGGTTTTGATCAGACCACCTTGATGCTGATGGGCGGCGTCGCGCGCAGCCTCCAGATCGCCGGCGCGTTGGAATCGATGCTCGATATCTCCGTGCGCTATTCCAACGAGCGCGTCGCCTTCGAGAAGAAGATCTCGAAATTCCAGGCCGTGCAGCATAATCTCGCACGCCTCGCCGGTGAATCCGCCGCAGCGCTTGCGGCGGCGACCTCGGCGGCCGATGCCATCGCCAACGCAAAATCGTTCGACGACGAGGTCTATCTCGAAGCCGCCTCCGCAAAGATCCGCTGCGCAGAAGCCGCGGAGAAAGGCGGCGGCATCGCCCACCAAGTTCACGGCGCAATCGGCTTCACCATGGAGCACATCCTGCACCGCTATTCGCTGCGGGCACTGGCCTGGCGCGACGATTTCGGCTCGGAAAGCCACTGGGCCGTCGAGCTCGGCAAGCTCGTTGCAAGCCGCGGCGCCGATGAATTGTGGCCGCTCGTGGCTTCGCGCTGATCAGGGGACGACCACAATGACCGCTGCCCTCCGTTTCGATCCGATCCGCCTGCCGGAAAAATGCGAGCAATTGCGCAAGGAAGTCCGCGCCTTCCTCGCCGAGGAAATCGCCGCCGGCACTTTCGATCCGCACAAGCCCAATCGCGAAGACACTGACGCGCCGGAATTTTCCCGCCGGGTCGGCGCCAAGGGCTGGCTCGGCATGACCTGGCCCAAAAAATACGGCGGCCAGGAGCGCTCCTTCCTCGAACGTTACGTGGTGACCGAGGAGATGCGCGTCGCCAATGCGCCGACGCGGCGGTTCTTCGTCGCCGATCGCCAGAGCGGGCCGGTGCTGCTGAAATACGCGCCCGAGCACATCAAGATGGAGATTTTGCCGCGCATCTGCCGCGGCGAGATCTGCTTTGCCATCGGCATGAGCGAGCCGAACTCCGGCTCCGACCTGTTCGCCGCGAAAACGCGCGCGACCAAGACCGACGGCGGCTATCTCATCAACGGCACCAAGATCTGGACCTCGTCGGCGCATATCGCCGACTACATGATCGCGATCTTCCGGACGTCGCCGCCGACCAAGGAAAACCGCCGCCACGGCCTGACCCAGTTCCTGGTCAAGATGAAGCAGCCCGGCATCCAGGTGAACCCGATCGGGCAGATCACCGGCCAGTACGAGTTCAACGAGGTCGTCTTCACCGATCACTTCATCCCCGACGATCATGTGCTCGGCGAGGTCGATGGCGCCTGGAAGCAGGCGACATCCGAACTTGCCTATGAGCGTTCGGGCCCCGAACGCTTCCTCGAAACCTATTACGTGCTGACCGAGCTGGTCCGCGCGATCGGTCCCAACCCGGACACGCGCAGTGCCGAGGGCATCGGGCGCCTCGTCGCGCAGCTCCACACCATGCGGCGCATGTCGGTCTCGGTCGCCGGCATGCTGCAGGCCGGCAAGGAGCCGGTGGTGGAGGCGTCGATCGTCAAGGACATCGGCACGGTCTGGGAGCAGCAGCTGCCGCACCGCGTGCGCGATCTCGCCGCCTTCGTTGAGGAGACCGCGACCAACCGCGAGACGCTGGAGCGCCAGCTCGACTTCGCCATCAAGACCGCACCCAAACTCACCATCCAGGGCGGTACCACCGAGGTGCTGCGCGGCATCATCGCCCGCGGACTGGGACTTCGATAGTGCGGATGAGAGCGATGCTCTGGCAGCGCGCGCCCTTCACCTCTCCCATCGGGAGAGGTCGGCGCGTAGCGCCGGGTGAGGGGTTAGGATCCCACGATAGAGCTGAGCCCCTCACCCGATTTGCTGGCGCAAATCGACCTCTCCCTATGGGAGAGGTGGTTCTTCGCTACTGAGATACTGGAGGCACAAAATGACCACGTACAAAGATATCGGCGTCGAGAAGGTTGGACACGTCGGCACCATCGAGATCCGCAGGCCGCCGCTCAATTTCTTCGACATCTCGCTGATCAACCAGATCGCGGATGCGCTCGACGCGTTCGACCGCGACATCGAGATTCGCGCCTCCGTTCTCTCGGCACAGGGCAAGGCGTTCTGCGCTGGCGCCAATTTCCAGGATCCGGCGCGGCAGGCGCAGGAGGCGCGCGAGGCCGAGAAGAAGGGCGATCCGGCCGACAGTCTCGGGCCGATCAACCATCTCTACATTCAGGCCGTGCGCATCTTCCGCGCCAAGAAGCCGATCGTCGCCGCCGTGCAGGGCGCCGCCATCGGCGGCGGATTGGGCCTCGCGGTGTCCGCGGACTTCCGCGTCACCTGCCCCGAAGCGCGCTTCTCCGCGAATTTCACCAAGCTCGGCTTCCATCCCGGCTTCGGCTTGACCGTGACGCTGCCCGAGCTGATCGGCAAGAACAACGCCGAGCTGATGTTCTACACCAGCCGCCGCGTCACCGGCGAAGAAGCGCTGAAGTGGGGCCTCGCCAACGAGCTGGTGCCGCAGAACCAGGTGAAATCAGCCGCGATGAAGCTCGCCGGCGAGATCGCCGAATGCTCCCCGCTCGGCCTGCTCTCCACCCGCGCCACGATGCGCGCCGGCCTCGCCGACCGTGTGATGGCCGCGACCAACCACGAGCTCGCCGAGCAGACACGCCTGCGCGCGACGGAAGACTTCAAGGAAGGCGTGAAGGCGACGGAGGAGCGGCGCGTGGCCAATTTTAAGGGAAGGTGATTGCGGCCGCGCCGCGGCGCTGCGACACCCTTCGCTGTCGTCCTGGCGAAAGCCAGGATCCATTACCCCAGGGAGAAGTTGCGGCGCGAAGCTGGTAACAACGAGTCTTCGCCAAATTACCCCATGGGGTAATGGGTCCTGGATCAGCGCTCGCTTGTCCAGGACGACCAGTGTTGTTTGATGCTCCTACACTCCCCAATGTCGTCCCGGCGGCCGCCTACTTCCGCCCCACCACCAGCGCGTCGACGATCGTCACACCCTGCCCGTCCGGGTGTACCAGCACCGGGTTGAGCTCGATCTCCGCAATCTCCTGCGCATGTCGTGCGGCGAGCACCGAGACATCCGCGATCAATTGCGCCAGCGCTGCGACATCCGCCTTCGCCGCGCCGCGAAATCCGTTCAGCAGCGGCGCCGCCTTCAATCCCGCCAGCATTGCGCCGGCCTCTTCTGCACCGACAGGCGCCGGACGATAGACCACGTCGCGGAACAGCTCGGTAGTGACGCCGCCGAGCCCGACCATCACCATCGGCCCAAACGTCTGGTCCATCATTGTTCCCACGATGATCTCGACGCCCCGCCTCGCCATCGGACCAACCAGCACACCCTGGATCGCCGCCTCCGGCCGCTGCTCACGCGCATTGTCCAGCAGCGCTTCGAATGCCAGGAAGACCTCGCCCTTGGTGGTGATGTTGACGCGCACGCCGCCGACCTCGCTCTTGTGCGCGATGTCGGGCGACTGGATCTTCATCACCAGTGGAAAGCCCACGCGGGCGACGGCTTCATCCAGCCCGGCCTTGTCCGTCACCAGCACTTCGTCCGGCAGCGCGATGCCGGCGGCACGGAGCAATGTCTTGCTGTCGGCCTCGGACAATACTTGCGACTTCAAATACGCAGAGAGATCCCGCACCGGCAACCCCGTCTCGTCCGCGGGTTTCGGCAGATTGAATTTCGCGTAGTCGACGAGCCGCCGCAGCGCGACGCCGACATGAGTCAGACCCGAGAGGACCACGACAGCGGATTTCGCGAGCTCCCGCCGCGCGAAGTCGGAGGGGACCGTGTAGGAATAGAACACGACCGGCTTCCTCTGCGCCGCCAACACCGGCGTCAGCTCGGCCTCGTCGAACGGCTTGCGCACCTCACTCGACAGTGACAGCACGATCAGCACCGCATCGACCTCGTCGGAGGCGGTGAGCAGGTCGACGCTCTTTTGCAATCCGCCGGAGGTCACGCCTTGCGCGGTGACGTCGATCGGGTTGCGCGCGGTGCCGTAGGACGGCATCAGCGTTCGGATCCCCGCCTGGATCGTTTCTGAGAGCTCCGGCACCTGCAAGCCTTGCAGTGCCACGGCATCCGCGCCCCAGATGCCGGCGCCGCCGGAGACAGTGACGACGGCGACGCGATCGCCCTTGGGCAGCGGATTGCTGGCGAGCAGCGCCGCGATCGTCAACGCCTCGTCGAGATCGTTGGAGACGATGAAACCGTATTGCGCGAACACCGCGTCATAGGCCGCCGACCAGCCGGCCATGCTCGCCGTGTGCGAGGCCGCCGCGCGCTGGCCGGCGCCGGAGCGGCCGACTTTTGTCACGATGACGGGCTTCCTCGTCTCGGCGGCGCGCCGCGCCGCGGCCAGAAACTTGTCGACGTCGCGGATGCCTTCGATGAACAGCAGGATCACGTCGGTCGAGGTGTCCTGCACCAGATAATCTAGGAACTCGCCGGCGCCGAGATCGGATTCGTTGCCGGCGCTGACGACGTAGCTCACGGCGATGCCGATCGCCCGCGCGCGATGATAATAGGCAAAGCCGATGCCGCCGCTCTGCGCGACGATGCCGATCCGCTTGTGCGTAGCGACCAGCGGCACCACACCCGGCTTGACGTCCACCGCGGGACTGAAGGTGGCCGCCACGCGCTGCACCTCGCTGAAAAATCCCTCGGCGTTGGGGCCGGAGATCCGCATGCCGGTACGCCTCGCCAGCGCAGCGATCGCATCCTGCATCGCGGCGCTGTCGCCGCCCTCCTCCGCGAAGCCGGAAGAGATGATGACGGCGTTCCTGACGCCGGCGACGGCGCATTGCTCGAGCGCAGGCAGCACCGCGCGGGCCGGGATGACGATGACGGCGAGATCAATCGGCGCGCCGATCTCGGCGACCGATGTGTAACAGGCGAGCCCGTCGATGTCGGCATAGTTCGGGTTCACCGGATAGATCTTGCCGGGATAATCGTTCTTGCGCAGCATCGACAGCAGCCGCCCCGGAATCTTCTCGTGATCGCGCGAGGCCCCGATCAGCGCGATGCTGGCGGGCGCGAAGAAGCTGTCGAGCGGATGCGGCATGTGCAGATTCCAGTTGTTGATCTGGTGCTATCCCCGTCATGGCCGGGCTTGTCCCGGCCATCCACGTCTTGCTTCTCAACGATCGTCAAGAACGTGGATGCCCGGGACAAGCCCGGGCATGACGACACAACGAGAAATGTCGCAAGTGGTCAAGCAACGAGCCGGAACGTTACCCCACCTAACAAGAACTCGTTGCCGGCAACCGCATGCCCCTTCTCCCGCGCGGCATGCAGCACGCGTGCCGCATCAGTCACCCGAAACTCCAGTGCGCTCATGATTTCGCTGGCGCCCTTGACGAAACGGAAGGTTGCGTTGGGCAGCCTCAGTTCGGCGTCGCGAGCTGCAACCCCGATGATCTTGCCCCAGTGCTCCGCCAGCCCAACCGGATCGGGGCTCTGCATCTCCACGGCCGTCAGCGCCTGCGTCACATCCTTGCGGATGAATTTTTGCCAATCGGGTCCCGCCGGTGGATAGGCACCCAGAATGTCGTCGCTGCCTTCGGTGTGGTTGAACTCGATGAAGGCGGCGCGGCAGTCGCGCGGGTGGAGCTGCACGCCGTGATACGGTGCATGGTCGATGACGTTGGCCGTGCGCACGCCAAGCGCGTTGGCGTTGCGGCCGCGCTCGTCCGGATCGTCGCAGCAGAAGATCGCCATGTAGCCGCCGCGGCCGCCGGTCTTCTCGATGAAGCGGCCGGCCGTGGTGCCGTCCTTTAACGGCGCCACGACCTCCAGCAGGATCGTGTCGACCGGGAGCAGCGCGTTCTCCAGACCGTATTTCGCGACATTGCCGTCGCGATAGCACACAGTGAGACCCATGATCCTGGCGATATCGGTGATGACAGGCTCAAGCTGCGGCGCAACCAGGCAGACCTGACGCAGCCGGATATAGGGCGCCATCGTCACGCGCCCTTGAACGTCGGCTTGCGCTTCTCGACGAAGGCCTTGGCGGCCTCCTTGTGGTCCTCGGTGTCGCCGCAACGGGTGTGATGGATCGCCTCGCCATCGAAGCAATCCTCCAGTGCCAGATGCTCGGCATTGTTGATGTTGCGCTTGATGAAGCCGAGCGCGATCGATGGCCCCTGCGCCAGCGACAGCGCAAGCTCGCGCGCGGCGGCGTCGATCTCGGCATCGGGCACGACCTTGGTCACCATGCCGATCGCATGCGCCTCCTTCGCCGTGAGGACCGGCGACATCAGATAGAGCTCGCGCGCCCGCGCGCTGCCGAGCAGTTGCGTCAGGAAATAGGTCCCGCCGTAATCACCGGAGAAGCCGACCTTGGCGAAGGCCGTCGTGATCTTGCAGGATTCGCTGGCAATGCGCAGGTCGCAGGACAGCGCCATCGACAGGCCAGCGCCGGCCGCCGCGCCGTCGAGCTGCGCCACGACGGGCTTTGGCATCTGGTGCAGGATGCGCGAGACCTCCATGCCGCGGCGCAGGTTGGCGAGTTTCTGCTCGAACGGCAGCGGCGCCCGGCCCTCCGCCATCGACTTGACGTCGCCGCCGACACAGAAGCTGCCGCCCGCGCCCTTGAACAGCACCGCGCGCACCTCCGCATCGTCAGCCGCGCGCCGCGCCGCCTCGACCAGCCCGCGCACCATGTCCGGGTTGAGCGCGTTCTTGCGCTCCGGCCGGTTCATGGTGATGGTGAGCAGCCCGCCTTCGAGCTTTTGCAGGACCATGTCGTTGCTCATGGGGTGTCTCCCTTGTTGTTGTCTAGCCGAGCTATCACCACGCCGTCATTGCGAGCGAAGCGAAGCAATCCAGGAATGTTTCCGCGGAGACAGTCTGGATTGCTTCGTCGCAAGAGCTCCTCGCAATGACGTCATGACTACGTCACGCCGTCACTTCTTCACCAGCGGGCAGCGCGACTGCTCCAGCGACTGGAACGCCTCATTGCCGGGCACGGTGGCGAGCAGCTTGTAATCGTCCCAGCGGCCCTTGGATTCCGACGGCTTCTTCACCTCGAACAGGTACATGTCGTGGATCATGCGACCGTCCTCGCGGATCTTGCCGTTATGAGCAAAGAAGTCGTTGATCGGCGTCTCCTTCATCACCTTCATCACCGCCGCAGCGTCGGTCGTGCCGGCTGCCTTCACCGCCTTCAGATAATGCGTCACGGAGGAATAGACCCCGGCCTGTGCCGAGGTCGGCGGCCGCTTCACGCGCTCCTGGAAGCGCTTGGAGAAGGCGCGCGTCTCGTCGTTCATGTCCCAGTAGAACGCTTCGGCCAGCAACAGGCCCTGCGCGGTCTCAAGCCCGATCGAGTCGATATCGGTGACGAAGGCGAGCAGCGGCGAGACCTTCTGGCCGCCCTTCATGATGCCGAACTCCGCCGACTGCTTGATGGCGTTGACGGTGTCGCCGCCGGCATTGGCAAGACCAATCACCTTGGCCTTCGAGGCCTGCGCCTGGAGCAGGAACGACGAGAAGTCCGAGGTGTTGAGCGGATGACGGACGTTGCCGAGCACCTTGCCACCGGTCTTGGTGACGACGTTGCTGGTGTCCTTCTCCAGGTCCTGGCCGAAGGCATAATCGGCGGTGAGGAAGAACCAGGTGTCGAGGCCCGACTTCACGGCTGCAAGCCCGGTCACGTTGGCCTGGGCGAACGTGTCGAACACGTAGTGCACGGTATAGGGGCCGCAGGCTTCGTTGCTGAGGCGGATCGAGCCGGGGCCGTTGAAGACGATGATCTTGTTGCGCGCCTTCGCGATCTCGCCGGCGGCGAGCGCGGTCGCGGAGGCCGCGACGTCGTAGATCATCTCGACGCCCTGGTTGTCGAGCATGTCGCGGGCGATGTTGGCGGAGAGATCGGCCTTGTTGAGATGGTCGGCCGCCAGCACCTGAATCTTGCGACCCAGCACCTCGCCGCCAAAGTCCTCGACAGCCATCTTGGCCGCGGTCTCGCTGCCGGGGCCGGTGATGTCCGCGTAGAGGCTCGACATGTCGAGGATGCCGCCGATCTTGAGCGGCGGCTTGTCCTCCGCCTGCACGACGCTCGCACTGAGAGCAAACGCGGCAGCAAAAATGCCCGACAGAATATGCTTCATCGAAAAAGACCTCCCTTATCGCGCCGTGCTCTGATGGCGGCTTGGTTATTGCTCTTGGCCATTGGTCTTGGCTATCGCTATTGGCGGCAATCATGCCGCATGCGCGAGAGGGCAGCAAGCGCGAGGTGCCGTTACAAGCGCATGATTACCGCGCATGTTTTCCGCAAAGCGGAATGGTGGAGTGCGGCGAAATATTTCCACGTCATTGCGAGCGCAGCGAAGCAATCCAGAATCTTTCAGCGGAAGGACTCTGGATTGCTCCGCTCCTCGCAATGACGGCGTGTGAGGCAATGGCGAAGCATCACATGATCTGCCGTAGGGTGGGCAAAGGCGCGCTCTTCGCGCCGTGCCCACCGCCCGCGCGGTTGGCCAAAGACGTGGGCACGCTTCGCTTTGCCCACCCTACGACAGCCCTTCGTCGTTCGCTACATTTGGGTTAGAACTGGAGCGTAACACAACCTGTCCGGGTCACGTGGCGCAACGGCTTCATCTCATCGTCGCATGTCTTCTCGTCGCAAGTCGCGCTGCGTTCGCCGCGCCATGTCAGTTCGAGTCCCAAGGCGAGGGCCGTGTCGCCCCGATCGTCGATGCGCGCAGCATCCGCCTCGACGACGGCCGCGAGATCCGCCTCGCCGGCATCGAGCCGACGGCGACGACGAAGCAGGCGCTGACCGCGCTGCTCGCCGGCCGCGACGTGACACTGCGGAGCCCTGACGACACGCCCGACCGTTACGGCCGCCAGAACGCGCTGGTCTTCGTCGGCGAAAGCGACGCCTCCGTGCAGGCGACGCTGCTCGCCCAGGGCGATGCCATCGTCTCCGCCGAGATCGCGGACAGGGACTGCGCGGCCGCCCTGATGGCGTCGGAGGCCGAGGCGCGGCGCCAAAAAAAGGGCAGCTGGGCTGACCCGTCGGCCATAAAAAACGCGGAAAGTCCGGACGATATTTTGGCGGGGATCGGGCGCTTTATGGTGGTCGAGGGCAAAGTCCTGTCGGTCCGGCAAGCTGGGGCAATGACCTACCTCAACTTCGGACGAAACTGGACACGCGGCTTTGCGGCGACTATCTCAAAGCGCACGTTACCGGCGTTTGAAAGCGCCGGAATTGCCCTTAAGTCCCTGGAAAATAAACGTATTCGAGTTCGGGGCTGGGTCGAGGGGAACACGGGGCCGCGGATCGATATACGCCTCGTGGGACAGGTCGAGTTGCTAGGCGCAAACGAGCCGACAGGGGTAAGGCCCTAAAAGGGCCGGGCACGGGTTAAGCGACGTGAATGGGGTGCTAGAACGGCACGAACGAGGTGATGGCCGCCGCCTGCGGGCTGCGCCGGCCGCGCTATGCCTTGTCCTGGGCACCGCGTTGGCGGGCTGCGGCGACATGGGCCGGTTCCAAACCGCCGCGACCCCGCCGGTTGTGGCGATGCCCAAGCCGAAGCCTGCGGTGGCGCAGACCCCCGCCACCGAGAAGGAGCATGAGCGCATCCTGGCGAGCTATGGCGGAACTTATGACGATCCCAGGCTGGAATCGCTCGTCAGCAAGACCGTCGACCGGCTGGTCGCAGCCTCCGACCGCCCCGATCAGGGATACAAGGTCACCATCCTGAATTCCGGCGCGGTGAATGCGTTCGCGCTGCCGAACGGCCAGCTCTACGTCACGCGCGGCCTGCTCGCGCTCGCCAGCGACACTTCGGAATTGTCGTCCGTGCTCAGCCACGAGATGGCGCACGTGCTGTCCAAGCACGCCGCGATGCGGGAGGACCAAGCGCGCCAGGCCGCGATCGTCACCCGCGTCGTCACCGACATGAGCAACGATCCCGATCTCACCGCGCTGGCGCTGGCCAAGACCAAGCTCACCATGGCGAGCTTCTCGCGCAAGCAGGAGATCGAGGCCGACGGCATCGGCGTCGGCATTTCCGCCCGCGCACATTTCGACCCCTACGGTGCGGCCCGCTTCCTTTCGGCGATGGAGCGCAATGCCGAGCTGAAGGCCGGCAAGAGCTCGCTCGATCCGCGCGCGCAGGATTTCACATCGTCGCATCCGGCGACCCCGGAGCGCGTGCAGAATGCGCAGACCATCGCGCGGCAATATTCAGCGCCCGAGGGCGCCGAACGCGACCGCGAAACCTATCTCGCCGCGATCGACAACCTCGTCTATGGCGAAGATCCCAGCGAAGGCTTTGTCCGCGGCCGCAGGTTCCTGCATCCGAAGCTCGGCTTCACCTTCCAGGCGCCGGACAATTTCACGCTCGACAACACCGCGCAGGCCGTGATCGGCGTGCGCGACGGCGGCTCGCAGGCGATGCGCTTCGACGTGGTGCGGGTGCCGGCCGAGCAGTCGCTCGGCGATTACCTGAACTCCGGCTGGATGGAGGGCGTCGAGAAGGCCTCGACCGAAGACCTCACCATCAACGGTTTTCCGGCAGCGTCCGCCACCGCCAAGGGCGATCAGTGGCAGTTCAAGGTCTATGCGCTGCGCTTCGGCAGCGACGTCTACCGCTTCATTTTCGCGACACGGCAGAAGTCGACCGAGAGCGACCGCAACGCGCGCGAGACCGTCAACTCATTCCGCCGCCTGACGCTCGACGAGATCCAGGCCGCGCGCCCGCTGCGCATCAAGGTGATTACGGTGCAGCCCGGCGACACCGTGGAATCGCTGTCCCACCGCATGGCCGGCGTCGATCACCCCGCCGAACGTTTCCGCGTGCTGAACGGACTCGATCGCAACGCCCAGGTGAAGGTGCGTGATCGCGTGAAGATCGTGGCGGATTGACGTGCGCTAAGCGCGCGTCATCCCGGAGGCGCTTGAGCGGCGAACGCGAGATCTAGAGCTACGAGCTTCGCTGCCGTAGGGTGGGCAAAGCGTAGCGTGCCCACCCTTCCCGAGCACGATCGTTGAAAGATGGTGGGCACGGCGCTTACGCGCCTTTGCCCACCCTACGAAACCTGTGATGTGGGGACGGCGCGAGCCCTACCGCCCCGCATCCATATCGCCCGCCTCGCGCTGGCCGCTGAGCCAGAGAGCGAGCAGGGTCCAGAACGCGCCCGACAACAGGTACGCACCCGAGGCGATGACGCCGAGATTGGTCGCGAGCAGCAGCGCCACCAGCGGAGCGAAGCCGGCGCCGAACAGCCAGGCCATGTCCGAAGTCAGCGCCGAAGCCGTGTAACGGTACGTCTGCTTGAAGTTCGAGGCGATCGCGCCCGAGGACTGGCCGAAGGAGAGGCCGAGCAAGATGAAGCCGATCACCATGTAGATGGTCTCGCCGAACGCACCGGCATCGAGCAGCTGCGGGGCAAAGCCGCTATAGATCGCGATCGCGATCGCCGATCCCATCAGCAGCGATTTGCGGCCGACGCGGTCGGCGATGATGCCGGAGAGCACGATCGCGACGACCCCGAACACGGCGGCGACGATCTCGATGATCAGGAAGCGCACTGGGCTTTCGCGGGTGAACAGGAACACCCAGGACAGCGGAAACACTGTGACCATGTGAAACAGCGCGAAGCTCGCCAGCGGCGCGAAGGCGCCGAGCATGATGTTCTGGCCTTCGCGCGCGACGGTGTCGGAGATGCGCGCCGGCTGCAATTCGCGGGTCTCGAACAGCGAGGAATATTCTTCCGTCGTCACCATGCGCAGGCGGGCGAACAGCGCCACGACGTTGATGGCGAAGGCGACGAAGAACGGATAGCGCCAGCCCCAATCGAAGAAATCATCGGCCGAGAGGTTGCCGGCGAAATAGGCGAACAGCGCGCTCGCCACGATCAGGCCGAGCGGGGCCCCGAGCTGCGGCACCATCGCGTACCAGCCGCGCTTCGAAGACGGCGCATTCAGCGCCAGCAGCGAAGCGAGACCGTCCCAGGCGCCGCCCCAGGCCAGACCCTGGGCGAGACGCGCCAGCGCCAGCAGCCAGATCGCCGCGACCCCGATCTCGTGATAGCCGGGCAGGAACGCGAGCGCGACGGTGGCGGTGCCGAGCAGGAACAGCGCCGAGATCAGCTTGGCGGTCTTGCCGTAGGCGCGGTCGACCGTCATGAAAATGACGGTGCCGATCGGCCGGGCCATGAAGGCCAGCGCGAAGATCATGAAGGAATAGAGGGTACCGGTCAGCTCGCTCGCGAACGGGAACACCAGGCGCGGGAACACGATCACCGAGGCGATCGCGAAGACGAAGAAGTCGAAGAATTCCGAGGTGCGGCCAATGATGACGCCGATGGCGATCTCGCCGGGACTGGCCTGGTCGTGGCCATGCTCGCCCGAGTGGAGGTCTGCCATTGCGGGGGTCTGTGCCGTCGCCATTCGTGCGCCCTTAACGTCCTGAAAACCAAAGCCGACCGCCCGGCGGGACGCCAGGCAATCTGGTTCTCTCTGACCCAACATTCCGCACTGCAACATTGGACAAATTGTCCAATGTCCGGATTGTTGCGCCGCAGCTACCCCTTGGCCCCGCAAAGGAAACTCATTCTCATAAGGCTCGGCCCGTGTCCCGTCTCAAGATCCTGGCGCTGCTACCCCTGGCAGTTGCGCTCAGCGGCTGCAACTACATCGTGCTGGCGCCCGCCGGCGACATCGCAGCGCAACAGCGCGACCTCGTCATCATCTCCACCGTCCTGATGCTCCTGATCGTCGTCCCCGTGATGGCGCTGACGGTGCTGTTCGCCTGGCGCTACCGCCAGTCCAACAACTCGGCCCGCTACGAGCCGGAATGGGACCACTCGACCAAGCTCGAGCTGGTGATCTGGTCGGCGCCGCTCTTGATCATCGTCTGCCTGGGCGCGCTGACCTGGATGGGCACGCATCTGCTCGACCCCTATCGCACGCTCGGCCGCATCCATGCGGAGCGTGCCGTTGACCAGTCGAAGGCTCCGCTCGAGGTTGACGTTGTCGCGCTCGATTGGAAGTGGCTCTTCATCTATCCGGACTACGGCATCGCCACCGTCAATGAGCTGGCAGCTCCGATCGATCGTCCGATCACCTTCCGCATCACCGCGTCCTCGGTGATGAACTCGTTCTACATCCCCGCGCTCGCCGGCCAGATCTACGCGATGCCGGGCATGGAGACCAAGCTCCACGCCGTCGTCAACCACGCCGGCACCTACAAGGGTTTTTCGGCGAACTATAGCGGCGCCGGCTTCTCCGGCATGCACTTCAACTTCCAGGGCCTCGACGACAAGGGCTTCGACGCCTGGATCGCCAGCGCCAAGTCGGCCGGCGGCTCGCTCGACCGCGCCGGATATCTCCAGCTCGAAAAGCCCAGCCAGAACGAACCGGTGCGCCGCTACGGCACCGTCGATTCCGATCTCTACCGCCTGATCCTCAACATGTGCGTCGAGACCGGCAAGATGTGCCAGAGCGAGATGATGGCGATCGACGCCAAGGGCGGCAACGGCCACGAGGGCCTGAACAACACCTTGCCACTCACTTACGACAAATACGCCCGCCGCGGCACGGTGCTTGGGCCGGAGCCGAGCTTCGTCGCCGGCACCTGCACGCCGGATGCGCCGCAAGGCGCCGCGACCACCGCGTCGATCAAGGCTCCGACCGACACCGCGCCGCTGCTCGGTGCCGGCCTGAAGCGGCCGAGCTTCGCGCCGCTGAAGTCCTCGTCCTTCTTCCTCGGACAGCGTCCGAAGTCAGACTCCTAAAGAGATCCCGCATGTCTCCTGATCTTCTCAAGCTCATCTTCGGCCGGCTCGGCTTCGAATCGCTGCCGCTGCACGAGCCGATCGTCGTCGGCACCTTCGCGGTGGTCGCGCTCGGCGGCGCCGCATTGCTCGGCGGCCTCACCTATTTCCGCCTCTGGGGCTATCTCTGGCGCGAGTGGTTCACCACCGTGGACCACAAGCGTATCGGCATCATGTACATGATCCTCGGCATCGTGATGCTGCTGCGCGGCTTTGCCGACGCGCTGATGATGCGTGGCCAGCAGATGCTCGCCTTTGGCGGCTCCGAAGGCTATCTCAACGCCCATCACTACGATCAGGTCTTCACCGCCCACGGCGTGATCATGATCTTCTTCGTGGCGATGCCGCTGGTCACCGGCCTGATGAACTACGTCGTGCCGCTCCAGATCGGCGCGCGCGACGTGTCGTTCCCGTTCCTGAACAATTTCAGCTTCTGGATGACGGTCGGCGGCGCGGTGCTGGTGATGGCCTCGCTGTTCATCGGCGAATTCGCCCGCACCGGCTGGCTGGCTTATCCGCCGCTGTCGAACATCGGCTACAGCCCCGACGTCGGCGTCGACTATTACATCTGGGCGCTGCAGGTCGCCGGCGTCGGCACGACGTTATCCGGCATCAACCTGATCTGCACCATCGTCAAGCTGCGCTGCCCCGGCATGACCATGATGAAGATGCCGGTGTTCACCTGGACCTCGCTCTGCACCAACGTCCTGATCGTCGCCTCCTTCCCGGTCCTGACCGTCGTGCTCGCGCTGCTCTCGCTCGACCGCTATGTCGGCACCAACTTCTTCACGAACGATTTCGGCGGCAGCCCGATGATGTACGTGAACCTGATCTGGATCTGGGGCCATCCCGAGGTCTACATCCTGGTTCTCCCGGCGTTCGGCATCTTCTCTGAGGTCACCTCGACCTTCTCCGGCAAGCGGCTGTTCGGCTACACCTCGATGGTCTACGCCACGGTCGTCATCACCATCCTGTCGTACCTCGTCTGGCTGCACCACTTCTTCACGATGGGCTCGGGCGCCAGCGTCAACTCATTCTTCGGCATCACCACGATGATCATCTCGATCCCGACGGGCGCGAAGATGTTCAACTGGCTGTTCACGATGTATCGCGGTCGCATCCGCTACGAGTTGCCGATGATGTGGACCATCGCCTTCATGCTGACCTTCGTGATCGGCGGCATGACCGGCGTGCTGCTCGCGGTGCCGCCGGCCGACTTCGTCCTGCACAACAGCCTGTTCCTGATCGCGCACTTCCACAACGTGATCATCGGCGGCGTGGTGTTCGGCGCCTTCGCCGGCATCAACTACTGGTTCCCGAAGGCGTTCGGCTTCAAGCTCGATCCGTTCTGGGGCAAGATGTCGTTCTGGTTCTGGGTCACCGGCTTCTACCTCGCCTTCATGCCGCTCTACGTGCTCGGCCTGATGGGCGTGACCCGCCGCCTGCGCGTGTTTGATGATCCGTCCTTGCAGATCTGGTTCATCATCGCAGCGATCGGTGCCGTCTTCATCTTCATCGGTATTCTCTCGATGCTGATGCAGTTCGCGGTCAGCCTCCTCAAGCGCGAGCAGCTCAAGGACGTCACCGGCGATCCCTGGGATGCGCGCACGCTGGAATGGGCGACCTCCTCGCCCCCGCCGGACTACAACTTCGCCTTCACGCCCGTCGTGCACGACAACGACGCGTGGTGGGACATGAAGAAGCGCGGCTACCAGCGTCCGCTCACCGGGTTCAAGCCGATCCACATGCCGAGCAGCACCGGCACCGGCATCATCCTCGCCGGCCTTGCCACCGCGATGGGATTTGGCCTGATCTGGTACATCTGGTGGCTGGCCGCGGTGAGCTTCATCGCGATGCTCGCCGTCGGTATCGGTCACACCTTCAACTATCACCGCGACTTCGACATTCCGGCTGAAGACGTCATCCGGACCGAGGACGCGCGCACCAAACTGCTCGCCGGAGCCAAGTAAATGACTGTCGCGATCAATCCTTCGCAGACCGGCGAGCCGGTCTTCTATCTCGCCGACGAGCATCCGCATCCGGAAGGCTGGAGCACCTCGCTCGGCTTCTGGATCTATCTGATGAGCGACTGCCTCATCTTCGCGATCCTGTTCGCCACCTTCGGCGTGCTCGGCGGCAACTATGCCGCCGGTCCCGCGCCAAAGGATCTGTTCGACCTCGACCTGGTCGCGGTGAACACCTCGATGCTGCTGCTGTCATCGATCACCTATGGCTTTGCCATGCTGACGATGCAGCAGAACAAGGTTGCCCAGACCCAGATGTGGCTGGCGATCACCGGCCTGTTCGGCCTCGCCTTCATCGGCATCGAGCTCACCGAGTTCGCCCACATGATCCATGAAGGCGCAACGCCGCAGCGCAGCGCCTTCCTGTCCGCCTTCTTCACTTTGGTCGGCACCCACGGTCTGCACGTCTCTTGCGGCCTGATCTGGCTGGTGACGCTGATGGTGCAGGTTTGGAAGTTCGGCCTGATCGAGGCCAACCGCCGCCGCCTGATGTGCCTGTCGATGTTCTGGCACTTCCTCGACGTGGTCTGGATCGGCGTCTTCACCTTCGTCTATCTCCTGGGAGTTCTGCGATGAACACCGATACTCACGCCGCCCACGCCGACAACCATCACCACGGCGACAGCCACGCCCACGGCACGTTCTCGACCTACATGCTCGGCTTCGTGCTCTCGGTCGTGCTGACCGCGATCCCGTTCTGGCTGGTGATGAGCGGCGCGCTGCCGAGCAAGCAGATCACCGCGCTCGTCATTATGGCCTTCGCGGTCGTGCAGATCGTCGTGCATATGATCTACTTCCTGCACATGAACACGACGTCCGAGAACGGCTGGAGCATGATGGCGCTGATCTTCACCATCGTCATGGTGGTGATCGCGCTGTCCGGTTCGCTGTGGGTGATGAACCACCTCAACAGCAACATGATGCCGATCCACCAGATGACGGGAATGAAGTGAGCGGCACTCTGACGTGAGCAGGACCCGGACCGTGACGGGCAAGGCGAGTGGGGCGCACAGCAAGGCTGCGCGCTCCCCGTCCCTGTGGCTCACGGTCCTCTCGCTCACGGCCTTTGTGCTTTTGATCGCGCTTGGCGTCTGGCAGATCGAGCGCCGCGCCTGGAAATTGGCGCTGATCGACCGCGTCGAGCAGCGCGTTCATGCCCCGGCGGTGCCGATCCCCTCGGCCGCTTCGTGGCCCAGGATCAGCGCCGCGAACGACGAATACAGGCATGTCAGCGTCACCGGCCGCTTCCTGCACGACCGCGAGACGCTGGTTCAGGCCGTCACCGAGGAAGGCCCCGGTTATTGGGTGCTGACGCCGCTTCTGCGCGACGACGGCACGCAGGTCCTGGTCAACCGCGGCTTCGTGCCGTCCGAGCGGCGCGACGCATCGACGCGCCGGGACGGCAATCCCGACGGCCAGGTCGAGATCACCGGCCTGTTGCGCATGACGGAGCCGAAGGGTGGCTTCCTGCGGAACAACGTGCCCCAGCACAACCGCTGGTACTCGCGGGATGTCGCCGCGATCGCAGCGGCACGCGGCCTCCGCGAGGTCGCGCCCTTTTTCGTGGATGCCGACGCCGGATCACAAATTGCCGGCGGTCCGATCGGCGGATTGACCGTGATCCGCTTTCCCAATAACCACCTGATCTACGCGCTGACGTGGTTTGCCCTGGCTTTCATGCTGGTCGGCAGGCTTTTCGTCACATTCGGCGGCGGGCTGTTCCGCCGCAAACGCTTCGTCCATGAACCGGCCGGCGGCTCCGAGGCCGCTGCCCGCAGGACGGGATCAGATGCTGGAACGATCGTCGAGCCGACCTGACGACGCAAAGTCGAGTCCCCGGACGCTTGCCCATGGCGGCGAGCTGGCCGTGACGCTGCAGTCGCAGGCGGACGCGCGCGGCGGGCTGATCGGCACTGCTCCCACCGACGACGAGACCAACCGCAAGAACATGGCGCTGCTGATCCAGCTGCGCTGGACCGCGGTGGTCGGCCAGATCGTGACCATCGGCGTCGTGCATTTTGGCCTGGGTATTGCCTTGCCGTTGGAACGGATGGGCGCGGTGATCGGCGCGCTGGTGCTGCTCAACGTCTCCAGCCTGGTCTGGGTGCGCCATCGCGCGGCAATCACCAACAATGAGCTCTTGGTCGCGCTGATGCTGGATGTCGCCGCACTGACCGCGCAGCTCTACCTCTCCGGCGGCGCCACCAACCCCTTCACCTCGCTGTTCCTGCTCCAGGTGACACTGGGCGCGGTGCTGCTCGACGCCCGCTCGACCTGGTCGCTGGTGGCACTGACCTGCGCGAGTTTTGTGTGGCTGACGCTCGCTTACCGGCCGCTCGACCTGCCGCCAAATCCCATCAGCGAGACCTACAGCCTCACCGTGACAGGCATGCTGCTGGGCTTCGTTCTCAACGCGGTGCTGCTGGTGGTGTTCGTCACCCGCATCAACAGGAATTTGCGCGAGCGCGACGCGCATCTGGCGGCGCTGCGCCAGCACGCGGCCGAGCAGGATCACATCGTGCGCATGGGCCTGCTCGCCTCCGGCGCGGCCCATGAGCTCGGCACCCCGCTGGCCTCGCTCTCGGTGATCCTCAGCGACTGGCGCCGCATGCCCGATCTCGCCGCCGATCAGGAACTCGCCGAAGATCTCGCGGAGATGGAAACCTCGCTGCAACGCTGCAAATCGATCGTCACGGGCATCCTGGTGTCGGCGGGCGAAGCGCGCGGCGAAGGCTCCTCGCCGACGACGGTGACGGCCTTTGTCACTGCACTGGTGGAGGAATGGCGCGACGCGCGCTCGGCGCGCACGCTCTACTTCGTCAATACGTTCGGCGAGGACGTCGCGATCGTCTCCGACGTCGCGCTGAAGCAGGTGATCTTCAACGTGCTCGACAATGCCTACGAGGTCTCGCGGGAATGGGTCGAGCTCGTCGCCGAGCGCGAGGGCGACAATCTCGTGCTGGCGATCAGCGATCGCGGCCCGGGCTTTGCGCCGGAGATGCTGGCGCAGCTCGGAAAGCCCTATCAGTCGAGCAAGGGTCGTGCCGGCGGCGGGCTCGGCCTGTTCCTGGTGGTGAACGTCGTGCGCAAGTTAGGGGGCAGCGTGACCGCCGAGAACCACAGGAAGCGCGGCGCCACCGTTCGCCTCACGCTGCCGCTCGCAACGCTTGCGATCGGAGGGAATTTTGACGCCTGACCGCTCGCTCATCGTCGTCGAGGACGATGCCGGCTTCGCCCGCACGCTGAAGCGCTCGTTCGAGCGCCGCAGCTACGAGGTCGTGCTCGCCGCCTCGATCGAGGAGGTGCGCCAAGTGCTGGAGGAGCGATCCTTCGGCCATGCCGTGGTCGACCTCAAGCTCGGCGGCGCCTCGGGGCTCGCCTGCGTCGAACTTCTGCACACGCATGATCCCGACATGCTGATCGTGGTGCTGACCGGCTTTGCCAGCATCTCCACCGCCGTCGAGGCCATCAAGCTGGGCGCCTGCCACTATCTGGCGAAGCCGTCGAACACCGACGACATCGAGGCCGCCTTCAACAAGGCCGAAGGCAACGCCGAGGTCGCGCTCGACACCCGGCCGACATCGATCAAGACGCTGGAATGGGAACGCATCCATCAGACCCTGATCGAGACGGATTTCAACATCTCGGAGGCAGCGCGGCGATTGGGGATGCATCGGCGCACGCTGGCGCGGAAGCTGGAGAAGCGGCCGGTGAAGTGAGGCGAAGGCCGGGACCCATAACCACAGTGAGTAGTTTGGCGCGAGATGATCATTGGTAGTCTTTGCCAAATGCAATTCGGTGGTTATGGGTCCCGGCCCCCCGCGCGCAATTGCGCGCTAGGCTGGGACGACACCGCATTTCTTGAACCGGCTTCGCTCCCATTCTCTCCTCGTTGTTCTGGACCAGCGAGCACCGATCCAGTATCTCCGCGCGAGTGCAGACCCAAACAAAAAGCCCGGCCAAACGGCCGGGCTTTTGATCTCTTGCAATCGACTGAGGCGCTTACGCGGCCTCGTCGGCGACGGTGGTATCGTCGCCATCGGTGTCGTCGGTATCGCCCTCGGCATCCGAATCGGCTTCGCCGTCGGCGGCTTCCGCCTTGGCGTTGGCGCGGCGCGGGCTCTTGGCGAGTTGGGCCTCGATCTCCTTGACCGCTTCGGTCTCGGTCGAGTGCTGCACCACCGCGATCTCGCGGGACAGACGATCGAGCGCCGCTTCATAGAGCTGGCGTTCGCTGTAGGACTGCTCCGGCTGCGACTCCGAGCGGTAGAGGTCGCGCACGACTTCCGCGATCGCGACGATGTCGCCCGAATTGATCTTTGCTTCGTATTCCTGGGCGCGGCGCGACCACATGGTGCGCTTGACGCGGGCGCGGCCCTTGAGTGTCTCCAGCGCCTTCTTGACCAGCGCCGGATCGGACAGCTTGCGCATGCCGACATTGGCGACCTTGGCGGTCGGAACGCGCAGCGTCATCTTGTCCTTGATGAAGTTGATGACGAACAGCTCGAGCTTGGCACCGGCGATCTCCTGCTCCTCGATGGCCAGGATCTGGCCGACGCCGTGAGCGGGATAAACCACGAATTCGTTGGCCTTGAAGCCCTGACGCTGGGTCACGACCTTCTTTTCCTCGACCTTCGGCGCAGCAGCGGGCTTGGCGGCCGGCTTGGCAGCGGCAGGAGCCTTGGCATGAGCAGCAGCAACGGGAGCCTTCGGCGCGGCGGGCTTGGCAGCGTGAGCCTTCGCAGGATGAGCCTTGGCAGCAGCAGGCTTGGCAACGGTCGCTTTCGCGGCCGGTTTGGCAGTCTTGTTAGGCATTGCGCTTCTTTTGTTCTTCGAGGACTTTGCAGCCGGCGCCTTCGTCGCGGTCCGACCCTTGGATGCGCTACGGCTGGCCGCGGCGACTTTTTTGGCCTCCTTATGGGAAGCCCTCGCTGAAGTACTCTTTTTACGCGTTTTCTGTGACACAGCCTGCGCGCGGAAAACTGCCACGCCCCTGTTCGACATTTGGTTTCACGGGAACCCAGAGGGGCCAACGGGGCTGACGGGGTTCGGCTTAATGTGCCCAATATAGCACATTTCCCGCAAAAATCAATGATTTAGGGGTCTTGAGGGCTGGTTTTCGGCGGCAACGCCGCTAATAGGGTTAAGTTTGGGCCCTAATTAGTCTCCCGAACCCGGGTTCGGAGAAAAATATTTCTCGAACTTGCCTTCCATGCCGTCGAATTCCTTGGCGTCAGCGGGTGATTCTTTCTTCTGGGTGATGTTCGGCCAGCTCTTGGCATAGTCGGCGTTGACCTGGAGCCACTTTTCCAGGCCCGGTTCCGTGTCCGGCTTGATGGCGTCGGCGGGGCATTCCGGCTCGCACACGCCGCAGTCGATGCACTCGTCGGGATGGATGACGAGCATGTTCTCGCCCTCGTAGAAACAGTCGACCGGGCAGACCTCGACGCAGTCGGTGTACTTGCACTTGATGCAGGCTTCAGTGACGACGTAAGTCATCCAACGCTCCGAAAAGCTCTTTTAAAAGTCGCGGCTTGCGTAGCGCGGATGGCCCGGCGCTGCAAGGTCGGCAACAGCCGATCATGACACTTGTGTGCGTTGATCGGCCAAGAAATGAATACCAAGCGCAATTAATTGCGCTCGCCGAGCTCTTCATAGAGCACGCGGGCCGAGGCGGCATCGCCGCGGCGTTCGCTGAAGGCTGTGACCTTCAACACGCGCACGGTGCGATCGAGCGCGATGGTGACGACATCGCCGAGCTTGATCGCATGCCCCGGCGATGTCTCGCGCGTACCGTTGACGCGAACATGGCCGGTAACGACCAGCTCAGCGGCGGAGGTCCGCGCCTTCACCACCCGCGCGTGCCACAGCCATTTGTCGATGCGCTGCCGCTCGGTCGCCGTGGGATCACTCCTTCCGGCCGGACAGCTGCTCTTTCAGCGCGGCAAGCTTGGCGAACGGCGAGTTCGGATCGACCGGGCGATCGCGCTCGCGCGGGTTCGCGCTGGAGGCATAGGGACGCAGCGACGGACCGGACTCACGGTCGCGGCGGTCGCGGCCCTTGTCGCGGTCGCGGCCCCGATGCTCGCGACCACCGTCGCGATCGCCGGGCTTACCCTTGTTGCGATCGCGGTCCTTGCCCTGGAAGCTGCGATTCCTATCCTCGCGGCGATCACCGCCCTCGCCACCTTCGCGCGGCTTGCGAAAATCCTTGGCCCCATCGCGGCGATGACCACCATGACGATGGCGCTCGCCGCGTTTCTCGCCGTCGGCTGACTGCGCGGCTTCGCCCGGCGCGGCCGTGGCGCCCTCTGCAGCCGCCTGCGGACGGTGATGGTGACGCTGGTGGCGATGGCGCTCGTGGCGCGGCTTGCGGTCCTCGTGACGGCCGCCGGGACGCCAGACCTCGACGAGTTCGGGCTCCGCCGGCGTCGCCGCAGCCTCAGGCGCGGCAGCGTCAGGCGATGCGGCAGCTTCCGTTGCCGCGGTCTCGGCGGCGGCGGCTTCGAGGCCGGCAGCCTCCGCCGGCGCAGCGGTCTCTTCCACCGGCGGCGCGATGCCGGGGGCATCTTCGGGCGTGACGGGAGCCTCGGGCGAAGCTTCCAGCGCCGGCTCCGCGGGCGCCGCCTCGTCCTGCGGCTCCACGCCGGGCGCGTCTTCGACGGTGACGGGTTCAGCGGCGGCATCCGTGGATGCCTCCGCGGGCAGGCCCGCAACGGCCTCCGCCGCGGTCTCGGTCTCGGTTTCGGTCGAGGTCTCCGCGCTGCCCTCGGCGGGCGGCGTCTCTGCCGCGATGGTCTCGGTCACCACAGGCTTTTGTGGCAGCGGTGGACGCTTCTCCATGCGATAGCCGAGCGCGCGCAGCACGGACGCAAAATCCTCGCCGGCCGATCCCGTGAGCGAGGTCATCGCCTGCGTCACCACGAAGCTGCGGCCGTCGAACGCGCCGGCGGGCTTTTCGCCGGGCGAATTCTCGCGCCAGGCCAGCGCGGGGCGGATCAGATCGGCAAGCCGCTCCAAAATGTCGACGCGCACGGCGCGCTCGCCGGCCTGCTTGTAGCCGAGCACGCGATAGGCATCGCGCGGCAGCTGCTTGTCGACCGGGAACGAGGTGCGGCCCGACGATGCCAGATGCTGCGCGCCCGAGAGCGCGGAGAGATCGACATTGTCCTGCTTCAGCGCCCAGAGCAGCGCTGCCAGCGCGCGCGCGGCGGGCTTGAGCAGACCGGGGAAATAGATGTGATAGGCGCCGAAGCGGACGCCGTATTTGCGCAAGACCGCGCGCGAGGGCTGATCGAGATCCTTCAGCTCGTTCGCGATTCGGGGACGCTCGAGCACGCCGAGCGCCTCGACCAGCTGATAGGCGATGCCGCGGGCGATGCCGGTGACATCCTCGGCCTTCGACAGCTCGAACATCGGCCCGAGCAGCTTTTCGATATGCGTCTTGAGCCAGAGCTCGAGCCGCGCCTGCACTTTTTCGCGCGGCGCCCCAGTCAATCTCTCGTCGGAGATGATGCGGATGCGCGGATGCAGCGCGTCGTCGGCGGCGGAGAGGCGCGCCACGGCATCGCCGGTCCAGCGGATGATTCCTTCCGAGGTCAGCACGAACTGCTCGTCCGGCGCGTTGCCAAGCTTCTCGGCGCGCGTGTTGATCTCGCCGGCGAGCACCGCTTGCGCTGCAGCCTGCAAGGCTTTCGCATCGGAGCCGGCTTCCGCCACGTCCGGTGCAAAGGTGAAGCCGTCGAGGCGGCCGATGACATGGCCTTCGACGATGACTTCGCCGGTCTTGCCGATTTCAGTATTCAAGCTCGTGTTCTCCCGCAGGCGGCGCATCAATACACTGGTCCGACGATCAACGAAACGCTCAGTCAAGCGTTCATGGAGCGCATCCGATAATTTATTTTCGACCTCCCGCGCGATCCCCTGCCAGCGCTCGGGGTCTTTCAGCCAGTCCGGGCGGTTGGCGACGAAGGTCCAGGTGCGAATCTGCGCGATCCGGGCCGACAGCGTGTCGATGTCGCCGTCGGTGCGGTCGGCCTGGTCGACCTGGGCGGCAAACCAGGCATCGGGGACGCATCCCTTCTGCATCAGGAAGCCGTAGAGCGTCGTCACCAGCTCAGCATGGGCGGCGGGCGACAGCTTTCGGTAATCGGGGACCTGGCAGGCCTCCCAGAGGCGTTCCACGGCGTCTTTGCCATGCGCGATATCGCGCACCTCGCCGTCGCGGGCGGCGTGGTCGAGGACGCGCGTGTCCTCGGCAACCGGCGCGCGCGTCAGCGCCTCATGGCCCGGGGCCAAGTTCAACGACACCTGGAGCGCGCCGAGCGAGGAGAAATCCAGCTTCGAGTTGCGCCATTGCAGCATCTTCACGGCATCGAAGGTGTGGTTCTGCAGCGCGTTGACGAGCTCGGGCTCGAACGGGGCGCAGCGGCCGGTGGTGCCGAAGGTGCCGTTGCGCGTGGCACGGCCGGCGCGGCCCGCGACCTGCGCGAACTCGGCCGGGGTGAGGCGGCGGAACTGGTAGCCGTCGAACTTGCGGTCGGAGGCAAAGGCGACGTGGTCGACATCGAGATTGAGGCCCATGCCGACTGCGTCGGTGGCGACGAGATAGTCGACATCGCCGTTCTGGAACATCGCCACCTGCGCATTGCGCGTGCGAGGGCTGAGCGAGCCCAGCACCACGGCGGCGCCGCCATGCTGGCGGCGGATCAGCTCGGCGATGGCGTAGACCTCGTCGGCCGAGAACGCGACGATGGCGGTGCGGCGCGGCTGGCGCGTGATCTTGCGGTCGCCGGCGAATTCGAGGCTGGACAGGCGCGGCCGCGTGATCATGGACACGCCCGGCAACAGCCGCTCGATGATCGGGCGCATGGTGGCAGCGCCGAGCAGCAGCGTCTCGTTGCGGCCGCGGCGGTTGAGGATGCGGTCGGTGAAGACGTGGCCGCGTTCGAGGTCAGAAGCGATCTGGACCTCGTCGATGGCGAGGAACGAGACATCGAGGTCGCGCGGCATCGCCTCGACGGTCGAGACCCAATAGCGCGGCTTCTTCGGCTTGATCTTCTCTTCGCCGGTGACGAGTGCGACGCTCTCTGGCCCCGCGCGATCGGCGATCTTGTTGTAGACCTCGCGCGCCAGCAGGCGCAGCGGCAGCCCGATCATGCCGGAGGGATGCGCCAGCATCCGCTCGATGGCGAGATGGGTCTTGCCGGTGTTGGTCGGCCCGAGCACTGCAGTGACGCCGGCGCCGGGCGCGCGCTCGGAAGCGAAGGGGGAGGGAGAGAAAGCCATATCCAGGGATTAGGTAGTGGCGATTTGGGCGAATGTCAGTGCCGTTTTGGGGCGGGAGCGCGAAGCGCTTGAAAGTCACCTCACCCCGCTTGCGGGGAGAGGTCGGCGCGAAGCGCCGGGTGAGGGGGCTCTCCGCGAGTCGAACTGTCTCCGTTTTCGCGGATGCAGCCCCTCACCCCAACCCTCTCCCCGTAAGAACGGGGAGAGGGAGAAGAGAGCGCTCCCCAAACCTCGCGCAACTGTCTCACTTTGCGACGCTTTTCCCGTTGGCCTTAAGCTTCGGAACGACTCTAGAACGAATCGCGGCCGAATCGCTGACTCCCTGATGAGTCCTGTTCCGTTCACGCAACATGTCGCGGGACTCTTATTGGTTGCGCACTAGATGGAGTTTTGCCCGACTGCACAAGCGACGTTTCGGTGGCGGGTTTCTTAAAATTGGGGATGGCGCGGAGTCGAATCAGAATCGGGCGGGAGTCAAATGGATTCCCGTCTCGCCGGCCTGCCACAACAAAAAGTGCGAAAACGACCCCATGCACAGTAGCACATCATTGAATTTGCACACTTTCTTACCCTCCCCTGGAGGGGGAGGGTCGGCGCACATGGAGCGCAGCGAAATGCGCGACGGGGTGGGGTGATCTCTCCCCACGGGCACTGTTCGTGCGGAGAGATCACCCCACCCCGCTCGCGCTACGCGCGATCGACCCTCCCCCTCCAGGGGAGGGTGAAGGCGCTACTGCGTCTTCGCCACGCGCGGCGGCTGGGGGGAGGTGATGAAGCTGGTCGCTTCCAGCATGGCCGGCCCCAGCGGCGTCGGCACTTTCAGCCAGAACGGGACCAGGATGCGCGTGCCCGCAACCGGCGCAAACGCGATCTCGATGTTGCGCTGGGCGGCGAGGTATTTGATCACGGGGCGGTCGGGGATGTAGCCGGCGACAGGGACGAAATAGAGCGCGCAGACCACGACCGGGCCCCTATACCCCTTCTCGGCCTTGACGCTCTCCATGCGCTTGAAATCGAGTTTTAGGTCGTAGCGCATGCGGCCGTCGAACACGGGCGCGGCGTTGTGGCAGGCCTCCGGCGAGACCGGATCGCCGGTGCCGGGCACGCGCAGCAGCGAGGCCGTCATCGGATCCCAGACGCCGCGGCGATGCGCCTCGGTGACGACGATACGGTCGGGATCGACCGGCGGCTCCGGCAGGATCGCGAACTCCTTCACATTGCCCTTGTCGAGGGTGATGCGGATCTCTTCGGTCTTCTTCGAGGTGGTGGTGGAGGCCTGGTAGCCGGTCGCAACCAGCGCGCCGTTGACGACGCGGCCCTGCGAGGCGCCGGTGCCGGAGCCGCCGGTGAACGACTTCAAGATCCCGGTGGTGCCGCCGGAAGCCGCGGCCGCGAACACGTCGTCCTGGATGTCGATGTTCCAGGCGCCCCTGCCGACGGGAATGCCCGCCAGCGTCGCCTCATACTGCGCCTCGAGCTTGCCCTGCGCCGCCACGGGCTCGGCCGCCCACGCCACGGCGAGGCCGCACAGGGCCGCCAGGGCCAGCTGGCCGGCAGAGCGCCGCCGGGGCGAAACGGGGGACGAGGTGGGCACGAAGCTTTCCAATCGGGGCGCCAATCGATGCGTTACTTAAGCCGAAATCGGCGGCAGGCAATGCGTCCGGGCGCGCAGGTGCGGAACTCCACCGGATTCTTCCGGTGCGATTACGCCCTTTATGTGATGGTAAGGCGTTCCGATCATTGCCGTTTTGGTGATTGGGGCGGGTCAGAAGCGCACACCTCTCCCCACCCCCTCCGCCGTCATGCCCCGGCTTGACCGGGGCATCCAGTACGCCGCGCCCCCTCGACTCCGGCCGCGCCGTCTCGGAATACTGGATCGCCCGCCTGCGCGCGCGATGACACCGCGGGTGGGCATTGCGCCGGGCACGAAACCCACCCCAAATCCTTGACTACCCGCCCCTTCCCCCCTATACGTCCGCCCGCTCCCTGCAAGGACAGAGAATTCGCCCCCGTGGCGCCCAGAATGGCGGCCGCAACTCGTTGGGGGTTTAGGATAAGGATTTTTGCCATGTCTCGCCGCTGCGAACTGACGGCCAAGGGCCCCCTCGTCGGCCACAAGGTCAGCCACTCCAACATCAAGACCAAGCGCCGCTTCCTGCCGAACCTCGTCAACGTGACGTTCATCTCGGAAGCCCTGGGCCGCAACGTGCGCCTGCGCGTCTCCACCACCGCGGTCAAGAGCGTCGACCACAATGGCGGCCTCGATGCCTTCCTGCTCAAGGCCAAGACCGACGCCCTCTCCCCGCGCGCCCTCGAGCTGAAGCGCGCCATCCAGAAAAAGGTCGGCGACACCGCGCCGGTCAAGAAGGCCAGCTAAGTTTTTCAGAATTGGGCGGGGGCTAAGTTACGTCGCGTGGCGTAGGCTTAGCCAGTAGAGTTTTGCGTTACGGCCGGATCGGAAGATCCGGCCGTTTTTGTTTTGGGGAGCCCAGGCCCCACAGTCCCGAAGATCACAAACCAGTGGATGCCCGACTTGATGGTGCACCGCGTTACAGCCTAGAGTTTAGCCAGAGAATCGTCGCCACTTTCCTCATACCTTTTGGGAAAATTTCTATTGCACCGAACGTTTCCAATACACGATCTTTCAGACGACGAGTTCGAGACGCTCGTCGCAGCAATCTGCTACCATGTTCTAGGTACAGGCATCATCGTTTTTGCTACCGGTCCCGACGGTGGAAGAGACGGCCTCTTCAGTGGAACGGCGAGCAAGTTTCCTAGTACCGCGGCTCCGCTCGCTGGCAAGTTCGTCGTCCAAGCCAAACACACACAGAACCCTGCCGCCTCCTGCGCAGATTCCATTTTTGGAAGGATACTGACCGGCGAACACTCGAAGATTACGAAGCTCATCGAAACTGGGGAGCTGGAGCACTATCTCGTATTCACAAACCGCAAAAAACCAGCGAACGACGCCGTCGCCAAGGAACAGGCGTTACTGGCGTTAGGCCTCGCATCCGCGCACCTTCTCGGAGCCGAACAACTACGGTTCTGGCTTACACTCCATCCAGACATCTGGTCGAAGCTTGGATTTGATCGATTTGAAACACCACTGCGAATTCAAGTTGATGACCTCACCGCAGTAGTAATTGCATTCCATCAGACCGTCAGCGGCACACTCGCAGCCGCGGACGGCACGGATTTTACATACGTCTCGAAGCCAAAAAAGAACAAGATCAACAAACTGAGTGATGCCTATTGGGAAGAAATTCGAACTCGGTCCCTACCGTACTTCAAGACCATAGAGGACTTCCTAAAAAACCCGCGCAACATTGACTTCAGAGAGATGTATGAGGACACCGCCGACGAGATCAGGCGCAAACTGATCGCTAAGGATACTCCATTCGAAAGTTTCGATGATGCACTCACTTTCATCATAGACCTAGTCACAACCAACAATCCAAGCCTGAACAAACGTCGGCGATTCGCGTCTCTCTTTCTGCACTACATGTATTACACTTGCGACATAGGCCAACATGCTGATCCCCTCGAAGCATCTTGATCTAGATAGAGCTGTCGTTCGGGTCGCCAGCGAGCTTCTGGTCGAGCTGCGTCGAAGACGAATCATGGAATACGATTCGGCGATGCGATTGATCAAGCGTCGAATAGGAGACGATGGCGAAGCCGTAATCGCGCCCGCGATAAGCTTTCTATTCCTCATAGGCCGGCTCGAATATCATTCGAAGAACGATACGTTCGAATATCGAGCATGATGAAGTCACAGCCGTGCAACTAAACCGATTGTATTCAAATCTTGATCATCTCTTTACCCCGATCCACTTCAACGCGGGCCCCGCCTCTTCGTTGCTCAACGTAGTGTTTGCGGAGGTAACACGAAAGCGCGCGCGAGATGGAGATTCGCACAATCTCGGCAAGACAACTTTGATCGCGCTGATTGACTTTGTGCTGCTGAAAGACATCTCTGGCGCAGATCACTTTCTTGCCAAACACAAGGATCGCTTCAACGATTTCGTTTTCTACTTCGAGATCTTCACGCACGAAGGCACGTGGGTAACAATTCGACGATCGGTAATGGAACCAAATGAGATCAGCCTGATAAAGACCGATATCAGCATCGCTGATGCGCGCGAGCGGCCGAGTGAGGATTGGGACCACTGGAACATAAATCTGACTGCGGCGCGGCAGGCACTTGATGCGTACCTCAATCTGAAGATGGTTGCCCCATGGGACTATCGAACCGGCGTATCGTACTTCTTGCGAACGCAAGCAGACTACACTGAATACTTTCAGATTCAGAAGTTTATGCGGGGACAAGACCGGGCATGGAAGCCATATTTGGCGGCGATCCTAGGCCTAGACCACGAAGCAGTATCCTTGAAGTACTCTGTAGAGGATCAAATTGCCGAGCTCACGGCAGGGCGAGATAAGCGGTTAGCTGAGATTGATCCCCAAGATCAGGATCGTGGCGAACTATCTACCCGAATTGAGATTGCCCGAGATGAAATATCGGAGATTGATCGCAAGTTGGACGGCTTCGACTTTCACGAGGTCGAACTCCAGATAAATAAGCGTGTTGTAGACGCTGTAGAGGCGACCATCACCGAGATCGGAGAAGAGTTATACGATCTTGACGTCGATATAGCCCAGCTTGAGCGCTCCATTAAATCGGGGATCAAGTTTGATGTTCGGCGTATTCAGCAGATTTATTCGGAAGCGCTCGTCGTCTTGCCCGTCGCGCTCGTCCGTAGCTACGAGGAGCTCATCGAATTCAATCAAAAGCTAACTACAGAACGAAATCGGGCTTTGCGGAAACGCATACAAGAGCTGAAGGCTAGGCGCGATACGCTATCTGAAGAACATCGCAAGAAGAGCGACGAACGACAGCGGCTGATGTCGATCGTGCAGCAGGCTGATACGTTTCGCAAGTATAAAGCCCTTCAGGCCGAGCAATCCCAGCGCCGAGCACGCCTAACCTTTCTAGAAGCTCAACTAGCTCGTGTAGATGCGGTGGCCGACATCGAGCGAACGCTTCGAGAGTTACGTGGACGCAAAGATGCCGCGACCTCTGCGATCGAACGAAGCCTAGAAAGAGGCAGCCCGGTGCAGGCTGCTGTAACCCGTTATTTTAATCGCTTTGTCAAACTCATTCTCGGGATAAACGGCGAATTCATCGTCAGCGGCAACACGAACGGCAATCTTGAGTTTGAGATACGAACTAAGGATGTTGTCGGTATCGATACTAGTCAGGACCAGGGACATTCGTATCATCGATTGCTCTGCGCGCTCTTCGACCTCTCCGTCCTTCGTGCATTGGACAAGGCCCCGTTTTATCATTTCGTGTATCACGATGGGATATTCGAGGGCCTGGACAACAGGGTTAAGCTACGCCTGCTTGACCTCATTCGTGAGATCGTCTCCGAGGGGAGAATCCAATATATTTTTTCCATCATAGACGCTGATCTTCCACGCAATCCTGAGACGCAGGAGCAAATCCGGTTCTCACCTGACGAAATTGTGCTTACCCTCAACGACCAAGGGGACAGTGGCCGACTGTTCAAAATGCCACCGTTCTAATCTACTCTGCCTTCGCGTCTATACCACCGTTAGCCACACTTCGATTGGACGCTCGCGCGCGATCAATGAAACCTGTCCGACGATCAATCGCACTGAACAAAATCTCAGAGCTCGCAAACCGCAGAACAGGGGCAAGCTACTACGATGCCATGGCAGCGGCGGTCGATAGGTTATTGGCACTCACGCAAGAATACGAGGCCACACCTCCATCGTACCGAGGTTATTTAGCCGTCGGCATATGCAGCTGCCTCGAAAGTCATATCAAGTATCTTTATGCCGCCGCAGCTGAGGGGTATGACGACCACCCCGAGGCTCTAAGAGAATTGTTCAAGGACGTACAAGTTGACATAGATACACTCATATCAACGACCACTCGGACCTTTGGTCTGGCGGACGTTGTTGCGGCCAATATCAAGGTATCGACGTTTTCTGCTTATCGGGAACGGGCTAGCCACCTCCTTAGTAGCTTTACGGGTAAACCGCACGACTTCCCATGGGACTTCGTGAAAGTGTTTGTTACAGGCGGCTCGCCCGAGCTCGATAAGGAGTATGCGAAAAAACTCGAACGGCTTGAACGTGTTTTCGACGCACGGAATCGATTTGTGCACGAGACCGATGTGTTGCCGCAGAAGGACACCGATCTGTCCGACAGTGATTTGCTCAAATGTGCGGAAGACGCGATCTCGTTAATGGAGCAACTGGAGAGACAATACGAGGAGATCGGAATGAATCCTCGCTTTGCTGCCATAAAAGAAGACGAAAACCTTGCTGCTGCAGCGACGAGAATTGAGGAAGAAATAGATCAATCGTTCGCGTGGATAAAGTCTCTTTGCGACGAACGTCAATACCCGAGTCTTGAGAGGTTCAGAGCAGCTTTTTCCGAATACATTTGGGCAAGATGCGACTTTCAGACGTCGGTATTCATCTCCCAACGGAGCGAGTGGACCACCAGTCAATTTTTGGATTTAGCTCCTGAATACCAGCGGTTACTTCGAGAAATGGGGTCGAAACAGAAGTACATGCTCTCGCAACACCCGATATCTGAACAGATTTCTGAAATCTTAGGAGAGACAACTCGACCTGATTCCTAGGTGATGTGCAGGTCGAACCGACCAGTGTTTCACAATCCTCTCCAGCTTATGTAGCCGGTAGTGAGAGCGGCAACCTTAGTCGCGATCCCTCCTTTCTCATTTTCCCCTATACTCGCCCCGGCAGCATCACTGGGAGGGGCATCCCATGGAGCCCGCAACGAAGCCCGAGCCCAAAAAACCTCATCATCTGCCGGCAACGAGATCAGCGAGAACATCTCCAACGTCCTGAATCTCTAGCGCCGCCTGCGCAAGACGGACAAGAGGCAGCCGCGGCAGATGGTCCTCTACGACCCCCCGTCGGCACCGTGACGACACTCGTAAACAGCACCCCTCGCGCGTTAACGGTCCATTAACCAACGCAGCCTAGCCTGCGGCAATCGTCCAGCCATCATTAGCTCGAAATGCCTTCCCGGTTCGCTCCAGGAGAAGCGCCGATGTGCGCTGAGTTGTTGACGTATGCCGATCTCAGTGCCCGGCTCGGTATCTCGCGAGAGGCCGCGCGTTCGCTGGCGAGACGCCGCCGGTTGCCGCGCGCGCGGTCGGAGGACGGCAAGGCCCTGGTGAGCGTTGATTTCTCCGAGCTCCGCTACACACCCCGCCCGCGACGCGGCCGCCGGGCCGACCCGATCGATGCCTCCCTGGCAAAGATCGAAGCCTTCAAGATCGAGGCCTTCAAGGCGGAGGTCGCGCGGCTCGAAGCAGTGGCAGCCAACACAAGGGCCGATTTCGAGCGCGAGCGCGAGCGTGCCGATCGGCTCAAAGTCGAGCTGATGCAGGCGGCCGCCGAGACGGCGGCAGCCAATGCCTGGGCGGCACGACTGGAAGACGAAGTGGCGGTTCTGCGGACCGGTGGCCGGGCGGGCGGCGCGATCGCGGGTCACGCCGCGCGTCGATTGGGACATCTGGCCGCGGCGATCGTGCAAGCAGACCGCGCGGCCTGCAGGTAGCACTCGAAAACTTTCTCCATCCCCGGCATGCCGGAGCAATCACGAGGGAAGCATGACTGGCATCACCGATATCCACGAAATGAAGGCCCGCATCGTCGTGTTCGGGGTCGGCGGCGCCGGCGGCAATGCGGTCAACAACATGATCACGGCCGGGCTGCAAGGGGTCGAGTTCGTGGTCGCCAATACCGACGCGCAGGCGCTGGCCATGTCGAAGGCGAGGCACCTGATCCAGCTCGGCACAAAGGTGACCGCAGGCCTCGGCGCCGGCTCGCAGCCGGAATTGGGACGCGCCGCAGCCGAAGAGGCGATCGATATGATCCGCGATCAATTGACCGGCGCACACATGGTGTTCGTGACGGCCGGCATGGGCGGCGGCACCGGCACCGGGGCTGCCCCCATCGTCGCCAGGGCCGCGCGCGAGCTCGGCATCCTCACGATCGGCGTGGTCACCAAGCCGTTCTACTTCGAGGGCCAGCGCCGCATGCGCTTTGCCGAAGCCGGCATCGAGGAGTTGCTGAAGACGGTCGACACCCTCTTGATCATCCCGAACCAGAACCTGTTCCGGGTGGCCAGCGACAAGACCACATTCGCCGACGCCTTCGCCCTCGCCGACCAGGTGCTTTATTCGGGCGTGGCCTGCATCAGCGACCTCATCGTCAAGGAAGGCCTGATCAATCTCGATTTTGCCGACGTCCTCTCCGTCATGAAGGAGAAGGGCAAGGCCATGATGGGACGGGGCGAGGCGTCCGGCGAGAAGCGCGTGCTTGCCGCCGCCGTGGCCGCGATCTCCAATCCATTGATCGAGAATCCCTCGATCAAACGCGCCAGTGGCCTCATCATCTCCATCACCGGCGGCAAGGATCTCATGCTGTACGAGGTCGACGAAGCCGCGACCCGCATTCGCGACGAGGCCGATCCGGACGCCAACATCATCGTCGGCGCGTCGTTTGACGACAGCCTCGAAGGCATCGTCCGCGTCTCGGTGGTGGCGACCGGTATAGACAATCTCGACCCGGCACCGCAGGCGCAACCGGTGGAAACCGCCCTGACGCAGCTCGCCGGCAGGCTGCGCAACGACGGCCGCCGCATCGCCGATCGCATCGAGCGCAGCGCCCCCCTTGCGCAAGTGGAAAGCCCGCCGCTTCGCCCGCAGCCGCACCACCCCGTGGGGCCACCGGCAAGGCCGAGCCTGGAATATGCGCGCCAGGCGGCCGACCGGCCGCTCGATCCCTACGGCCGCACCGCTGCGCGCAATGCGCCCGACGAGGCCGTTCTCGATATCCCCGCCTTCCTGCGCCGCGCCGCCAACTGAGCGGTGGCAGGACGGGGAGTTATTCGTTGCAATGCCGGACATGGACCGCTGCTACGCGGCTCCAACGCGCGGTGAAATCAGTCTTGTTCTCGCCACACACGGTGCGCTCCCTCTCCCGCTTGCGGGAGAGGGCAACCGCATATGACCATCAACAAGAGGTCGTCATGCCCGGGCTTGTCCCGGGCATCCACGTTCTTTGTGCTGCGGGGGTAAGGCGTGGATGGCCGGGACAAGCCCGGCCATGACGATGTCGAAACTTCAGCATCCCAAGCGCTCGCGTCATACGCGATTGCCCTGCGCTTGCGGAACCTGCAGACAAGCTTCTTAAGCTGCGCGACCCGCCAACTTCACGCGGCCGTGCTGCGCGGGCTCTCCGCTGTTTCCTTCTTGTCCGTCTCCTTGTCGCGAGACAGCCATGCTGGAAAACGAAGCAGGCGTTCGTTGCTGTCTTTCGGCAGCTCGATGGGCGGCGCTTCATTGGCCGAACTCGGCAGGTCCAGCGCGACGTGGCCTGTTCGCACCGCATCCGCGCGCTGATCCAGTTCGCGCAACAGGGGATCGAGCACGCTGTCGATTTCGGTCGCGACCGACACCAGGAAACTGTTGAGCTCGCGCGCCTCGGGCACGACTGCCGCAGCCGACTCGATCGCCTTGGAGAGACCATCGACGACGGGTGCAAACGCGCCGGCGGCTTGCTTGACTCGCGTTTTGATCGCTTCGATCTCGCACAAGACGCGCTCACGCTCCCGCCTTTTCTTCTCTTCCGAAAGGCGGGCTTCGATTTCGGCGATCTGGGCCGTCAGGGTCGTGGCTTCGGATGCGAGTGCATCGCGTCTTCCGCGCGCGCGATCGAGATCGCGGCTGAGATTGTCCACTAAGTCGTCCTTTCCAAACATGGCTTTGCTCCGTACGACAGCCGTTTTGGTCTGTAGGACGGCCTTGGCGCGAACCGCCAGCCTGGCAAGCGAACGAAAGGCTGGATCGGCCGAAACAGGCATCAATTTCGGTCGCGTCACATGGGCCGACATGGTGATCCCCCACTCGTCAACATTAGGCGACGGCATGGTTAACAAGTTGTTAATGTCAACAGATGAGAGATGGGGCAAAATGCCGGCGACGCCGCCTTCGGCTGCTCGCCGCCGTCCATTTCCGCTATACTCGCCCCGGTAGCATCACCTCGAGGCGCATCCCATGGAACCCGCCCACACCACCGCAGCCAAGCCCGAGCCGAAAAACGTCGTCATCTGCTGTGACGGCACCGGCAACGAGATCAGCGAGAACATCTCCAACGTCCTGAAGCTCTATCGCTGCCTGCGCAAGACCGACAAGACGCAGCCGCGGCAGATGGTGTTTTACGATCCCGGGGTCGGCACGGTGACGGAGCCGACGACGTGGAATCGCTGGAAGGCCAATATCAACCTGGTGCTGGGGCTCGCCACCGGCTATGGGCTCGATGACAACGTGCTCTCGGCCTATTGCTTCCTGGTTCAGCATTATACGCCGGGCGACAAGATCTATTTGTTCGGCTTCTCGCGCGGGGCCTATACCGTGCGGGTGCTGGCGGGGCTGATCCACAAGGTCGGCCTGATCTCGCCGGAGCAGGTGAACCTCGCCGGCTCGGGCCTCATCGCCTACAAGCAATATTCCGGCACCGGGCGCGGCAACGACATCGAGGACCTCACGGATATCGCGACCGACGAGAGCGGGCCGCTGCCGAAGGACCAATTCGATCTCGCCGCGCAGTTCGCGCGCATCACCTCGACGCGCTGGCCGACCATCCACTTCATCGGCGTCTGGGATACGGTGGCGAGCGTGATCGTGCCGCGCGCCGACCGGCTGTATTGGCCGAGCTTCGAGGAGCTCGCCTTCACGCTGCGCAATCCGAGCGTCAAAATCTTCCGGCAGGCGGTCGCGATCGACGAGCGGCGCTGCATGTTCCGCCTGAAGCAATACAGGGAGCCGCAGGAGTTCTGGAGCAATCGCTATGTGCCGGACGAGAAGAAGGTGCCGCAGGACATTCTGCAGGTGTGGTTCGCCGGCGTGCACAGCGACGTCGGCGGCGGCTATCCGGAAGCCGAGAGCGGGGAGTCGAAATATCCGCTGATCTGGATGATCGAGGAGGCCGCGAAGGCGGGGCTGAACTTCAACCCGCGTACCGTGAACCAGCTCGCCTTCGGCGTCCAGCGCAAGAACTCGCCGTTCAGCTATGTCGCGCCCGCCTTTACCGGCAAGACGGGCATGCTGCACGATTCCATGACGGCGGGCTGGCGGCTGCTGGAGTATTTGCCGAAGAGCGCGACGTACAAGGAATGGCCGGAGCGGAAGGTGGCGCTCGGCTTCTACATTCCCGATAGCGAGCCGCGCGTCATTCCCGAAGGCGCGCATGTGCATGAGAGCGTGGTGAAGCGGATGGCCGTGGAGCCGGACTATCGGCCGGTGAATCTGCCGAAAGATTTTGTGACGGTGCCGATGCCGGTGGGGCCGCAGCATACGGAGGTGGCGGGGGAGATGGAGGGGGTTTGAGGGGGGCTTCGCTCTCACCGCTCGTCATTGCGAGCGCAGCGAAGCAATCCAGACTGCCGCCGCGGAAGCAGTCTGGATTGCTTCGTCGCAAGAGCTCCTCGCAATGACGGTGGAAGAGGCAGGCGCGCGCTACGTACACCAGTGTCGTCCCGGCGAAGGCCGGGACCCATAACCACAGGCAGGAGTTTGGCGAAGACTGGTCGTTCGGGATTAGCACCACCGGCCATTGATAGACCTCGCGGTATGGGTCCCGGCCCCCGTGCGCAATTGCGCACTAGGCCGGGACGACGCGGAAATTGAGGCCCCGCCGCCCCACCCCGTTACCGCCGCTTTCTGCGTTCACTGCTACTTTTCATTAAAATTCTCCGCCCTGCCTTAGCGGGATCGCATCAACTCTGTTCCATCATCGGCTCCGATCCCCGCGAGACAGCGGAGCTGGAGGAGACGTGCCGCACTATCCGCGCAAATATGCCCGCGTGAAGCCTTCGGGGCTGGTGTCGCGCCAGGCCAAGATCATCACCGACCCGCGCGCGCCCGTGATTCCCTGCACGCTGATCGACTATTCGCCCGGCGGGGCCTGCGTCGATCTCGGCGGACAGGTGAGCATCCCCGATCGGTTCGAGCTGCTGCACGTCAACACCAAGAAGCGCTGCCGCATCGCCTGGAAGCGCGGAACGCGGGTGGGCGTGGTGTTTTAGGGACTGCGTGCTTACCCTCCCCTGGAGGGGGAGGGTCGGCTCATGTTGAGCGAAGCGAGACATGAGACGGGGTGGGGTGAAGGTCTCTCCACTTCACACGCTGCCCGTGAGGAGAGATCACCCCACCCCGCTCGCGCTTTGCGCGATCGACCTCCCCCTCCAGGGGAGGGTCAGAAAGCCTACTTCCGCATCCTGGCCTTCGCGCCCGCGACGATCTGCATGGCGACGCCGGCGGACCAGCCGAAGAGAGCAAGCCAGGCGAAGTTGATATGCGGATCGAGCCGGAGCACGATGACGGCGACGGAGGCGAGCGCGGTGAGCGTGGCGCAGAGCGTGCCGGCCGAGCTCAGAAATTCCGCGGCGTCGATGGCGTTGTGCGCATCGTCGAAGGGCATTTGCGGCGTGTCGATGCCGAGATAGAAGCCGATGAAGCCGAGCACCATCATCACCAGCAGGAAGCCCTGCGTGGTGAGCGAGGAGATCGCAGATCCCACATAGGCGCCGACGAACAATCCGCACGCCGCACCCGCCATCGCAAGACCCACGCGCTCGAACACATGGGCAGTTTTGCGAACACCAAAACGCATGGCCGGCCTCCGTGAGGCGTTGAGGAGACAGGTTAGGCCAGTTTTGGGGTGCGTGGAAGGCGAGGAGTTTTACGGATGCGTGAGTTTACTCCCTCTCCCCGTTCTTACGGGGAGAGGGTCGGGGTGAGGGGCCTCTCTCCTCACACGAGCGTAGCGCCGCACCTGTACCCCCTCACCCGGATCGCATCTGCGATGCGATCCGACCTCTCCCCGCAAGCGGGGAGAGGTGAAGAACTCACCGCGCCCCGAACGTGGTCCTGCCGAACAGCGCCTTTTGCGTCGAGGGCTGCGAGCGCCAATATTGCGGCGGGGCTTCGACCTCGCCGCCGACGTCCGCGGCGGCGTGCCAGGCCCAGCGGGGGTCGTAGAGCATGCCGCGGGCGAGCGCGACCATGTCGGCCTTGCCGCTGGCCACGATCTCTTCCGCCTGCCTGGCTTCGCTGATCAGGCCGACGGCGATGGTGGGCAATCCGGTCTCGCGCTTGATGGCTTCTGCAAATTGCACCTGATAGCCGGGGCCGAGCGGAATCTTCTGCAGCGGCGAGACGCCGCCCGAGGAGGCATCGATCCAGTCGATGCCGCGTGCCTTCAGCGCCTTTGCGAATTCGATGGTCTGCGCCAGATCCCAGCCGCCCTCGACCCAGTCGGTCGACGACACCCGCATGCCGACCGGCTTGTCGGCGGGGAATGCGGCGCGCACCGCGTCGAACACCTCGAGCGGAAAGCGCATGCGGTTCTCGAGCGAGCCGCCATAGACGTCGGTGCGCCTGTTCGAGATCGGCGACAGGAACTGGTGCAGGAGATAGCCGTGCGCGCCGTGGACCTCGATGGCATCGATGCCGAGCCGCGCGGCGCGCTTGGTGCAATCGACGAAGGCCTCGCGGATGCGCTTGAGGCCGGCGGCGTCGAGCGCGAGCGGAGCGGCCTCGCCCTCCTTGTGCGGCACGGCTGACGGGCCGACCGCCTGCCAGCCGCCGTGCTCGACCGGAATCAGCTGGCCGCCCTCCCAGGGCCGCGCGCTCGAGGCTTTGCGGCCGGCATGGGCAAGCTGCATCCCGATCGCGGTGGAGGAATGCTTGCGCACCGAATGGAGGATCGGCTTCAAGGCGGCTTCGCAGGCATCGCTGTAGAGCCCGAGGCAGCCCGCCGTGATGCGGCCGATCGCCTCGACATGCGTCGCCTCGATGCAGAACATCGCCGCGCCCGACAGGCTGAGATTGTTGATGTGGGTGAAGTGCCAATCCGTGGCCACGCCGTCATCGGCCGAATATTGGCACATCGGCGACACCACGACGCGGTTCTTCAACGTCAGTCCGCGCAGCTTGATCGGGGAAAACAGGGCGCTCATGCGGGAGTTCCGGGAGGATGGAGGATGCTGCAGGGAGTGTAGTGAGGGAAACGCGGATTGCTAGGCGCGCGGCGGGAATGGGGACTGGAGGGGCCATGCATTGCGGTGTTGGCTTGGTGCGAGCCTGCCTCCCAGCGTCATTGCGAGCGCAGCGAAACAATCCAGAATCTCTCCGCGGAGGCAGACTGGATTGCTTCGCTGCGCTCGCAATGACGGAGGAGAGACCGCGCTACTCCACCAGCGTGAACTGCAGCAACAATGTCCGCTGCAGCATCGAGAAGTTGTCGTCGGAGATCAGGGTCAGCACGGTGTCGCCCTCGGCCGTGACATGGGCGTCGATGCCTTCCATGTTGTCGATCTCGTGGCCGAGATCGGCGGAAAACAGCGTGAGGCCGTCGACCAGCGCACCCGGCGCGATCGACTTCAGCGGGATCGCGCGGATGCGGATGTTGACACCGGTGAACCAGGAGAATTTGCGTTCGAGGATGAGGAGATCGCCAGACGGCAGCAGCACCGCGTCGCTGATGTCGAAGTTTTCGGAGCGCCGCACGCTGAACTGGCCCGGCGTCGGGCCGCCGATCAGGAACGCGACGAGATTGCCGTCGGCGTCGAGCCCGCGCTCGGAGAAGGCGATCAGCGTGCCCGCGAGCACCTGACCTTGGCCTTTGGGAACGACGACGAGCGCCTCCAGCCCCTTGTTGTAGGGCAACTTGCGGACCGCAGGCGGCACCGCGATCACCTCGCCGCGGGCGCGGGTGCCGCCCTTGGCGAAATCATAGCGCAGGATCTGGTTGACGCGCTCGAGCCCGACATAGACGAGGTTGCCGTCGCGCGCGAGCGACTCGCTGTCGTACCAGAGCCGCTTATCCGTGATCGGCCGCCCGTCCGCGCCCAGCAGCGGCGCGGCCTCGACGTCCGCGAGCCCAACCATCTCGCGGCCGGAATAGCGGATGGCGCCGGTGAACCAGCCGCCCTGGTCGGAGATCGCGAGGAAGCGCTCGCCCTTGCCGTCGAGGAAGCGGAGGCCGGACAGGCCGCCGAAGCCGCGATAGGGCGAGGTCAGCACCAGGCCGCTGCGAAAATCCAGCGAGCCGAAGCGCGTGCGCGAACGGTCGCGCGGCTCGAAATTGGGAATGCTGCGCGCGTTGACCTCGACGCTGACGGGCGCAGCGACGGCGTGGTCGAGCTGGAGGGCGCGCGGCGGCGGCTCGGTCGCGGGCTGCAACTGCGCCTGCGCCCGCGCCAATCGCGGCATCGTCAGAATGGAAAATCCCGCCGCCGCGTGGCCGAGAAAGCTGCGGCGGGATTGATGGTTGCTCACGAATGCAATTTGCGGCGCGGCCGGCCGGGCGCTTGCGTCGGCGCGGTGTTGGTCTCGCTGAAGAGTTCGGCGAGCTTCTCGGTGATGGCGCCGCCGAGCTCCTCGGCGTCGACGATCGTCACCGCGCGGCGATAATAGCGCGTCACGTCATGACCGATGCCGATCGCGATCAGCTCGACCGGCGAGCGGGTCTCGATCTCCTCGATGATGTGGCGCAGGTGCCGCTCGAGATAATTGCCGGGATTGACCGACAGCGTGGAATCGTCGACCGGCGCGCCGTCCGAGATCATCATCAGGATCTTGCGCTGCTCGGGCCGGCCGAGCAGGCGCTTGTGCGCCCAGTCCAGCGCCTCGCCGTCGATATTCTCCTTCAGGAGGCCCTCGCGCATCATCAGGCCGAGATTCTTTCGCGCACGGCGCCACGGCGCATCCGCCGATTTGTAGATGATGTGGCGGAGATCGTTGAGGCGGCCGGGATTGGCCGGCTTGCCGGCGGCCAGCCAGGCTTCGCGCGATTGCCCGCCCTTCCAGGCGCGCGTGGTGAAGCCGAGAATCTCGACCTTGACGCCGCAACGCTCCAGCGTGCGCGCGAGAATGTCGGCGCAGGTCGCGGCGACCGTGATCGGGCGTCCGCGCATCGAGCCGGAATTGTCGAGCAGCAACGTCACTACGGTGTCGCGGAACGTCGCCTCCTTCTCGTGCATGAAGGACAGCGGGTGATAGGGATCAGTGACGACGCGCGACAGCCGCGCGGGATCAAGGATGCCCTCTTCGAGGTCGAACTCCCAGGCGCGGTTCTGCTGCGCCATCAGGCGGCGCTGCAGCCGGTTGGCGAGGCGAGCGACGATGCCTTGCAGATGCGCGAGCTGCTTGTCGAGATAGGCGCGCAGACGCTCCAGCTCGTCATGGTCGCAGAGATCCTCGGCCGCGATGACCTCGTCGAATTTCGGCGCGAAGGCGTGATATTCCGGCCCGCGCGGCTCATTGGCCCCGCGCGAATTCGGCCGCGTCGCCTCGCCCGGCGTCTCGTCGTCGCCGAGTTCGCCGTCGTCGAACGTATCCGAGGTCGAGGCCTGCGCGCTTTCCATCGCGCTCTCGCTCATCTCCTCCGAGGTCGCCTGCGCCTGGTCGGCGCTCATCTCTTGCGCGGCGTCGGAATCGGGCGAGCCCTCGGCGCCGGACTGGTCGTTGTCGCCGTCCTGGTTCTCGTCGTTCTCGTCATTGTCCTCGGTATCGGCGTTGCGCTCGTCGCCGAGCTCGAGCGCCGAGAGCAGATCATGCACGGCATCGCCGAACCGGGTCTGGTCCTCGAGGACGCCATCGAGCCGGTCGAGCCGCCTGCCGATCTTGTCTTCGAGAATCGGACGCCAGAGATCGACCATCTTCTTCGCTGCCGTGGGCGGCGCCATGCCGGTCAGGCGCTCGCGCACCAGCATCGCCAGCGCATCGGCGAGCGGCGCATCGGCGCGGTCGGTGATCTCGTCGAACTTGCCGCGATGGAAGTGATCGTCGAGCATCGCGGTGAGATTTTTGGCAACACCCGCCATGCGGCGCGCGCCGATCGCCTCCACCCGCGCCTGCTCCACCGCCTCGAACACGCCCCGCGCCTGCGGATTGCCCGGCATCAGCTTGCGATGAACTTTCGGATCGTGACAGGCGAGCTTGAGCGCGATGGAATCGGCATGGCCGCGCACGATCGCCGCATCACGCCTAGTCATCTTGCGCGCAGGCTCGGGCAGCCGCGCCTTGCCGGGCGCAAGGCCCGGGCGCTCGGCCGCAAATGAGATGTCGAGCTCGGGCGATTTCGCGATCGCCTTCAGGCAGGAGGCGACCGAGCGCTTGAACGGCTCGGTCGGCGCTTCCTTGTTGCTGCGGAATTTGGAGTTGGAGGTGGTCATATCACCTTAATCCGTCGTCCCGGCGAAAGCCGGGACCCATAACCACCGGCCGTCGTTGGGTCAGGAAACTATCAGCGTCGCTTCAATCGAGACATCACGCGGTATGGGTCCCGGCTCCCGTGCGCAATTGCGCACTAGGCCGGGACGACATCAAACCTCAGCTCAGCGCCACGTTCACCGCCGATTCCGGCAGCTCCGCGTTGAAGCAGCGCTGGTAGAACTCGGCGACCAGCGGACGCTCGAGCTCGTCGCATTTGTTGAGGAAGGTGACGCGGAAGGCGAAGCCGATATCGCCGAAGATGTCGGAGTTCTCCGCCCAGGTGATCACCGTGCGCGGGCTCATCACCGTCGACAGATCGCCGTTGGCGAAGGCGTTGCGGGTGAGATCAGCGAGGCGCACCATCTTGTTGACGATGTCGCGGCCCTCCTGAGTGCGATAGTGCTTGGCCTTGGCCAGCACGATCTCCACTTCCTCGTCATGGCTGAGATAGTTCAGCGTGGTGACGATCGACCAGCGGTCCATCTGGCCCTGGTTGATCTGCTGGGTGCCGTGATAGAGGCCCGAGGTGTCGCCGAGGCCAACGGTATTCGCCGTGGCGAACAGGCGGAACGCCGGATGCGGCTTGATCACCTTGTTCTGGTCCAAGAGCGTCAGGCGGCCGGAGACCTCCAGCACGCGCTGGATCACGAACATCACGTCCGGGCGGCCGGCGTCGTATTCGTCGAACACCAGCGCGACGTTGTTCTGCAGCGCCCAGGGCAAGATGCCGTCGCGGAATTCGGTGACCTGCTTGCCGTCCTTGACCACGATCGAGTCCTTGCCGACGAGGTCGATACGGCTGATGTGGCTGTCGAGGTTGACGCGCACGCAGGGCCAGTTCAGGCGCGCGGCGACCTGCTCGATATGGGTGGATTTGCCGGTGCCATGATAGCCCGTCACCATCACGCGGCGGTTCTTGGCAAAGCCGGCGAGAATGGCGAGCGTGGTGGCGCGGTCGAAGCGGTAATCGGAATCCACTTCGGGCACATGAGGATCGACTTCGGAATAGGCCGGGACTTCGAGATCGCTGTCGATCCCGAACACCTGGCGCACCGACACTTTCATGTCGGGCTGACCGGAAACTTCCTCAACTTTGGACAGGGCGGCGGTCGTCATCAATCCTCCGAGGTCCCGGGCGGTCCCGAAACCGGTTATTCGCACGTTGGCTGCGGCTGGGTGCTGAAAATCAACCTATCAGAGACAAGTGGCCGGCAGAAGCCCGCCCACCAATCAAAGTTCCATTGTCTTTTCATTTAGATAGGCAAGGAACGCAGTTTTTGGAGGGCTGCCTTGCGAATCACGCTCGAATTCCGGGCGGTTGACGCCTCTGCCTGCGTGGATGGCACTGTTGCCGCATGTGCTTACCTATGTAGGGTCTGAATTCCAGTACTCCAGCCCGCTACAGAGACGACGTGACATCCTTCCTCGATCCCCTCATCGCCTTCGTCTCGGCCCATGCGTGGCTGGCCTATCTGACCCTGTTCCTGGCGGCGCTGCTCGAAGCGGTGCCGGTCGTGGGGTCGGTGATCCCCGGCTCGACCATCATCCTGGCGCTGAGCGCGCTGGTTCCGGGCGGCGAGCTGAAGCTGCCCTGGGTGCTGCTGGCGGCCGCACTCGGCGCGGTGCTCGGGGACGGATCGGCCTATTGGATCGGGCACCGGCAGCAACGGGAGATCCTCAACACCTGGCCGCTGACCAACTATCCGCGCCTGGTCGCGCAGAGCGAGAGCTTCTTCCATCGCTTCGGCACCTGGGCGGTGTTCTTCGCCCGCTTCGTACCCCCGATCCGCGCCTTCGTGCCCGTTACCGCCGGTGCGCTCGGCATGCCGCCGGCGAAGTTTTACGCAGTGAACATCCCGGCGATCCTGGCCTGGGCCCCCGCGCATGTGCTGCCGGGCGTGCTGGCGGTCTCAGCGCTGCATGAATATGCCGGGCTGCACCACCATGGGCATGTCGGCAAGCACATCTGGATTTTGACCGTGGTGGCCGTGGCGATCGTGGTGGGCGTCGGGCTCTGGTTCATCCGCCGAAGGCACGGCAGCGGTGTCGCGGAAGCGAAGCCGCGGGGTTAGATCTTACCCTCCCCTGGAGGGGGAGGGTCGGCTCACATGAAGCGAAGCGGAATGTGAGACGGGGTGGGGTGACGGTCTCTCCGCATTGGCACTGTCCGAATGGAGAGATCACCCCACCCCGCTCGCGCTGCGCGCGATCGACCCTCCCCCTCCAGGGGAGGGTGAAGGCGCGCTCCTGGTTAGGTCTTCGACTCCAACACCCCCCGCCCTCCGTCCCGGTGCGGGCCCCACATACCTTGCCCGCGGCCTGATCAGCTTGCCGAACTGCAATTGCTCGCTGGCATGGGCGATCCAGCCGACGCTGCGGGCCATCGCGAACAAAGCGAGCTCGCTGCCGACGGGCAGGCGCAGGGCGTGCACGAGCACGGCGAGTGCGTAGTCGATGTTGACAAACTCCCCGGTCGCCTCCGCGATCCGCTCCGGCACCTCGCGGGTGAACTTTCGCGGTGCGCCGGCGCGCGACAAGGCATTCAGCAGCGATTGCGCGCGGGGATCGCCGCGCTTGTAGACGCCATGGCCGAAGCCGGCAAAGCGCTCGCCGAGCGCGACGCGCTCGCGCACCATCGGCTCGACGTCGCGATCGATCAGCGTCTTCACGAGTTGCGAGGCCAGCACGCCGGCGCCGCCATGCTTGGGCCCTTTCAGCGCGGCGAGGCCGGCGATCACTGCGTCATAGAGATTGAGACCGGTCGAGGCGGCACAGCGCGCGGTGAAGGTCGAGGCGTTCAATTCATGGTCGGCGAGCAGCACCAGCGCGCGGCGGATCAGATCGGGAGCATGCTTGTTGTCAGCCGCCCACGCTTTCGCAACCTGCTGATGCAGCGGTTCGGCCGATGGCTCGGCATTGAGCATGGTCGCGACCAGCAGGCGGACGATGCGCGCGCCGACCATGGCGCGGCCATCGGGCGCGCGGGTGAAGGCGCGAGGATCGGCGCTCGCGGCCAGCGCGAGCACAGCGATGGCGCGGTCGATCGGCGCCGCCCGCCGCGCGGCCTGCCCGATCGTCCGCATCTCCTCGGAAAGAAGGGGCTGATTGTCCTGATCAAACGGATCGACGCCGGAGACGTCCCACAGCAGCGTCGCCGTGTGCTCCAGCGTGTCGTTCTCGGCGAGATCGACGCAGTTGACCCCGCGGTAGATCGCGCCCTCCTCGGTGATGGTCGAAATCTCCGTATCCATCACCGGCAGGTCGGCGTCGAAGCTGCGCAGACCCCTTGGCTCCGGCGACGGCACCCGGCGTTCCTTCAGCGCGCGGACGTCCTCGGCACGGTAGCGGTTTTTTCGCGAGTCCGGTGTCGGCTCGGAGCGGATCAGGCCGCGGCTGACATAGGCGTAGAGCGTGGCCGGCGAGATCGCGAGCTCGGCGGCGGCTTCCCGGGCGGAGAGGTAGAGCTCGCTGGAATTTTTCATATTGATTTATGTAATCAAGATTGATCAATCTGTCGAGAGGCCCGACCTTTCCCATGCGTCAAACAGGAGATTGGGCCATGAACATCCACCTCACCAAAAGCCAGATCGGGCTGCACGGCGTTCCCGCGGCGGAGACCGTGCTGAGCCATGTCGATGGCGAGCGCGGCGAGCTGATCATCGCCGGCGAGCATGTCGGCAGCCTCGCCGCCAAATCGAGCTTCGAGGGCGTCACCGCCCGGCTCTGGAACGGCGCCAGCAAGACCAGCTTAAGCGAAGCCAATGTGCGGGCGAGCCTGGGTGCCGCGCGCGAGCGCGCCTTCGCGCGATTGCCGGACCTGTTGCCGGCGACACAGGGCATGGGCATCGTCGACGGGTTTCGCGCGGCAGTCGCGGGACTGCGCGCCGAACATGGCCTGGAGCACGAAGCGACCATCGTCGGCGCGTTTCCGGTCATCGCCGGCGCGCTGGTCCGCCGCGCAAAAGGGCTCGAGCCGGTCGCGCCCGATCCCAGCGTGAGCCACGCCGCCGACACGCTGCGCATGCTGCACGGGCGGGCGCCTGCAGCGCGCGAGGTCACCGCGCTCGATGCCTATCTCGTCACCGTCTGCGACCACGGCATGAATGCCTCGACCTTCACGACCCGCGTGGTGGCCTCGACGCAAGCCGATCTGTTCGCCGCCGTGACCGCGGGCTATTGCGCGCTCACCGGCCCCTTGCATGGCGGCGCGCCGGAGCCGGTGCTTGAGATGCTCGATGCGATCGGCTCGCGCGAACGCATCCAGAGCTGGGTAGATGCGGCGCTGGCACGCGGCGAGCGGATGATGGGCTTTGGTCACCGCGTCTATCGCGTGCGCGACCCGCGTGCCGACGTGCTGAAGACCGCGATCGAGGCACTGGCTTCCAATGGCGCCGACCTGCCCTTTGCCGGCGAGGTCGAGGCGTATATCCGTAGCGCGCTGCGCAAGAAGAACCCAGACCGGCCGCTGGAGACCAATGTCGAGTTCTTCACCGCCATCCTGCTCGATGCACTCGCAATTCCGAGGCAGGCCTTTACGCCGATCTTCGCGGTGGCGCGTGCGGCAGGATGGACCGCGCATGCGCGCGAGCAGCAGCGCACGGGACGGCTGATCCGGCCGAGTTCGTCCTATGTGGGGGCCATGCCGAAGGAATGATGAAGTAGCCTGGATGGAGCGAAGCGAAATCCGGGAAAGTCGCTTGTGTGAGAAAGACCCGGATTACGCTGACGCTCCATCCAGGCTACGCGGCTGAGGACTAAGAGAGAGGCGACAGCGGAGCTCCCACTCCGCTATCGTGCAAGCGAAGTTCTGATCTACGACAGGTTGAGGAGGGTCTATACGTCTCCGACGAGCACTGTGGAACGAATGCGCGGCCGGCGAATTGCCTGAGCTGGCCCCGCAGAGGAACGCGATGCTGGACTTGCTTGGACATTCGGACGAGGCCAGGATCGGCGAGATCGCGAGGCAAGCAGCGAGCAGGAGCGCTGGCGGCGCGGATTCCGAGAGGCGATTCCGGGACTTGCTCCAGGCGCTGCCCGCCGCGATCTATACGACCGACGCAGAAGGCCGCATCACCTTCTTCAATCAAGCCTGCATCGATTTTGCCGGACGGACGCCAGAGGTCGGCGCGATGTGGTGCGTGACATGGAAGCTCTCTCTGCCCGACGGCACGCCGCTCCCCCATGATGAGTGCCCCATGGCAATCGCGCTCAAGCAGAACCGGCCGGTGCGCGACGTCGAGGCCGTGGCCGAACGGCCGGACGGCTCACGGATTTGCTTCATGCCATATCCGACGCCGCTGCGCGACGAACGCGGCCGACTGGTCGGCGCGGTGAACATGCTGGTCGACATCACGGCTCGCAAGCAGGCCGAGCAGCGGATGATGCTCCTCGCCTACGAGGTCGATCATCGTTCGAACAATCTGCTCGCGGTGACGCAGGCGATACTGCGGCTGACGAAGGCCGAGACCGCTGCAGAATTCCAGGCCGCGTTTCAAGGCCGACTCAGTGCGCTTGCCAACGTGCAGAGGCTGTTCTCGGCGTCGCGCTGGACCGGCGCGAGTCTGAAGACCATCGTCGAAGACGAACTCCGGCCCTACGGCGAACGTATCAGCATCACTGGAGACGACATCCGGCTGCCGGCGACGCTCGCCCAATCGATCGCGGTCGCCGTGCACGAGCTTGCGACCAACGCCGCCAAATACGGGTCGCTATCGACGCCTTCGGGCCGGCTGGAGATCCGCTGGGAGACCAATGGTGCAGAACCTCTGGTGCTGCACTGGTCGGAGCGCGGCGGTCCCAGGGTCGACGAGCCGCCGACGCGCAAGGGCTTTGGCATCGGCGCGGTCGATGGCATCATCCGCACCTTGCGCGGACGGGTGACCCGGTGGTGGAAGCCGGAAGGACTGGTTTGCGAACTGTCCTTCCCGGAGGCGTAGCCTTACGCCTCCCGCACCACCGTCTTCAGATAATTATACGCCTTGATGATCTCGATCAGGCGGTCTTCGGTCGAGCGGTCGCCGCCATTGGCATCGGGGTGATGCTGCTTCACCAGGGCCTTGTACTTGGTCTTGACGTCGGCGAGCGTGGCGTCGGGGCCGAGGCCCATGACCTGGAGCGCCTTGCGCTCGGCGTTCATCACCTTGCGCGTCTCGGCCTTGGGCTGAGCCTCGGGACCGCGGCGCCAGCTGGCGCGGCCGTTGATCTCACTGAACATGCTGAACGGATCGAAGGCGCCATCGATCTCGGCTTCCGAAGCTTTCTTGCCGCCGTTGGCGCCCATCTTCCAGGTCGGTCGGTGGCCGGTCAGCGCATCCTTCTGGTAGCGCGCGACCGCATCGGCATTCATGCCGGAGAAGAAATTGTAGTTCTGGTTGTACTCGCGGACATGCTCCAGGCAGAAGTGCCAGTACTCGCGCGAATTCTCGCGCCCCTTCGGCGCGCGGTGGCTGCCCTTGTTCTGGCAGCCGGTCCATTCGCAGGCGACCACGGTCTCGCGCGGCTTCGCTTCCGGCTGCTTGCCGCGCGGCTTGACGCGGATGGAGTCGAAGAACTTTGATGAATCGATCGGCATGGCTGACTTTGACTACGCAATGCAAAAACCTTCAAGTCTTGACATTGCAATTAGCTAGAAACCCGGTCGCAATTACCTGGGACTCCCGGGTATTGACGGGGTGCGATCGCGCACCTTAATGGCACACACATGGCTATCAGAGACACTATCAGCAACAGGTTGCAAGAAGCTTTCAGGCCGGAAAGCCTGCAGGTCGTCGACGAGTCGCACTTGCATGAAGGCCACGCCGGCCATCGGCCAAGCGGCGAGACGCACTTCCGTGTGTATATCGTGTCTGAGGCCTTCAAAGGGAAGAGCCGGGTCGATCGCCATCGCATGATAAATTCGGCGCTGGCGGCGGAACTCGCCGGCGGCGTCCACGCGCTCGCGATCCACGCGAAGGCGCCGGGGGAAGGGTGATCTCCTCTTACCCTCCCCTGGAGGGGGAGGGTCGCTTCACACCGAGCGCAGCGAGATGTGAAGCGGGGTGGGGTGACGGTCTCTCCGCGCTGAGCACTACCCGAGTGGAGAGATCACCCCACCCCGCTCGCGCTGCGCGCGATCGACCCTCCCCCTCCAGGGGAGGGTAAGAATCAAAACGACGTCCCGGCCCTCCTCGGTTTTGCCTCCTCCAGCTCCGCCTCGCGCGGCACCGGTGAGATACGGAGCGCGGTGATGCGGTTGCGTTCGCGGCGGAGGACGCGGAAACGGAAGCCGTGGAAGGTGAAGCTCTGGCCGCGGTCGGGGATCGAGCGGGCCTCGTGAATGACGAGGCCGGCCACCGTGGTCGCCTCCTCGTCGGGCAGGTGCCAGTCCATGGCGCGGTTGAGATCGCGGATCGGCACCGAGCCGTCGACCACGACCGAGCCGTCCGGCTGGGCGCGCACGCCGGCGACCACGACGTCGTGCTCGTCGGAGATGTCGCCGACGATCTCTTCCAAAATGTCTTCCAGCGTCACGAGCCCTTCAACCTCGCCATACTCGTCGACGACGAGCGCGAAATGGGTCTTGCGACGGCGGAACGCCTTGAGCTGCTCGGAGACCGGGCGCATCTCCGGCACGAACCAGGGCGGCAGCGCGATGGTGGAGACATCGATCCGCGAGGTGTCGCCGTCGGAGGCGCGGATCGCGCGCAGGAGATCCTTGGCGTGGAGCACGCCGATGATGTTCTCGGGCTTCTCGCGCCACAGCGGGATTCGGGTGTATTCGGTCGCCAGCACCTCGCGCACCAGCTCTTCCGGCGGCAAATCGGCATTGATCATCATCATCTCGGTGCGATGGATCATGACGTCGGAGACCTGGAGCTCGCGCAAGTCCAAGAGGCCGCCGAGCATGTCGCGGTCATGCTTCTCGAACTTGCCTTCGTGGTGCAACAGGTCGACCGCACCGCGCAGGCGCTCGGTCGGCGACAGGATCGCCTGGTGCTCGCCGGCGAGGCCAAACAAGCGCAGCAACAGGCGCACAATGACTTCCACGATCCGCAGCAGCGGCCCCAGCACGTACATGGTCAGCCGCATCGGGCGTGCGACCGCAAGCGCCACGCGGTCCGGCGCGTTGATGGCGATGGTCTTCGGCAGAACCTCCGCGAAGATCACGACCAGCGCCGTCATCACCCCGGTCGCATAGAGCACGCCGACATCACCGAACCAGGCCGTGAATATCGCGGTGGCGATCGCGGAGGAGCCGATATTGGCGATGTTGTTGCCGAGCAGCAGCGCGCCGATCAGGCGCTCGCGCATGTCGAGCAGCTGCGAGACGACGTCGGCGTCATGATTGCCCTGCTTGGAGAGCCTGAGCATGCTGGAGCGCGAGGCGCCGGTCAGCGCGGTCTCGCTCGCGGCGAAGAACGCCGAGACCAGGAGGCAGAGGACGACGATGGTGAATCCGAGCCAGTCCATGCAGCACTCTAGCTTCTTGTTTGGACGCGTTGTCTTGACGCGAACCGGTATCCACTTCGCGCGAAAACGCTTTGGCGCCGTTCAGCCGCGCATCACGCCTTCTGCGCGAGCTTCTCTTGCAGGAAATCGCGCACCGGGGCGGGCTCGACATCCTTGGCGATCACCGCGCGCCCGACGGCCTCCAGCAGGATGAAGGTGAGCTTGCCGCGCTTGACCTTCTTGTCCTGCGCCATCAGCGCCATCAGCGCGTCGGCATCGGCAAGCCCTTCCTGGGCAAAACCCGCGATGTCCCGCAAGCGCGTCGGCAGGCCGGCGTCGATGAGGTGCCGCTCGACGCGCGCCGCGTCGTGCTCGCCGATCATGCCGAGCCTGGCCGAGAACTGCGCCGCCAGCGTCATGCCGATCGCGACGCCCTCGCCGTGGAACAGGCGGTCGGAGAAGCCGGTCGCCGCTTCCAGTGCGTGACCAAAGGTATGGCCGAGATTGAGCAGCGCGCGCTCGCCAGTCTCGCGCTCATCGCGCGAGACGACGCCGGCCTTGGCGCGGCACGACGTCGCGATGGCATGCTCGCGCGCCGAGCCACCCCTGAAGATGTCGGCATGGTTCTTCTCCAGCCAGCTGAAGAAGGCTTCGTCGCCGAGCACGCCATATTTGGCGACCTCGGCATAGCCGGCGCGGAATTGCCGCGGCGACAGGGTATCGAGCACGGCGGTGTCGGCGATGACCAGCACCGGCTGGTGGAAGGCGCCGAGCAGGTTCTTGCCCTGCGGCGAGTTGATGCCGGTCTTGCCGCCGACGCTGGAATCGACCTGTGCCAAGAGCGAGGTCGGCACCTGCACGAAATCGACGCCGCGGCGCAGGATCGCCGCGGCAAAGCCGGCGAGATCGCCGACCACGCCGCCGCCGAGCGCGATGACGAGATCGTTGCGCTCGATTTTCGCGGCGATCAAGGCCTCGCTGACTTTTTCCAGGCCCGCATAGGTCTTGGAGATCTCGCCTTCCTCGACCACGATGCGCGAGGTGGGAATGCTGGCCGCAGTGAGCGATGCCTCGGTGGGTTCCAGCCAGTGCTTTGCAACGGTGCGGTCGGTCACAACAGCGGTGCGCACGCCGGGGCGCAAGCGCGCGACGCGCTCGCCGACCGAGGCCAGCACGCCGCGGCCGATGACGATGTCATAGGCGCGCTCGCCCAGCGCGACATCGACATTGACAGGATCGGAATGTTTCAAGGGCGCAGTCATCGTACGGCACTCGCAACGTCAGCAGGCGGCACGCCGCAGAGATGGGCGTGCAGCGTCTCGATGCATTCCTCGACGATCTTGTCGTGCGGCACGTCGCGCGAGGCGATGGTGAGGTCGGCATGGCGATAGACCGGCTCGCGCTCGGTGAGCAGGCGCGTCACGGTTCCTTCGGGATCGGCGGTCTGGAGCAGCGGGCGATCGGCACGACGCCGCACCCGGCGCATGATGACGTCGTGGTCGGCCTTGAGCCAGATCGAGACCGCTTTCGCGGCGATCCGCGCCCGCGTCTCCTCGCGCATGAAGGCGCCGCCGCCGGTCGCGAGCACGATCGGTCCACCGTCCAGCAGCCGCGCGATCACGCGGGCCTCGCCGTCGCGGAAATGTGGCTCGCCATGGCGCTCGAAAATTTCCGGTATGGTCATGCCGGCCGCCGCCTCGATCTCGGTGTCGGCGTCGACGAAAGGCAGCTTGAGCCGCGCCGCCATGCGGCGGCCGATGGTGGATTTGCCCACCCCCATCATCCCGACGAGCACGATCGAGCGCGCCCCGAGCGCCGACAGGATGTCGGCCTCAGGCGAACCGGATAGCGGCAACGCGGCGTCGGACATGGATCTCGCTCGATCTGCCGCCAAAGGCGGCATGCTTTTGCCACCTATACGACCCCGCAGGGGGCCTCGCCAGAGGACTCTTGCCACGAAACGGCGAACATGTTGGATGATTTCATTGGTTAATTTGGCCTCCGGACCCCAGCACGATGCCCAGCCTGTTCCGCTTCCTGACGGTCGTCGCCGTGATCGCCGGCATCGTCTATGGCGTGGTCTTTGCGCTGGCGAACTTCGTCAGTCCGAAGCCGCGGGAAATGACGGTGACGATCCCGCCTGACAAGTTTCTCAAGAAATAGCAGCTAGGCTCCAGGGCATGCGCACCAAGCCCTCCGATAGCAAGCTCACCGGCCTGTTCCTCGACATGCTCGCGGCGGAACAGGGCGCCGGGGCCAACACGCTCGATGCCTACCGCCGCGACCTCAGCGATTTCTCGGAATTTTTGGGCCGCGCCGGCCACAGTTTTGCGGATGCGGAGACGCAAGTCCTGCGCGACTATCTCGCCGATCTCGATGCGCGCGGCTTCAAATCCACCAGCGTCGCGCGGCGGCTGTCGGCGATGCGGCATCTGTTCCGCTTCCTCCTCAACGAGCGCATCCGTGCCGAGGATCCCGCAGCGATCCTGTCGGGACCGAAGCGCGGCCGCGGCCTGCCAAAAGTGCTGTCGATTGCGGATGTCGACCGCATGCTCCGCCGCGCCAAGGAATTGAGCGAGGCGGCGGATCAATCGCCGTCGAAACGGCTGCGCGCTTTGCGGCTCTATTGCCTGCTCGAAGTGCTCTACGCCACGGGCCTGCGCGTCTCCGAGTTGGTGGCGCTGCCGCGCTCGGCCGCCAAGCGCGATGCGCGCATGATCGTGGTGCGCGGCAAGGGCAACAAGGAACGCCTGGTGCCGCTCAACGACGCCGCCCGGCAGGCGATGGCCGATTATCTCGCGGCGACGGAAGCTGCGAAGGCTGACAAGAAGAACAGCGTGGCCGCCTCGAAATGGCTGTTTCCCTCCTTCGGCGAGAGCGGACATCTGACGCGCCAGCATTTCGCCCGCGATCTGAAGGAGCTCGCGGTCGCCTCCGGGCTTCAGGCCCGCCTGGTCTCCCCGCACGTGCTGCGCCACGCCTTTGCCAGCCACCTGCTGCACAATGGTGCCGATTTGCGCATCGTGCAGACCCTGCTCGGCCACACCGACATCTCCACGACCCAGATCTACACCCATGTGGTCGAGGAGCGGCTGAAGAGCCTGGTGCGCGACCTGCACCCGCTGGCGGAGAAGTGAGGCGTGGGAGGTGCGCCCCCTCTCCCGCTTGAGGGAGAGGGTTGGGGAGAGGGTGTCTCCGCAAAGGGACAACCCCCTAGAGGTGAAAGCCCTCACCCGCGCCTTTGGCGCGACCTCTCCCGCAAGCGGGAGAGGTGACGATCCACCTTGACTTCGGCCACATCTCCGCGGAAAGAGCCGTGGCCTCACGATTGATTTGGCTGGCGTCTCACGAGCACACAGGCCAAACCATTGAAGAAGCTAAACTTCTTTCCACAACCCCAACCTCGTTTCGCTCTCTCGCCCCGTCCCCTTATATTGAGTTGATGCCAGACCAGATGCGCAGCTATCTCGATTTCGAAAAGCCCGTCGCCGAGCTCGACTCCAAGGTCGACGAGCTCAGGATGTTGGCGGCCTCCGGCACCGACATCGCCGAGGAGATCGGACGGATCGAGGACAAGGCGGCGCAGGCGCTGGCCGATCTCTATCTGAACCTGACGCCGTGGCAGAAGATGCTGGTAGCGCGGCACCCGCAGCGGCCGCATTTCAACGACTTCATCAAGGGCCTGATCACCGAATTCACGCCGCTGGCCGGCGACCGCAAATTCGGCGAGGACGAGGCGCTGGTCGCGGGCTTCGGCCGCTTCCGCGGCGAGCCGATCTGCGTGATGGGCCAGGAAAAGGGCGATTCCACCGAAAGCCGCATCCGGCACAATTTCGGCATGGCGCGGCCGGAAGGCTATCGCAAATGCGTGCGGCTGATGGAGATGGCCGAGCGGTTCGGCCTGCCGGTGCTGTCACTCGCCGATTCCGCCGGCGCCTATCCCGGCATCGGCGCCGAGGAGCGGGGACAAGCCGAGGCGATCGCGCGCTCGACGGATGCCTGCCTGGCGCTCACGGTGCCGAACGTCGCCATCATCACCGGCGAGGGCATGTCGGGCGGCGCCATCGCCATCACCACCGCCAACAGAGTGTTGATGCTGGAGCACGCGATCTACAGCGTGATCTCGCCGGAGGCCGCCTCCTCTATCCTCTGGCGCGACGGCACCAAGGCGCAGGAAGCCGCCAACAACATGAAGATCACCGCCCAGGACATGCTCCGCTTCGGCGTGATCGACAGCATTTTGAAGGAGCCGGTCGGCGGCGCCCACCGCGACCCCGCCGCCATGATCGCCACCACCGGGGACGCCATCGCCAAGGCTTTCGACGAGCTCCGGGGTCTCGACGGCGACGCCATCCGCAAGCAGCGGCGGCAGAAATTCCTCGATATCGGCCGGAAACTGGGCTGATTGGTCCCGATTTCGGTCTCGTAGAGTGGGCAAAGCGACTCGTCCGCCGTAGCTCGAAGAGCGAAGGCGGAAGCGTGCCCACCACTCCCAGCCGCGCGACCGGCTGGGCTGATTCGGCCGGGTTCGACGACAAATACGGCTCTCTCAGCTCGTCGTCCTGGCGAAAGCCAGGACCCATACCGCGGAATCTCGCGATTGCGGACGCTGGGAGTACCGAACCTCGAGTCTTCGCCAAACCACTCCCTGTGTTATGGGTCCTGACTTTCGCCCGGACGACACCGAGTTTGACGCTGGGGCAACCCCATCTTCCCCAGTAACCCCGCATTAACCCTTTTCTTGCCCAAATCAGCGATCTCTGTTCCAATCCGGCCGAAAGGCCCAAGTTACGTCCCAAGTCGCGTCCAAAGTCGCGTCCATTCAGTCTTCGTTGACCATGCCACTGGGCCAACGGGCTCGTGATCTCCGCTCGGGTTGCGACCACATGACCCAGAGGTTAGAATTTTAATCAATGGCTTCAGGGCATAAGCGCTGGGGCGTGGTCTGAAAAAGCCCGTCGTGACGGGTCCGGATTTGCGGTCAGGCCATGCTTCAAAAGAATTGGGGTTCGCGCTCGCTGCCCGGCACGGTGTGGGGTCCATCTTGATTTCTCGTTCGCTTGCTCGCGCGCTTTTGGCTTCGGTTGCGCTTGCCGCCAGCGTCGTGCTGGCCGGCTGCGACACCGACCAGGTTTCGCTCGCGACCAACGCCAAGGCCAATCAGCCGGTGCCGCCAAAGCTTCTCGCCGCAATGGCCGAGAAGAACATGGACCTGCAATCGCCGATCCTGGTCCGCCTGTTCAAGCAGGAGGCCGAGCTCGAGGTCTGGAAGCAGACCCGCTCAGGCCAGTTCGCGCTGCTCAAGACCTATCCGATCTGCCGCTGGTCGGGCGATCTCGGCCCCAAGGTGCGCGAAGGCGATCGCCAGGCGCCGGAAGGATTCTACTCGATCAATCCGAGCCAGATGAATCCGCAATCGGCCTATTACCTGTCGTTCAACACGGGATATCCGAACGCGTTCGACAAGGCGCTCGGGCGCAGCGGCTCGCAGCTGATGGTGCACGGCGATTGTTCGTCGCGCGGCTGCTACGCCATGACCGACGAGCAGATCGCGGAGATCTATTCGTTGGGGCGAGAATCCTTCTTCGGCGGCCAGAAGGCGTTCCAGCTCCAGGCCTATCCGTTCAAGATGACGCCGGTGAATATGGCCAAGCACCGGAACAATCCGAACATGGCCTTCTGGAAGATGATCAAGGAAGGCTATGATCATTTCGAGGTGACGCGGCAGGAGCCGAAGGTCGATTTCTGCGAGAAGAAATACGTGTTCGATGCCGCGAAGCCGGCGGACGCCAAGCGCGATCCGGTGTTCGACGCCTCGGCGAAGTGCCCGGCCTATGTGATCCCCGAGGACATCGCCAGCGCGGTGCGCGAGAAGCAGGCCAAGGACGAGACGGAATACGCCAAGCTGGTCGCCAAGGGCACGCCGGTGGCGCGCATGAACACCGGCATCGACGGTGGCATGAACAAGATCTTCGCCGCCAAGATTCCGGAAGGCTCGACCGGCCTGTCGGAGGGCGCTGAAGGTACCACGCTGCAGATGCTGGCGATGGCGAAGGCGCCCGGCACGATCCCAGGCCACGTCAATCCACCCAAGCCGAACCTCGATGCGGCAGCAAGCGCGCCGCAGGAAGAGCCGGTCACAGCCAGCAGCGCGCCGGCAACCAGCACCCGCGTCGCCGCGGCTGCGCCGGCCGAGAGATCGCAAGAGAAATCTCAAGGCGGCGGCTTCTTCTCCAACCTCGGCCGCAAGATGGGCTTAGGGACCGCCGACACCACGGCGACGACCACGCCTCCGCCGCAAGCCACGGCGTCCGTCGCGCCAGCCACGACCTCCACGACCCCGCCCACGGCGGCGTCGAGGCTGAAGGCCGCAGTGACCCGCTTCGCGCCGGGGCATGACAAGTCCAAGGACGCCACGAAGGATGCGCCGAAACCGGCCGTCGCCGCCAAGCCCGCCGAGCCGGCGAAGCCAGACACGCGCCTCGCCGCAACGCGCCCGGCGCTGAAGCCGTCGGTGTCGGATGGCGCGGGTGACAGCGGGCAGCTCGCCGGCGCCGCGCCGGTGGTGCAGTCGAACTCGTTCGACAGCCGGTTTGGGGCGGTGAAGTAGGGGCGGTGCGCCGTCCCATCCCAGCCTGACGCCGTCATTCCCCGCGAAGGCGGGGAATCCAGTATTCCGGAGACAGCCGTTCTCGATCGAGAAGCCGCGGCGTACTGGATGCCCCGCTTTCGCGGAGTATGACAGCTGAGGTCGGTGTGAGAGCGGCGCGCTTCACGCGCATGTCCTACGGCGCCAGATACCGCATCAGCTCCGGATTGCTCCGCACCTCGCCTGCCTCGCCTTGCAGCGCGACCCTGCCGCGGTCGAGCACGTAGGCGTAGTCGGCGACGCGCAGCGCGAGGTCGAGGTGCTGCTCGACGATGATGACGGCGATGGTCTTCGCGAGTTCGATCAGGCGCTCGGTGATCTCCTCGATCACGCCGATCCAGACGCCTTCGGTCGGCTCGTCCAGCAGCAACAATTTTGGATCGCCCAGCATGGCGCGGCCGATGGCGAGCATCTTGCGCTCACCGCCGGACAGCGTGCCGGCGGGCTGGTCGAGGCGCTGGCCGAGCTTCGGGAAGATTGTCAGGACGCGATCGACGGCGGACGCATCCTTGCTCACGAGCGAGCCGACCGCGAGATTGTCGCGTACCGACAGGCGCGCGAACACCGAATGCTCCTGCGGGACGTAGCCGATGCCGGCGCGCACGCGCTCCTGGGTGGCGCGGAGGCTGATGTCGCGGCCGTCGAAGGCGACCTCGCCCTTCCAGGCCGGCAGCTCGCCGACGATGGTCTTCATCAGCGTGGTCTTGCCGGCGCCGTTGCGGCCGAGCACGGCGACGCCGCCACGCCAGGGAATGCCGAGGCTGACGTCGAACAGCACCTGGCTGCGGCCATAGCCGGCGTCGAGATGCTTGATATCCAAAAATTCAGGCACGGCGCAGATAAATCTCCTGGACAGATGTGTTGGCCTGGATCTCGGACACCGTGCCCGACGCCAGCACCCTGCCCTGGTCGAGCACGGTGAGGCGATCGCAGATGTCGCGGATGAAATCGAGATCGTGCTCGACGATGACGAGCGAGCAATGCTGCTTGATCGGCTGGAGCAGTTCGCCGGTGACGCGGCGCTCCTCCAGGCTCATGCCGCCGGTCGGCTCGTCCAGCAGCAGCAGTTTGGGCTTGCCCGCCAGCGCCATCGCGATCTCCAGCCATTGCTGCTGGCCGTGCGACAGCGCGGCGGCCGCATCGAAGGCGCGGTCGGCGAGGCGAAATTGCCTCAGCATGGTCATGACCTGGTCGTGCAGCAGCCTGCGCGTGCGCGAGAGCACGAGATCGAACAGCGAGCACTGTGCCTGGAGCGCGAGCAGGATGTTGTCGTACAGCGTCAGCGACGGCAGCACAGACGTGATCTGGAATTTCAGGCTCATGCCGGCGCGGGCGCGCTCGGTCGGCGTGAACGCGGTGATGTCGGTGTTGACGAATGACACCTTGCCCTCCGTCGGCACTTCGGCCCCGGCGATGCACTTCATCAGCGTGCTCTTGCCGGAGCCGTTCGGACCGATCAGTCCGTGAAACTCGTTCTCGCCGACGGTGAGCGCCGCGCCATCGAGCGCGGTGAGCTTGCCGAAGACTTTCCTGATGCCGGCGGCTTCAAGGAGCGGCATTGCGCTTCTCCTTAGGCTTCGCACCAAAGCTGCCGACCCGCTCGCGCTCACCCAGCACGAAGCTGATGAGACCGAGCGGCCGGAACAGAATCACGAGCAACAGCAAGAGGCCGAGAATGATCGGCCAGACGTCGCGATAATTGTCCGACAGCCAGAAGCTGACACCCTCGACGATGACCGTGCCGATGACGGCGCCGATCAGCGTGCCGGAGCCGCCGAACAGCACATAGAGCACCACCTGCGTCGAGACCACGACGCCGACCATGTTGGGCCAGACGAAGCCTTCGTGGAACGCGTAGAGGCTGCCGGCAAGGCCTGCGATGGCGCCGCCGACAGTGAAGATGATCGCTTTCAGATGCTGCGCCTTGTAGCCGAAGAAGGCGATGCGCTGCTCGTTCTCGCGCAGGCCTGCGAGCGCGAGCCCGAACTGCGAGCGGACCAGGAAGCGGCAGAGCAGGTAGACGACGACGAGGATGCCGAGCACGAGATAGTAGAACGCCGGCCCTTCCGAGAATTCGTATGAACCAAGCGACATCGGCGCGATCGAGGGGATGCCGTTCTGACCGCCGAGATAATACCAGCCGCGCGCCAGGCGGTCGGCAGCGTAGGAGCCGGTCAACGTGCCCAGCGAGACGAAGATCACGCTGGAGGGATGCCGTCCCAGCAGCAGGAAGCCGCCGAGCAGCAGCGCAAAGGTGAGACCGATGAGCGTACCCGCCGGCAGCACCAGAAAGATGTTGGTGATGTCGAGGTCGCGCGCGAGCAGCGCGACGCCGTAGCCGGCCGAGCCGAAGAACAGAGCCTGGCCGAAGCTCATGATCCCGGCATAACCCCAGACGAGGTCAAACGACAGTGCGAACAGCGCCAGAATGATCACGCGCGTTGCGAACACCGTGAGGTAGTCCTGCAGCACCAGCGGCGCGAGCAGGGCCGCGACGAGCACGACCGCCTCCACGATCGGCAGGGCTTTTCGCGCCGACGATCGCTCGGCTGGCACGCCTTCGGCCACCGAAACGTCCATGTCGTCCCCGACCGCGGCGTGGACCGCCTGCTTAGCTACACCCATCGATTTCAGCATTCCGAGTTAAAGCCCTCCATGGTGGCCGATCGACCTCTCCCCAGCGGGGAGAGGTCGGATTGCACCTGGCGATGCGAAGCATCGTCCAGTGCAATCCGGGTGAGGGGCCGCGGCGCCCCAGTGAGACCAGATCCCCTCACCCGGATCGCATCTTGCGATGCGATCCGACCTCTCCCTACGGGAGGTGAAGATTCAGCATTCCTTGGGATCGACGAGGCCGCTGCTGCGGGCGACGATCTCGTAGTTTCCGCCCTTGGCGACCGCGGTGTACATCTTCATCTTGCAGTGCCGCTTGCCTGGCACCATTTCGGCAGGTCCGCCGGGACCTTCGGCGATCTTGGCGTGGTCGAGCGCGGCGGCTACCGACTCGCGGTCGATCTTGCCGGCCTCCTTGACCGCGGCTTCCCACAGCTTCAGGCCGCGATACGTGCCGGTCGCAGCGCTGCCGGCGGCGAACAGGAAGTTGCCCGGGAAATCCTTCTCGTACGCCGCCTGGATTTTTGCGTCGAACGGGTTCTCCTTGGTCAGCACCTTGAAATAGTCGAGACAGCTGGCGAGGCCCTCGATCTCGGCGGCCTGGTTGATGTTGAGCGTGTTCTCGTCATAGTAGACGCAGGCGAGCCGTCCGCCGTTCTTGAGGAAGCCGGCTTCATAAAGCTGCTTGAAGAACGGTCCGACGCCCGGCGGGATGACAGTGTTGAAGACGACGTCGACCTTGTTGGAGATGATGCGGTTGACGGTTGCGGAGAAGTCGATCTGGTCGAGCGGGTAATATTCCTCGAACACGACCTCGCCGCCATTCGCCTCGATCACCTTGCGGGCATAGATGTTGAGCGTGTGCGGCCAGACATAGTTGGCGCTCGGCAGCGCGAATTTCTTGCCGCCGTTCTTGATCAGCCAGGGGATGAACTCGTCGCATTGCTGCGCCGGCGTCGGGCCGGTGCAGAACAGGTAGGGCGTGCACTCCTTGCCCTCGTAGAGCTGCGGATAGATGTAGAGCGTCTTGCCGCGCGCCACGATCGGATCCTTGATCGCGTTGCGCATCGAGGAGGTGATGCCGCCCAGCACCATGTCGACCTTGTCGCGCTGGATCAGTTTTCGCACGTTGCCGACCGCGACGGATTCGTTCGAGGCGGTGTCCTCGATATAGAGCTCGAGCGGCCGGCCGAGCAGGCCGCCGGCGGCGTTGATCTCCTTGATCACCATCTTGGCGACGTTGGCGTCGGCATTGCCGGCATAGGCGATCGGACCGGTGAGGTCGGTGGCGATGCCGACCTTGATCGGGGCTTCGGCCGCATTGGCCCAGGGCGCCGGGATCACCCAGCTGCCGACGCCGGTTGCGACCGCACCGGACGCAAAGGCGAAATTGGAGAGGAAGCGGCGCCGTGAGAGCTGAGTGCGATCGAACATGTGACTAAACCCCTTTTCCAGCGATGAGGCCCTGCGGGCGGAATTTGATGAAGACGATGGCGAGCACGAAGACGAGCACGTCGGCGACGACGGGCGCCATCACCCAGGGCAACGCGGCGCTGAGCGTGCCGATGACGCCGGCGCCTGCGACCGGTCCGATGAAGGAGCCGACGCCGCCGACCATGACCGCGACAAAACCCTGGATCAGGAAGCGCAGGCCGAGATCGGCAAACAGGCTGAACACCGGCACGATCAGCGCACCGGCAAGGCCGGCCAGCGCTGCGCCAAACGCAAAGGTGGCGCCGTAGATCAGCGGCGTGGAGATGCCCGACGCACGCGCCAGCGACGGATTCTCCAGCGTCGCCCTCACGCGCAGGCCAAAGCTCGTGCGCGACAGCAGCAGATAGCAGCCGCCCATGACCAAGAGCGTGATGACGATGATGGTAAAGCGCCAGGCCGAGATGTGCATGGCGCCGATGTCGATCGAGCCGCCGATCGGTTCGGGCACGGTGAGATAGAAGCCGCCGATCAGGCCGCGCACGGATTCGCGGATGATGAGGCCGAGCGCATAGGTGCCGAGCATGGCGACGATGGGCGCGGCGTAGAAGCGGCGGATGATCAGCGCCTCCAGCACGAAGCCGAGCGCGCCGACCACAAAGGGCGCCGCAACCATGCCGGCCCAGATCGGCAGTCCCTTGGCGTAGGCGAGATAGGTGATGTAGGCCCCGAGCAGGACGAACTCGCCCTGCGCGAAGTTGAAGATACCCATCATGCTGGCGATGATCCCGAGCCCCAGCACGATCAGGACGATGATCGCGCCAAAGCTCAGGATCTCGAACGCCGCGACGAACGCGTTAGCCATGCGCCGGAGCCTTTCCCGCTCCGATGGAATCGGAACGGGGCTCTGGATTCTTGTTTTGATGCGCTTTCTTGACGCGAACCGGTATCCGCTTCGCTCGAAAACGCCCTGGCGCTCCGTTCGGCTGCATCGAAGCCTCGCTCACATCTTCTTCCAGTCGCCGATCTGCTCGAAGGCATGAGCGGCGCGATAGATCGTGGCTTCCTCGAACATGCGGCCGACCAGCATCAGGCCGACCGGCAGGCCGTCGACCATGCCGCAGGGCAGCGACATCGCGGGATGATGGGTGATGTCGAATGGCGCGGTGTTGGAGATCATCTCGAGCGCGCGGGCAACGTAATCCTCGCGGCTGGCATTGGGGGCCGGCAGCGGCGTCGCCTTCATCGGCGTGGTCGGCATCAGCAGCAGATCGTAATCCCCGAACGCCTTGTCGTAGGCCGCGGTCAGCCGTCGCGAGATGTTGAGCGCCTTGCCGTAGAAGCGTGGACCGAAATTGTTGTTGATGTAGGTGCCGAGCATCATGAACAATTTCGTGGTCTCGGACAGCGAATCGGCCTGCCGGCGCCAGCCGCGATGAAAGTCCATCAGCGAGGTCGAATAGAGATCGCCGCGGCTGAGGCCGTAGCCGTCGCCGAACATCATGGTCTGGGTCAGGCCTTCGGTGCCGATCGGGGTCCAGATCGCGCCGCCCAGGAGGTGCATCGGGATCGACACCGTCTCGATGCTGGCGCCGAGATCCCTGAAGCGTTTCGCCGCCTCGCGCACGCTCTCATTCACCGCGGCCTCTGCACCCGGCTGCTCAAAGCCCTCCTTGACGATGCCGATCTTCATGCCCTTGACGCCCTGGCCGAGCGCTTTGGTGTATTCCTCGACCTTCGGAGCCTTGATGCGGGAATCGTAGCCGTCGTCGCCGGCGAGCACTTCGAGCAGCAGCGCATTGTCGGCAACCGTCGCGGTCATCGGGCCGGTATGATCGACGTAGATCTCGATCGGCATGATTCCGGTATAGGGCACGAGGCCCCAGGTCGGCTTCATTCCGTAGATGCCGCAGAACGAGGACGGCATGCGGATCGAGCCGCCCTGATCGCCGCCGATCGCCATGTCGACCTCGCCGAGCGCAATCACGACGCCCGAGCCTGACGACGAGCCACCGGCCGAGTAACCCATCTTGTGCGGATTGTGCACCGGCCCGTAGGAGCCGGTGTGGCTGCCGCCCGACAGGCAGAAGTGCTCGCAATGGGTTTTACCGACGATCTCGGCGCCGGCATCGAGCATGCGCGTGACGATGGTGGCGTCGAAATCGGGCACATAGCCTTCCAGCGTCGACGAGCCGTTGGTCATGGGAACGCCGGCGAGCATGATGTTGTCCTTCAGCGCGACGGTCTTGCCCTTGAGCTTGCCGCTGGCGGCGCCCTTCACGGTCGATTTGCGATACCAGGCATTGCGCGGGTTCTCTTCGGCCGAGGGCCGATAGCCCGGCGTGCGGGGATACTTCACCTCCGGCACCTCGTCCGGCATTGTGGCCACGAGATTGTAGGCCTCGATCGAGCCCTGCATCAGGCCGCGGAACGAGGCGACGTCGTCGTCGGTCAGCGAAAGGCCGCACTGCTCGGCGACGCTGCGAAGTTGGGCTGGCGTGGGAAGGACAACTGTCACGGCGCTCTCCTCAAAGGCTTCTTGATCCCTGGCGTGGACGGAAGCCGCTTGGGCACCGCGCCTGCACAGCGCGGAGCCGACCGGCTTCACCTCGATATTACAGACGGAAATATTTTCCTTTTCAAGTATTATTTCGAAGATCCGCCCGCAACCGATGGACAATCTCGCTCAGACCGGCTTGATCAGCTTGAAGTCGAGACCGTCGGCCTCGGCGAGATACATCTGCATGCGGGCGTGACCGTTGCGAACGGTGACCGGGCCGCGCGCGCCGCCATAAACGACGTTGCGCCCCGCCGCGAGCATGGGAGCCATGGACAGCGAACCTGCCTTGTTCGCGACGGCTTCGAGGAAACGCAGGCCTTCGTAAGTGGACTGGCCGAGCGAGCCGATCGGCGGAGCGTTCGGTCCGAACATCGTGCGATAGCGGCTTTGGAAGTCATCGTTGGCCCGCGAGCCGATGCCGGGGAAATAGCCGGAGGCGCAGAACATATTCTCGCTGTTGTCGGCGCCGATGCCGAGCAGCACGGTCTCGTCCATCGCGCCCGCGAGCCGCAGCGTCGTCGCGGCAAGCCCGCATTCGCCGAAGGCACGGTTAAAGGTGATGCTGTCGGTGCCGATCAGCGAAATCAGCACGACATCGGGCTTCGTGGCGCGGATGCGCGCCAGATGTGGCTCGTGATTATCCTCGCCGAGGGGGACGAACTCCTCACCGACGACCTGCCCGCCGGTCTCCTTGATGTAGTTCTTCACGGCGCGATGCGACTGCCAGGGCCAGACATAGTCGCTGCCGATCAGGTACCAGCGCGACGCCTTCTTGACGTCAGCGAGCCAGTGGATCGAGGGCCGGCTCTGCCAGCGCGGCGTCTCGCCGATCGCCATCACGCCCGGCGTGCGCTCGCCACCCTCGTAGACCGGCGTGTAGATGTAGGGGATGCGATGACGCGTGGTGACGTCGCGCAAGCCGACACGGATCGCACTGGTGTGCAGCCCGACGATGAGATCGACCTCGTCGAATGCGATCGCCTGCTCAGCGCGGTTCAGCACCTCGTCGAGCGGCCCGCCCGCGTCGTAAATGGAAAGCTCGATTTCGCGCCCGAGGATGCCGCCGCGCTTGTTGATCTCGGCGACGGCGAGCTTGGCACTGTTGGTCGCACAGGGGCCCCAGACCCCGGGCGAGCCGGTGCAGCAGATGAAGCCGCCGATCCGCAGCTTGTTCGCGCCGCGCCGCCGGAAGAAGGCGTGATCCCTGGGCGACAAGACACCATCAGCCGCCGATGACGACGACAGATTCCTGAACAGCAAGGACGGCGGCAACGCCGGGCCGCCGTGAGCCGGGAAGTTTACCGTCGCGCGCACGCCAACTCCTGTCTGGGACCAGACCTGAAAGCACATTGAGCAGGCGGCCGCGGCTTCCGCCCTTTTGTTGGGCAATGATCCTATTTTGAAAATATTGAATATTCAACAATTGAAGTGCATATAGATGCAGCATTGATTGCAAGACATTCACTCATTTGGGTCAAGACGAAGTCTTAGCCGTGGCAAAACCGTCGAAAGAAAACTCCCCGATCACCGAACACCTCGCCTACCTGCTCGCGCAAGCTAACCGCGAAATCAACCGGCAACTCGAACTGCGGTTGAGCAAGGAGGGCGTGCCGGTCGAGCAATGGCGCATCTTGAAAGTGCTGTCGGATGGCAACGGCCATTCGATGGGCGAGCTTGCCGATGCCGTGCTGCTCAACCATCCGACATTGACCAAGATGATCGACCGTATGGTCTCGGACACGTTGGTCTACCGCGTGCAGGACCCCAACGACCGCCGCAAGGTGCTGATGTTCATCTCCGACCACGGCAAGGTGCTGAGCAAGAAGCTCAACTCGCTCGCGGTGGACCAGGAGGAGCACATCCTGGAGAGCTACGGCGACAAGTCGACCAGCGAATTGAAGCGGCTCTTGGAGAGCTTGATCGACAGCTCGAATTGAGCTGTCGTATCAGACGCGATCTCTCAACTCACGTCGTCCTGGACAAGCGAAGCGCAGATCCAGGACCCATTACCACAGGGCGCAGTTTGGCGAAGACCGTGGTGACGAGCTTCGCGTAACAACTTCTCCCTGGGGTAATGGGTCCTGGCTTTCGCCAGGACGACGATGGAGTGAGTTGCGACACGACCGGCCAAACAAAAGCTGTCGTCCCGGCCTAGTGCGCAATTGCGCACGGGGGCCGGGACCCATAACCACAGGATTTAGTTTGGCGGACGGTGTTGGTTTCGATTCTTCGCTCGGTACGCCGACTGCGCATCATCGATGAATCACGCGGTATGGGTCCCGGCGTACGCCGGGACGACGATGTGGAGAAGCCGCGCGTCACAACGTAGCGTCAGCGCCCGCGGGCGATCCAGTATTCCGGAGAATGCTGTGATTGAGCCGAGAGGCTGCGGCGTACTGGGTCGTCGCCGGGTCAAGCCGGGCGACGACGGCGGGGAGTGAGGCGCTGACGTCGCGCCTCACAAATACATTCAAGCCTTACGCATACTTGCCGTGGCAGTGCTTGAACTTCTTGCCCGAGCCGCACGGGCAGTCCTCGTTGCGGCCGACCTTGCCCCAGCTTGCCGGGTTCTTGGGATCGCGAAGGGCCGCGTCGGTGGCTTGGGCGCCGAGCGTGACGCTGGCGAGCGCCATCTCGTCTTCGCCGGTGTTCGGGTCGAACTTGTGCGCCTCCATCGCCGGCAGGATGGGAGCTTCCTGCTCCGGCGGGACGATCTCGACCCGCATCAGCTGCGCCGTCACGGCCTCGCGCAGATGCGCGCTCATCTCCTGGAAGAGGTTGAAGGCCTCGGTCTTGTATTCCTGCAACGGATCGCGCTGGCCGTAGCCGCGCAGGCCGATGACCTGACGCAGATGATCCAGCATGATCAGATGCTCGCGCCAGAGATGGTCGAGCGTCTGCAAGAGAATGGTCTTCTCGACGTAACGCATCACGTCGGGACCCCATTGCGCGACCTTGGCCGCCATGTGCTCGTCGGCTTTGGTCTCGATGCGGGTCAGCAGCTCCTCGTCGGCGATGCCCTCTTCCTTGGCCCATTCGTCGACCGGCAGGTCGAGATCGAGCACGCGCTTCAATTCATCCTTCAGCCCGGCGACGTCCCACTGCTCGGCATAGGCGTGCTCGGGCACGTGCTTGGCGACGAGATCGTCGATGAAGGCGTGGCGCATGTCGGCGATGGTCTCGGCGACGCTCTCGTCCCTCATCAACTCGACGCGCTGATCGAAGATCACCTTGCGCTGGTCGTTCTGGACGTTGTCGAACTTGAGGAGGTTCTTGCGGATGTCGAAGTTGCGCGCCTCGACCTTCTGCTGCGCCTTCTCGAGCGCCTTGTTGATCCAGGGATGGATGATGGCCTCGCCCTCTTGCAGGCCGAGACGCTGGAGCATGCTGTCGAGACGGTCCGAGCCGAAGATGCGCATCAGGTCGTCTTCGAGCGACAGGAAGAACTTTGACCGGCCGGGGTCGCCCTGACGGCCGGAACGGCCGCGCAGCTGATTGTCGATGCGGCGGGATTCATGCCGTTCGGAGCCGATGATGTAGAGGCCGCCGGGCTTGTTCACGGTCTTGGCAGGCTTGCTCCCCTTCGCCGGCTCGGTCTCGACGGTCTCCTCGGCCTTCAGCACGATGTCGCGGAAATGCGCGATGTCGGCTTTGATCTGCTCGATCTTCTTGGCCTTCTCGGCATCGTCCTCGATGCCGGTGGTCTCCTGCTGGATGCGCATCTCCAGCGAGCCGCCGAGCTTGATGTCGGTGCCGCGGCCGGCCATGTTGGTCGCGATCGTGATTGCGCCGGGCACACCGGCTTCGGCGACGATATAGGCTTCCTGCTCGTGGAAGCGCGCGTTCAGCACTGCAAACAGCTTTGCCGGCTTGCCGGCGCGGGCCGCGGCATAGAGCTTGTCGAGCGCGTTGTCCTTGCCGAAGTCGATCTGCTTATAGCCGTTCTTCTTGAGGAATTCGGCCAGCACTTCCGACTTTTCGATCGACGCCGTACCGACCAGCACCGGCTGGAGCCGCGCGTTCGCACGCTCGATCTCGGCGAGGATCGCGCCGTATTTTTCCTGCTGGGTGCGGTAGACCTCGTCGTCCTCGTCGAGACGCGCGATCGGCAGGTTGGTCGGAATCTCCACGACCTCGAGCTTGTAGATGTCGAACAATTCGTCCGCTTCGGTCGCGGCCGTGCCGGTCATGCCCGCGAGCTTCTCGTACATGCGGAAGTAGTTCTGGAAGGTGATCGAAGCCAGCGTCTGGTTCTCGGGCTGAACCTGGACGTGCTCCTTAGCTTCCAGCGCCTGGTGCAGGCCTTCCGAATAGCGGCGGCCCGGCATCATGCGACCGGTGAACTCGTCGATGATCACGACCTCGTTGTCGCGGACGATATAGTCCTTGTCGCGCGTGAACAGCGTGTGGGCGCGCAGCGCCTGGTTGATGTGGTGCACGACGGAGACGTTCTCGACGTCGTAGAGCGACTCGCCCTTGAGCTGGCCGGCATCGCGCAGCAGGGTCTCGATCTTCTCCATGCCGGCTTCGGTCAGCGTCACCGTGCGCTGCTTCTCGTCGACCTCGTAATCGGTCTTGTCGAGCTTGGGCAGGAAGCTGTCGATGGTGTTGTAGAAGTCGGAGCGGTCGTCGAGCGGACCGGAGATGATCAGCGGCGTGCGCGCTTCGTCGATCAGGATGGAGTCGACTTCGTCGACGATGGCGAAGAAGTGCGGCCGCTGGACCATGTCCTCGAGCCGATACTTCATGTTGTCGCGCAAATAGTCGAAGCCGTATTCGTTATTGGTGCCGTAGGTGATGTCGCAGGCATAGGCCGCCTTGCGCTCGGCATCGTCGAGGCCGTGCACGATCACGCCGGTGGTCATGCCGAGGAAGCCGTAGATCTGGCCCATCCAGCCGGAGTCGCGGCGGGCGAGGTAGTCGTTGACGGTGACGACGTGAACGCCCTTGCCGGCGAGCGCGTTGAGGTAGACCGCGAGCGTTGCGACCAGCGTCTTGCCTTCGCCGGTCTTCATCTCGGCGATGTCGCCCTCGTGCAGCACCATGCCGCCGATCAGCTGGACGTCGAAATGGCGCTGGCCGAGCGTGCGCTTGGCCGCCTCGCGCACCGTGGCGAAGGCGGGCACCAGGAGGTCGTCGAGGGTCTTGCCTTCGGAGATCTGCTTCCTGAACTCGGCGGTGCGGGCCTTGAGCGCCTCGTCGGAGAGTTTCGAGACTTCGGGCTCCAGCGCGTTGATCGCGTTGACGCGGGACTGATATCCCTTCACCCGCCGGTCGTTGGCGGAGCCGAAAAACTTGCGGGCGAGCGCGCCGATCATGCCTAGTTCCTGTGTTCGCGATTTAACCGCGTTGCAGCCAAGAAGTTGTCACCCGCCTGCCTATTCAACTCACCGTGACGCCGATGGCGCCTTCAGCCCGGACTGCGGGGGTCGTCCGCCATATGGGTGGGAATTGAGCAAGTCTGGGTTCAACGGCCAAAAACGCAGCAAAATAAACGCCATCGCCATGGACGCGACCGGGCCAGAGATATGGCCGGCCCCTAGCCTTGTCAACGGCGGCCGCATTGCGGCTAATTCATCATTTTGACAGACTTTTCGCGTTGCCAAGCCCCCCTGATTGGGCGAGTGTCCGCCCCGCTCGAGCAGCCCCCTGCTTCAACATAAGGATTTTCCATGACCACCTCGTTCCCGGTAACCACCGGCCAGCGTTTCCGCCATGCGTCCGCTCTGGCCGGCTGCCTCGCTCTGGCGCTGTCCCTGGCGTTCGCCGGGCCGCTCCGCGCCGCCGACGATCCGGTGCTGGCGAAGGTCAATGGCGCGGAAATCAAGAAGAGCGACGTCGCCATGGCCGAGGAAGAACTCGGACCGAGCCTCGCCCAGATGGACCCGGCGACCAAGGACGAGAACGTCCTGTCGTTCCTGATCGACATGAAGATCGTCAGCAAGGCTGCCGAGGACAAGAAGGTCGCCGACAGCGAGGAGTTCAAGAAGCGCCTGGCATTCGCGCGCAACCGCCTCCTGATGGACAGCCTGCTCGCGGGCGAGGGCAAGGCCGCCACCACCCCCGACGCCATGAAGAAGGTCTATGAGGAGGCCTCCAAGCAGATCACCGGCGAGCAGGAGGTGCGCGCCCGCCACATCCTGGTCGAGACCGAGGACGAGGCCAAGGCGGTGAAGGCCGAGCTCGACAAGGGCGCCGATTTCGCCGATCTCGCCAAGAAGAAGTCCAAGGATCCGGGCTCCGCCGATGGCGGCGACCTCGGCTTCTTCACCAAGGAGCAGATGGTGCCGGAATTCTCAGCCGTCGCCTTCGCGCTCGAGCCGGGCAAGATCTCCGACCCCGTGAAGTCGCAGTTCGGCTGGCACGTCATCAAGGTCGAGGAAAAGCGTAACCGCAAGGCGCCGGACTTCGAGCAGGTCAAGGCCCAGATCGAGAACTACGTCACCCGCAAGGCCCAGGCCGAGTACGTCGCCAAGCTCCGCGCCGAGGCCAAGGTCGAGCGGCTGGACCAGCCGGCGGATGCGGCAAAGGACGCCAAGCCGGCCGATCCAGCCAAGCCGTCCGACAGCAAGATGGCGCCGCCTGCGAAGAAGTAAGCCGAAGACAATTTCGACGTCGCGATGGCCGGGCATGTCCCGGCCATTTGCGTTTTTGGTGTGGACGGGCGCGGCAAATACAACTGTCGTCCTGGCGAAAGCCAGGACCCATTACCACCGTCATCAATTGTTCACGAAGGCAATCCCCATCGCGCAAACCGACACTTGCTGCGGCGTATGGGTCCTGGCCTTCGCCAGGACGACACTGTGTATGCGGCGCGCCTCTCCCAATCCGCCGAGTGAGATGATAGGAAGCGCCTCCCGCCCCGTTACCGGAAGCCCGCGATGTCCTCCTCCGTCTCTCCCCTCGCCCCGAAACACGTTCCCGACATGCCCGTGATCGCGGGCGTCCGTCTTGCGACCGCCGAGGCCGGCATCCGCTACAAGAACCGCACCGACGTGCTGCTGGCGGTGATGGACAAGGGCACGGCCGTGGCCGGCGTCTTCACCAAGTCGAAATGCCCGTCCGCGCCGGTCGAATGGTGCCGCGCCAAATTGAAGGGCGGCAAGGCTCGCGCACTCGTCGTCAACTCCGGCAACGCCAATGCCTTCACCGGCAAGACCGGCCGCGCATCCACGGCACTGACCGCGAAGATCGCCGCCAAGGCCGTCGGGTGCAGCGAGGGCGAGATCTTCCTCGCCTCGACCGGCGTGATCGGCGAGCCGCTGGACGCGACCAAGTTCGACGGCGTGCTCGGCCGCCTCGCCGAGACCGCCGAGCCCGGCGATTATCTCGCTGCGGCCAAGGCGATCATGACCACCGACACCTTCCCGAAGGTCGCGACCGCAACCGTGAAACTCGGCAAGGCCAAGGTCACCATCAACGGCATGGCCAAGGGCGCCGGCATGATCGCTCCCGACATGGCGACCATGCTGTCCTTCATCTTCACCGACGCGCCGATCGCGCCCGCCGCGCTGCAAGCCCTGCTCAAGAGCGGCGTCGAGGACACCTTCAACGCCGTGACGATCGATGGCGATACCTCGACCTCGGACACGCTGCTCGCCTTCGCAACGGGCGCCGCCGCCGCGCATGGTGCGCCAAAGATCAGCCGCGCCAGCGACCCGCGCCTGAAGGCCTTCGTCAAGGCATTCAATCAGGTGCTCGCCAATTTGTCCGAGCAGGTGGCCCGCGACGGCGAAGGCGCGCGCAAGCTGGTCGAGATCACCGTCGAGGGCGCCAAGACCAAGGCTTCGGCGCGCAAGATCGCGATGTCGATCGCCAACTCGCCGCTGGTCAAGACCGCGATCGCCGGCGAGGACGCCAATTGGGGCCGCGTGGTGATGGCGGTCGGCAAGGCCGGCGAGCCGGCCGATCGTGACAAGCTCTCGATCTCCTTCAACGGTATCCGCGTCGCCAAGAGCGGCGCGCGCGATCCGTCCTATGACGAAGCCCAGGTGTCGGAGGCGATGAAGGCGCCGGAGATCGCGATCAAGGTCGCGCTCGGCCTCGGCAAGGGCCGCGACCGCGTCATGACCTGCGACCTCACCAAGGAATATGTCGCGATCAACGGGGATTACAGGTCGTAAGGCAGCATGGCCGATCTCAAGCTCACATTGGTGGTGGCCTGCGCGCTGATCGACGCCGACAAGCGCGTCCTGATCGCGCAACGCCCCGAGGGCAAGGCGCTGGCCGGCCTCTGGGAATTCCCGGGCGGCAAGCTCGAGCTGGGCGAGCGGCCCGAGCAGAGCCTGATCCGCGAGCTCCACGAGGAGCTCGGCATCACGGTCGCCGAGCCGTGCCTGGCCCCGCTGACCTTTGCGAGCTACGGCTACGAGACCTTTCACCTGTTGATGCCGCTCTACATCTGCCGGCGCTGGGAGGGGCAGGTCACGGCGCGCGAAGGCCAAAACCTCGCCTGGATCCGCGCCAACAAGCTGCGCGACTACCCGATGCCGCCGGCGGACATCCCGCTGATCCCGCATTTGATTGATTTGTTGATGTGAGCAGTGTCCCGGACGCTGCGCTGCGTCCGGGACACACGTCACTCTTTCCCCGCCTTCTTCACCGCCTCGGCCAGACTCGCCTTGGCCGAGCCGGGCTTGAGCGGCTGCTGCTGGCTCGCATGCGGAGCCCAGCCGGAGAGCCAGATGATATCGAACGTCGCACGGATGCGGCCGTCGGCATCGGCGAAGCGCTCGGCATAGATCTCGGCCATCCGCAGCAGCGTCGCGCGACGGCTCGGCGCGCGCCGCCGCTCGATCAGCACATTGGCCGCACCCATGCGGCGGAGATCCTGCATCAGCGCAAACGCATTGGCATAACGCACCACGACCCGGTCGACGTCCGTGACCGGCAGCGCAAAGCTCGCCCGCTGCAACAGCGCTCCGATATCGCGCAAGTCCGCGAACGGCGCAACGCGCGGCGACACGCCGCCTTCGCATTCGGCTTCGGCGGCCGCAAACGCCTGACGCAGCTCGGTCAGGCTGTCGCCGCCGATCATGGCGGCGAGCAGCAACCCGTCCGGCTTCAAGGCACGGCGCACCTGCGCGAGCACACCCGGCAAGTCGTTGACGAATTGCAGCGCCAAAGCCGAGACGATGAGGTCGAGGCTTTCGGGTGCAAAGGGAAGCTTCTCCGAACCCGCGGCATCGAGCGCGATGTGCTCGATGGCAGGTAGCCTCGTGCGCAGTCCTGCGAGCCCTTCACCGGGCGTCCAAAGATCGGCCGGTGCCTGGAATTCCCGCATCACCGCGGCCAGCCGGTCGGACATGTCCTCGGCGACACGATCGAGCAGGAAGGCCACCGGACCTTGCGCCTGCGCGCGACCCTGCCGCGCGTGCAACAAAGCGCGATCGAACAGGGCAGGAGGGGTTTGCGGAGCTTGAGCCATGCCGCTGGTTACGCCGATCCAAGTCGTTCTGGCAATCTCCCCTCTGGTGTCCCGGACGCGGTGCGGCACGCAGTGACGCTCCGCTGCGTCCGGGGCATGAGAGTGCTGCTTGAGCGGATAAGCACGGAACGCTAGCCTTCCCCGCATGGAAGCCGAACCCGCCCCCGCCCGATCCATCGCCGCCCCTCTGCGTGCTGCCTGGACGGCTGGTCAACAGGTGCTGTCGCGTGCGGCGCGGCTTGCCCTCGACATCGCACTGCCGACGCAGTGTGTGTCCTGCCATGAGCCGGTCGACGGCGAGGGCGTTTGCGCTTCCTGCTGGGCGCGGCTGTCGTTCATTGAACGACCTTATTGCCCGCGGCTCGGCATTCCCTTTGTGTATGACCCCGGTCCCGACATGCTGTCGATGGAGGCGATCGCGAGCCCGCCGGCCTACCAGCGCGCGCGAGCGGCGGTGCGTTATGACGACGTCGCGCGCACGCTGGTGCATGCGCTGAAATACCAGGACCGCACCGATTTGGCGCCCGCCATGGGCCGCTGGATGGCGCGCGCCGGCGGCGAGCTGCTCTCTGGCGCAGACATGCTGATCCCCGTTCCCCTGCATTGGCGGCGGGCCTGGCGGCGCCGCTACAACCAGTCCGGGGCGCTGGCGCGGATCATCGCGCGGCAGAGCGGCGTCGAGGTCCGGGGCGAGGTGTTACGGCGGGTGCGCGCCACCGAGCAACAGATCGGCCTGTCGCGGGCCCAGCGCGCCACCAATGTGCAGGGCGCGTTCCAGGTATCCCCCGACCGTCAGCCCGAGATTCAGGGCCGCCGCATCGTCCTGGTCGACGATGTCTTGACATCGGGCGCCACGTTGGACGCCTGTGCGCGGGCTCTGCTGCGCGCCAAGGCCGCCCAGGTCGACGTGCTGGTCTTTGCCCGGGTTGTGGAGACCCGGTAAAGTCCCATATAATTCAACGAATTCATGACATGAGAGCGCCAGACGAGATGACTGCTGCCATCGAGATCTACACGAGGCCGGGCTGCGGCTATTGTTCCGCCGCCAAGTCGCTGTTGAGCCGCAAGAAGGCGACCTTCACCGAGTTCGACATTGCCAAGAACCCGTCCTGGCGCCAGGACATGTACGGCCGCGCCGGCGAAGGCTCGACATTCCCGCAGATCTGGATCGGTGGAACCCATGTCGGAGGCTGCGACGAGCTCTACGCGCTCGACCGCGAAGGCAAGCTCGACGGCATGCTCGACAGTATCAAGGCCGTCTCATGAGCGAGGATCGGACCTTCACCGCCGCCATGGTGCAGATGCGCACCGGTCTAATGCCCGGGCCGAGCCTTGAGCAGGCTACCAAGCTGATCCGGCAGGCGGCTGCGGACGGCGCGGACTACGTGCAGACGCCCGAAGTCAGCAACATGATGCAGCTGAACCGCAAGGCATTGTTCGAGCATCTTCAGAGCGAAGAAGACGACACCTCTCTGAAGGCATATCGGGCCCTCGCAGCGGAACTCGGAATCCACATCCATGTCGGCTCGCTCGCGCTCCGATTCTCGCCTGAGAAGGCGGTCAATCGCTCCTTCCTGATCGGGCCCGAGGGCAACGTGCTCGCGAGCTACGACAAGATCCACATGTTCGACATCGAGCTGCCGGACGGCGAGAGCTATCGCGAATCCGCCAATTACCAGCCGGGCGAGACCGCCGTGATCTCCGACCTGCCCTGGGGCCGCGTCGGTCTGACGATCTGCTACGATGTCCGTTTCCCCGCGCTCTACCGCGCGCTCGCCGAGAGCGGCGCGTCCTTCATCACCGTGCCCTCGGCCTTCACCCGCAAGACCGGGGAAGCGCATTGGCACGTGCTGCTGCGTTCGCGCGCGATCGAGACCGGTTGCTTCATCTTCGCCGCGGCGCAAGCCGGCCTGCACGAGAACAAGCGCGAGACCTACGGCCACTCCCTGATCATCGACCCCTGGGGCGAGATCCTCGCCGAGGGCGGCGTCGAGCCCGGCGTCATCATGACCAAGGTCGACCCCGCCAAGGTCGAGACGGCGCGCCGGGCGATTCCCTCGCTCCAGCACGGCCGCCGCTTCGGCGTCGCCGACGCCAAGGCCGGGCCGGACCATCTGCATCTCGTACGGGGATCGGCATGATCCGCTACGCACTGCACTGCGACCGGAACCACGCTTTCGAAAGCTGGTTTCAGAGCTCGTCCGCGTACGATTCACAGGTGAAGCGCAAGCTCGTGACCTGCCCGATCTGCGGCTCGGCCAAGGTCGACAAGGCGATCATGGCCCCGCGCATCGTCGGCAAGAAGGGGCGCGGCCGCGCTACGCCGCCACCGGAGCCCACCGCGAGCGCCACGCCTGCGCCCGAGGCTGCGCCGTCAGGACCGACCTCGCTACTGATGGCGCAGGAGAAAGAGCTGCGCACGAAGCTGAAGGAGCTGCGCGATCACATCGTCAAGAACGCCGACAATGTCGGCGAGCGCTTTGCCAACGAAGCCCGCGCCATGCACTACGGCGACAAGGAGCACCGTCCGATCTATGGCGAGGCCTCGCCCGACGAAGCCAAATCGCTGATCGACGAAGGCATCGAGGTGTCACCGTTGCCGGTGCTGCCGGAAGACCGGAACTAAACCCCTACCAGAACAGCCACCCCGACCACGATCAACGCGATGCCTGCAAGCTCGCGCGGCGCGATCGGCTGCTTGAACGAGTAGTACGCCACGGCTTGCGCGAACAGCACCTCGATCAAAGCGAGCGTGCGGACATTGGCGGCGGCCGTGAGCGCGAACGCCAGGAACCAGAATTGCGAGGCGAAGGCGCCCGTGAAGCCCGCGAGCATCGACGGCCGCCACAGTCCGAGGATTCCCCGCAACACGTCTGGCGCGCGCCAGAGCAGATAGATCGTCAGCACCAGCGTCTGCACGAACAGGCCGAGCACCAGTGTGAAGGACGAAGCCGTCACGAACGACACGCCCGGCACCGTGATGATGGCGCCGCGAAAGCCGACCGCGGAGAGCGCGAAGGCCGCCGCGGCGACGAGCCCCGTGATGGTCGGCTTCAATTCCGCAAAGCTCTTCTCGCCGCCGGGCCGGAGCGCAGTGATGACGACGCCGACGGTCGCGATCACGATCGCCAGCACCTTCAGCCAGGTCAGGTGATCGCCGAGGAAGACGAAGCCGAAGATCGCGGTCTGGATCGCTTCGGTCTTGAGGTAGGCCGTCGTCACCACGAAGGAGCGGTCGTTCATGGCGAGCAGCATCAGCCCGGTGGCGACGATCTGGCTGAGTGCGCCGAGCAGGAGCCACGGCCAGAACACGATCGGCGGCATGCCGACATGATCGCCGGTGGCGACCAGCACCACCGCGAGAAACAGCAGCGAGAACGGGAAGCCGAACAGGAAGCGGATGTTGGTCGCGCCCCAGGTCCCCAGCGGCTTCGTCAGCGACCGCTGCATCGCATTGCGCGCGACTTGCCCGAGCGCGGCAATGATCGTGAAGGGAATCCAGAGGCTGGCTATGGTGAACATGGGGGGATGGGGGCTACGGGAGTGTTGGTGCAAACTGCCGGGGACGCGGCAACAGGTCAATCATGCGCGCGTCATAGGAGCGATGCTCTCGCGACAAACTCGCTGTCGTCCCGGCGAAGGCCGGGACCCATAGCCACAGGATTGGATTTGGCGAAGACTCGTGGTTACCGGCCTCGCGCCGCAACTCTTCCCTGGGGTTATGGGTCCCGGCCTTCGCCGGGACGACATTGGAGTTGTGGATGCAGCGTGCCGCTTACGCGCGGCCTCACACCATCCCTTCCGCCACGACCATGTAGTTCACGTCCATGTCGGAGGAGAGGGTCCATTTGTCGGCGAAGGGGCTGTAGACGACGCCGGTCTGCTCGGTGATGACGAGGCGGTTGTCGAGCAGGTATTTTGTGAGCTCATCGGGAGTGACGAACTTGTTCCACTCGTGGGTGCCGCGCGGCAGCCAGCGCAGGACGTATTCGGCGCCGACGATGACGAGTGCGAAGCTCTTCCAATTCCGATTCAGTGTCGAGACCACCATCAGACCGTTCGGCTTCAGCATCGCCGCGCAGCGCTTCAGGAAAACTCCGACATCGGTGACGTGCTCGACCACTTCCATCGCCAGCACGATGTCGAAGCGCTCGCGCGGATCGATCTCTTCCACGATGGTGCAGCGGTAGTCGATCGCGAGATGGCTCTTGTCGGCATGCAGCTTCGCGGCGGCGATGTTGCTCGCCGAAGGATCGATGCCGATGACCTGCGCCCCCAAGCGCGACAGCGGCTCGCACAGCAGGCCGGCGCCGCAGCCGATGTCGAGCACGCGCAAGGACCCGAGGCAGTTGAGGCTGCGCACATTGCGCTCGAACTTGCGGCAGGCGGCGTCACGGATGTAGCCAAGCCGCAGCGGATTGATCCGGTGCAGCGGCGCCATCTTGCCCCTGGGGTCCCACCACTCCGCCGAGAGTTTTGAGAATTTCGCGATCTCCGCGGCGTCGACGGTCGAACCCGGCTGGGCGGTGGCGGTTGCGGAAGTATTTTGCTGCATGCTCATGGTTACGCGCGGTCCTACCGCGTGGTGATCGAACTACGGAAGGCGAGTGGCGAGGCGATGGTCTTGATCGTCTCGATTCCCTCGCCGACGCCGCGAATCGTCACGTCGCCGTAGTTGAGAATCCGTCCAAGAATGGTCTGGTCGACGTCGACGCTCTCGACCTTGTCCAGCGCCATCTCGAAGGTGCGGCGCTTGATGAACCCGGTCTTGTGCACGACCCGGAGGTTGGTGACGTCGGTTTCGGTGGTGAAGCGATGGAACCAGCCCTTGATGGTCCAATACAGGGCCGCCAGAGCCACGAGACCCGCGGCTGTAAGGCAAAGCAAAACGAGCCCGTCGGCGGTTGCCTGCCGCGACAGGATCAGCAGGGCCAACGTTACGATCCAGGCCACGATGGCCGGAAAATAGAAGATCCAGTGCGCATTGGTCGAATACAGCACCCGCTCGCCCGGTTGCAGGATCTCGTCGATATAACGCGCCATGGCCTCGGTTAACCCACTACCCCCGCACCCTGCCCCCGCAGGAACCCGCTTGCCCCCGGCCCCGCCGCTCTGTATACGCGCGGTCGGTATCCGCGAGGCACCCGTCCGGTGCGGTCACCATACTGATCCTTATGAGGGAATGCACGCGTCGTCATGAGCCGCCTCGTGATGAAATTCGGCGGCACGTCCGTCGCCAACATCGAACGTATCCGCAACGTCGCGCGCCACGTGAAGCGTGAGGTCGACGCCGGCCATGAAGTGGCCGTGGTCGTCTCGGCGATGTCCGGCAAGACCAACGAGCTGGTGGCGTGGTGCACCGAGGCCTCGCCCCTGCACGATGCGCGCGAGTACGACGCCGTCGTTGCCTCCGGCGAACAGGTGACGTCCGGCCTGCTTGCCATCGTGCTGCAGGGCATGGGCATCCAGGCCCGCTCATGGCAGGGCTGGCAGATCCCGATCAAGACCAGCGACGCCCATGCCTCGGCCCGGATCGAGGACATCGACGGCAGCGAGATCATCAAGCGCTTTAGGGAACGCAAGGAGGTCGCGGTCATCGCCGGCTTCCAGGGTATCAACCCAGATACGGATCGCATCACCACGCTCGGCCGTGGCGGCTCCGACACCTCGGCCGTGGCGATCGCCGCCGCCGTCAAGGCGGACCGCTGCGATATCTACACCGATGTCGACGGGGTCTACACCACCGATCCGCGAATCGTGCCGAAGGCCAAGAGGCTTGATAAGATCGCGTTCGAAGACATGCTGGAACTGGCCTCCCAGGGCGCCAAAGTGCTCCAGGTCCGCTCGGTGGAACTCGGCATGGTCCACAACATGCCGATCTTCGTCCGCTCGAGCTTCGACAAGCCCGAGGATATCGACCCGCATGCCAACCAGCCGCCCGGCACGCTGATCTGCAGCGAGGAGGAGATCATGGAAAGCCACGTCGTCACCGGTATCGCCTTCTCCAAGGACGAGGCCCAGATTTCGGTGCGCCAGGTCGAGGACAAGCCGGGCGTGGCGGCCTCGATCTTCGGCCCGCTGGCGGATGCCAACATCAACGTCGACATGATCGTGCAGAACGTCTCGGAGGACGGCAAGACCACCGACCTCACCTTCACGGTGCCGGCCGCCGACTACACCCGCGCCAAGGACACGATTACCGCCGCCAAGGCCAAGATCGGCTATGCCCGGCTCGATACCGCCACCGACGTCGCCAAGATTTCGGTGATCGGCAGCGGCATGCGCAGCCATGCCGGCGTCGCCGCCCAGGCGTTCTCGGCCCTCGCCGGACGGAATATCAACATCCGGGCCATTACAACCTCCGAGATCAAATTCTCGGTTTTGATCGACACCGCCTATACCGAGCTTGCAGTGCGAACCCTGCACACGCTCTACGGCCTCGATCAGACTTAGACGAATTTTCTGTTAGCGGTCGCAGCAAACGCGAAGGTGTCCACACATTCGCGTTTGGCAGGCGTTTTGCTTGGCAAAACAAGCCCCAATTCGCTATAGGCGGACAGGGTGGGCTGCCAGATACTGTGCCCCAGTTGAGGCGATGCCGATTCGGCTCTGGCAACCACCAGGGCCGGCGCCGGACGAACAAGCTTGTTGTTTTTCTGGATTTCCGGGCGAGCCGCCGACAGCCCTTCGGGGCCCGGCAGACGGAGGAGATTGACGGTACATGCGGAGCGCGTCGGGAGGTCCCCGCGTCTTGTTGAGACGGCTCCGCGAAACCATGGCGGAGCAGGTCTCAGCCCAGGAGCGGCTGGACAAGATCGTGGTGCTGATTGCCGCCAACATGGTGGCCGAGGTGTGCTCGGTTTATGTGCTGCGCATCGACAACACGCTGGAACTCTACGCCACCGAGGGTCTCAACCGCGAGGCGGTGCACCACACCGTGCTTAGCGCCCATGAGGGCCTGGTCGGCCTCGTCGCCAGCGAGGCGACGCCGCTCAACTTAAGCGATGCGCAGAGCCACCCGGCCTTCTCGTTCCGCCCCGAGACCGGCGAAGAAATCTACCACTCCTTCCTCGGCGTGCCGATCCTGCGGGCCGGCAACACGCTCGGCGTGCTGGTGGTGCAGAACCGCGCCAAGCGGAACTATGTCGAGGAGGAGCTCGAGGCGCTCCAGACCACCGCCATGGTGCTGGCGGAGCTGATTGCCTCCGGCGAACTGTCCGCGCTCGCCCAGCCCGGCCAGGAGCCTGCCGCGCGCCATTCCGCGCAGAAGGTCGGCGCCATCCTGTCGGAAGGCATCGCGCTCGGCCATGTCGTGCTGCACGAGCCGCGCGTGGTCATCAAGGACTACATCGCCGAGGACCTGCCGAAGGAAATCAAGCGGCTCGACACCGCGCTCGCCAAGCTGCGCGCCGATCTCGACCGCATGCTGGAGCGCGGCGACGTCGCCGACGGCGGCGAGCACCGCGACGTGCTGGAAGCCTACCGCATGTTCGCCAACGACCAGGGCTGGTCGCACAAGCTGCACGAAGCGGTCGCCACCGGCCTCACCGCGGAAGCCGCCGTCGAGCGCGTGCAGTCCGATACCCGCGCGCGCATGCTGCGCTCGACCGATCCGTATCTACGCGACCGCCTGCACGACCTGGAAGATCTCGGCTACCGCCTGATGCGACAGCTGGTCGGCCAGGACCACGCGCCTTCACGCGAGCAATTGCCCGATAACGCCATCGTCATCGCCCGTGCGATGGGCCCGGCGGCGCTGCTCGACTACGACCGCAAGCGCCTGCGCGGCATCGTGCTGGAGGAAGGCACCGCCAATTCCCACGTCTCGATCGTGGCGCGCGCGCTCGGAATCCCTGCGGTCGGCGAAGTCCCGAACGCGCCTGGCATCGCCGATCCCGGCGACGCCATCATCGTCGATGGCACGTCGGGCTCGATCTATGTGCGCCCCTCGCAGGAAATCGAGGCCGCCTTCGCCGAGCGCGTGCGCTTCCGCGCCCGCCGCCAGGCGCAGTATCTGGCGCTGCGCGATCGGCCTTGCGTTACCAAGGACGGCCAGAAGGTCGAACTGATGATCAACGCTGGGTTGGCCATCGACCTGCCGCATATCGACGACACCGGCAGCGCCGGCATCGGCCTGTTCCGCACCGAATTGCAATTCATGGTCGGCCAGAGCCTGCCGCGCACCAGCGACCAGCTCGCGCTCTATCGCACCGTGCTGGATGCGGCCGGCAGCAAGCCCGTCACCTTCCGCACCCTCGACATCGGCGGCGACAAGGCGCTGCCCTACATGGAAGCGGTGATCGAGGAGAATCCCGCGCTCGGCTGGCGCGCGATCCGGCTCGGGCTCGATCGTCCCGGCCTGTTGCGCGGCCAAATCCGAGCGCTGTTGCGTGCCGGCGGCGGCCGCGCGTTGCGCATCATGTTCCCGATGATCTCGGAGGTCGCCGAATTCGATGCGGCCAAGGCGCTGGTCGAGCGCGAGCTCACATATTTGCGCCAGCACGGCCACACGCTGCCTGAAAGAATCGACATCGGCACCATGGTCGAGGTGCCGGCCCTGCTCTACCAGCTCGACGAGCTCCTGAAGAAGGTCGACTTCATCTCCGTGGGCTCCAACGATCTGTTCCAGTTCCTGTTCGCGGTCGACCGCGGCAACGCAAAAGTCTCCGAGCGCTTCGACACGATGTCGGCGCCGATCCTGCGCGCGCTGCGCGACATTGCACGCAAGTCCCATGCGGCGAAGAAGTCGCTGTCGCTCTGCGGCGAAATGGCCTCCAAGCCGATCGGCGCGCTGGCGCTGATCGCACTGGGCTATCGCTCGCTGTCGCTCTCGGCCACCGCCCTCGGCCCGGTCAAGGCGATGGTGCTCGACCTCGACGCCAAAAAGGCCGAGGCGATGCTTGGCCCGTTGCTGGACGCGCCTGCGGGCAGCGTCGCGATCCGGCAGAAGCTGACGGAATTTGCCGAGGCCGAAGGCCTGGCGTTGTAGCGAGCCTGGCGCCGCTTCCGCTCTCCTCGCCTCCGTCCGCCCATTTGAGACTGTACCGATGTCGTCACTCCCCGAAGCCAAACTGGACGTCCTGCTCGCGCATCACGCCTCGCTCGAGGCCGAATCGCTGGGCCAGCTCGCCTCCGACCGTTATGTGCAGATCACGCGCGAGCTCGCCGAGATCACGCCGCTGATCGAGGCGGTGAAGACCTATCGTTCCGCGGTCAGGGAGCTCGCCGATACCGAAGCCCTGATCGCCGATCCCGCGACCGATGCCGAGATGCGCGGCATGGCGGAAGCCGAGCGCGACGAGCTCGCCGCAAAGATCGAGGAGCTGGTCCAGAAGATCCGCGTCGCGCTGCTGCCCAAGGACGCCATGGACGACCGCAACGTGGTGCTGGAAATCCGCGCCGGCACCGGCGGCGACGAGGCTTCGCTGTTCGCCGGCGATCTGTTCCGGATGTACGAGCGCTTCGCCGGCCTTCAGGGCTGGAAGGTCGAGGTGATCTCGGCCAGCGAAGGCACCGTCGGCGGCTACAAGGAGATCATCGCCGAGGTGCAGGGCCGCGGCGCATTCTCCAAGCTGAAGTTCGAATCCGGCGTACACCGGGTGCAGCGCGTGCCCGATACGGAGACGCAGGGGCGCATTCACACCTCCGCGGCGACGGTCGCGGTGCTGCCGGAGGTCGAGGATGTTGACGTCGACATCAAGAACGAGGATCTGCGTATCGAGACCATGCGCGCGCAGGGCGCCGGCGGCCAGCACGTCAACAAGACCGAATCGGCGATCCGCATCACCCACATCCCGACCGGGATCGTGGTGATGATGCAGGACAGCCGCTCGCAGCACAAGAACCGCGCCTCCGCCATGAATATCCTGCGCTCGCGCATCTACGACGCCGAGCGCCAGCGCGTCGATGCCGCGCGTTCGGCCGAGCGCAAGGAGAAGGTCGGCTCCGGCGACCGCAGCGAGCGCATCCGCACCTATAACTTCCCGCAAGGGCGCGTGACCGACCATCGCATCAATCTGACGCTCTACAAGCTGCCGCAGGTGATCGCGGGGGAAGCACTCGGCGAGCTGATCGACGCGCTGACCACAGAGCACCAGGCCGCGCAGCTCGCCGCGCAGGGCGCGGCGGCCTGACGCGTGAGCAATCCCTTCACCGGACAATCGATCGAGAGCGTGCGGCGCACGCTGGCCACGCAATTGAGATCGGCCCAGCTCGACGAAGCCGAGCTCGATGCCCGCATCCTGCTCGGTGCGGTGCTCGGCCTCGACCTCACTGGCCTGATCGCGCAGGCCGCCCGCCCCCTCACGGAAGCCGAGGCGTCGCGGCTCGCACAGCATTTACAGCGTCGCATCGCCGGCGAGCCGGTGGCGCGCATTCTCGGCACACGCGAATTCTGGGGGCTGCCATTTCGCCTGTCCGAAGCGACCCTGGTCCCGCGTCCCGATACCGAGACCGTGGTCGAGCTCGCACTCGAAATCCTTCGCGAGCAGAAGGCATCTCATCCACCCCGCATCGCCGACATCGGCACCGGATCCGGCGCGATCCTGCTTGCGCTGCTGCACGAAATTCCTGATGCCTTCGGCGTCGGCACCGACCTCAGCCTGACCGCGCTCGTCACGGCCAGGGACAATGCCAGGGCTCTCGGCCTCGCCGACCGCGCCGCCTTCGTCGCCTGCTCCTATGCGGCGGCGCTCTCGGGCCCGTTCGATCTCATCGTGTCGAACCCGCCCTATATTCCCTCGGCCGAAATCCCGAAATTGAGCATCGAGGTGCGCGAGCACGATCCGCATCTGGCACTCGACGGTGGCAATGACGGATACGACGCCTATCGCGCCCTGATCCCGCAGGCGAGCGAACGCCTCGCCCCCGGGGGCGCGCTGATCGTCGAGGCCGGACAGGGCCAGGCCCGAAATATTGAAACCTTGATGGCGGCTGCCGCGTTAGTGCTGGACAGGCCACCCAAGGCCGATCTGGCGGGCATTCCGCGGGCCGTTTCGGCCCGAAAAATGCCCCCATAAAAGCCGGATTGGCCCGTAAAAACCTCTTGGAATATCCCGTGGGAACGACTACGTTTCGGTCAACACATCGGTGCCGGCCCCGTAGACCTACGGGCGAAAGCCGGGCTCTCGGGCGAGAGCTTTACTGATTATAGGTTCCAAGCCGCAGGTCCTGTTGAGCGCGATGGCCAGTGGAGCTGCGCTGCTCTCCGACCGCAACGTGAACGAAAGCCTATTGCGCTTGAAGACTTACGCAAGAAAGCTGGGCCTGTTTCGGCAGGCGATATGAATGGGTTCGCTGGCAATGAATGCTGGCGGGTGGGGAACGCGTCTTTGTTGAACGCGACGGTCGACGAACATCGGCAGGGTTCAGGCTGCTCTTGCACGCGGTGCGTGCGAGAACCGTGAACCGCTGTCACCAGGTCACTCCGAGCAATCAGTAATGCGTGCAACCTTTAGGGCTGGAATTAAAGGCAGGACATGAGAAACGGTCAGAACAAGCAGCGGATGCGCAACCGCAACAACAATAACAACAACAACCGGCGCGGTCAGAACCCGATGACCCGGGTCTTCGAGTCCAACGGGCCCGACATCAAGATCCGCGGCACGGCTTCGCACATCGCTGAAAAATATCTTCAGCTCGCGCGCGATGCGCGCTCCTCCGGCGACCCCGTTGCGGCCGAGAACTACTACCAGCATGCCGAGCATTATTTCCGCCTGATCGCGGCCGCCCAGGAGCAGTTCCGCCAGAATCAGCAGCAGCCGCGCGGTGACGAGCCCATCGCCAGCAGCGACGACAGCGAGGACGATGGCGAGAATTTCTCGGCCTTCGGCCAGGAGCCGGGCTTCGTCCCGCAGCCGCCGCAGCAGCCTTTCATGCGCGACCGCGATGGCCAGCGTGATCACCATCAGCGCGATCATCAGCCGCGCGACAACCAGCAGCCCTATCAGCGCGATCAGCAGCAGCCGCGCGAGCACCGCGAACGCGAGCATCGTCCGCAACCGCAATATCAGCCGCAGCCGCAGAATCAGCCGCAGCCCGTCATCTCCGATGCCGGCAGCGTCGATCGCCTGCCCTCCTTCATCACCGGCGCGCAGCCACAAGTGAATGTCGGCGCAAATGGCGGCCAGGGCGGCTTCGAGGGTGGCGGCGGCGGTGGCGAACGCTATCCGCGGCGGCGCCGCCGGCCGCATGGCCCGCGTCCCGAGCGCGAAGCCGCTCCGGTCGCGCCCAGCGACGATCTCGCGACCGGCGAGTAAGCTTCTTCCGATTTCGTGAACTGCATCGTCCCGGCCACGCCGGGACGATTTGTTTTTGGCAATGCGCGTTGGCTGAGTTGCACCTCTTGCGGGAGAGGTCGGCATTAGGCGGCCTCGGCCGCCGTTCTTGAAAAACGCCGATGCTTTGCATCGGCTATGGCGCCGGGTGAGGGCTCTCTCCTCTTGGCGAATCTCTCTGCGGAGGCACCCTCTCCCCACCCCTCTCCCGCAAGCGGGAGAGGGAGCGCACCGTCTTCGCGGCAACGCCGATGGCTCAGCTCCGTGTCACCGTCGTCGAGGACGGCACCAGCACGGGCTTCGCCAATGAGGGAATCAGCCGTGCCCGCTCGCGCTTGGCGGGGATGGCGCGGTAGACCTGCTTGGTGGCTTCGACGATGTGCACGCCCGCAAAGGGCAGTGACAGTGCCGCGCCGGCGCGCTCCCACATCTGCGCCGATTTCAATACCCAGCCGCCGGCGTAAGGCGGCATGAACAGCGCCTCGCCCCAGGCCGTCGGCGTGAACCAGGTCTGACGCAGCAGCTCGGTGATCTGCGAGCGCGAATAGGGCCGGCCATGGCCGAACGGCGTGCTGTCGGTGCGCGTCCACACCCCACGCCGATTCGGGATCACGGCGATGACGCGGCCGGACGGCGCCAGCACGCGCCATACTTCGCGCAGCAGCGCAGCCGGATCGTCCGACATCTCCAGCGCGTGGACCAGCAGAATGCGGTCGACCGCGGCGTCAGGAAGCGGCAGCGAGAACTCGTCGACCAGCGAGGCCAGCGCGGGCCGCCCGGTCGGCCATTTCAGGACGCCCTGGGCCGCCGGCATGAACGCGATGCAGCGCTCGGCATCCTCGCGGAACAGTCCGAGATAGGGCGTGGGGTAGCCGATGCCGAGCACGCGCTGACCCTCGGCGCCCGGCCAGCGCTGCCTGATGCCGCGATTGATCATTTGCCGCGCCACGATCCCGAGGCGGCGGGAATAGAACTCGCGGAGGTCGACGACGTCGATGGTCATGACGGCAATGTAACATGCGTAAGGCCGCCGCCGCGCGCGGAATATTGCATTGCCTGCGCAACGTTAACGCCATATTTGTCTGGCGGGGCTGAGCCCGATGGAGATGTCATGGCCGCCGAAATTCGTACTTTCACCTGTTTAAACGACAATTTCGGTTATCTGATCCACGATGTGGAAACCAAGGCGACGGCGTCGATCGATGCCCCGGAGGCAGGTCCCATCCTCAAGGCGTTGGAGCGCGAGGGCTGGCAACTCACCGACATCCTGATCACCCATCATCACGGCGATCATGTCGGCGGGGTCGCCGAACTCAAGCAGAAATTCAATTGCCGCGTCGTCGCGCCGCATGACAAGACCACGAAGATTGCCAACGTCGATTTGCGCGTCGCCAATGCCGACGTGGTGAAGATCGGCAACCTGCTGGCGCGCGTCGTGGAGACGCCCGGCCACACGCTCGACCACGTCTCCTACGTGTTCGACAATGAGAAGACCGTATTCGCCGCCGACACGCTGTTCTCGATCGGCTGCGGCCGCGTGTTCGAAGGCACCTATCCGATGATGTGGGATTCGCTGTTGAAGCTGCGGGCCCTGCCCGACGACTTCAAGCTCTATTGCGGCCACGAATACACGGCATCCAACGTCAAATTCGCGCTGACCGTCGACCCTGACAATGCGGCGCTCCAGGCCCGCGCGGCGGAGGTCGCCAAGCTGCGGGCCGAGAACAAACCGACCATTCCCGTACTGCTCGGCGACGAGAAGCGTGCAAACGTGTTCCTGCGCGCCGACGAGCCCTCGGTCGCCGCCAGGCTGCACATGAAGGGCGCGGATGCCGCCGCGGTGTTCGGCGAGCTGCGCGAGCGCAAGAACAAATCTTGAAGAACAAGTCCTGACGGGGACCGATGCCGACCGCAGCCGAGATCATCGCCCGCCTCGAGCTCCGACCGCATCCTGAAGGCGGGCACTACCGCGAGACGTTTCGCGACCAGGCGACCGACGCGCAAGGACGCTCGCGCTCAACCTCGATCTACTTCCTGCTCGCGCGCGGCGAGCGCTCGCATTGGCATCGCATCGATGCGGTCGAGACTTGGCACTATTACGCCGGCAGCCCGCTGACGCTGCGCATCGCGCATGACGGCTGCTCCCAGCACGAGGTGCAGCTCGGCACGGACCTCGTCAGCGGCCAGCGGCCGCAGGCGATCGTGCCGGCAAATGCCTGGCAGATGGCGGAGACGACGGGCGAGTGGACCCTGGTCGGCTGCACCGTCGCGCCCGCGTTCGAGTTCGCGACCTTCGAGCTCGCGCCACAGGGCTGGGAGCCGTAGCTCCACACAGTCATTCCGGGGCGCCGCGCAACCGGCGAACTATGATGCGCAGTTGCGCATCAGAGAATCCATCTCGGCACCAATGACGCGGATAAATGGATACCGGGTTCGCGCTTCGCGCGCCCCGGAATGACAATCAGCGCTTCCGTAGCACCATGTCCTTCGCCGCGATCAGGCCGCCGCCGGCGATCAGGATGGCGGCGACGGCGATGTTGGTGCTGGCTTTTGCAAAGCCGGCGGCGATGAGGAAGCCGGTCGAGAGCAGCGGCGTCGCGTAGGAGGCGGCGCCGAGCACGCGGATGTCACCGCGCTTCATGCCGATGTCCCAGCTGTAGAAGGCAGCACCGACGGGACCGATGCCGAGCGCGACCACGGAAAGCCATTGCAGCGTGGTCTCCGGCCAGACGGTGGTCTCGAGCGCGGCGTGCATCAGCGCGGCGAGCGCCGCGGTCGCGAGGCAGAATCCGGCGACCGCATCGGTCGGCACCGTCTTCAATCGCCGCGACAGCACCGAATAACTCGCCCAGACGAAAGCGGCGATGAAAGCCGCGACCAGTCCCGGCACCGCCCCCGGCGCAAAGCCGCTGCTATTGCCGGCAAACAGCAGCACGGTGCCGACGAGACCGAGCACGGCTCCGATGATGTGATGCAGGAACAGCCGTTCGCCCGGCAGGAAGGACGAGAACAGCACGATCAGCAGCGGCCAGAGATAATTCAAGAGGCCTGCTTCAGCCGGCGGCGCGAAGCGCAGCGCGAGGAAATAGAGCGCGTGATAGCCGAACAGGCCGCCGACGCCGACGACCCAGACGACGAGCGGCTGGCGCAGGCTGTTCGCCGCCTCGCGGCGACCGATCCAGGTGAGCAGGCCGACGAGACCGCCGATCGCGAAGGTCATCGCGGCGAGCTGGAATGCCGGAATCTTTCCGGTCGCCACCGTCATCACTGAGAGCAGCGACCACATCAGGATCGCGGTCAATCCGATCAGCGTCGCGGTGCGGGGAGTCATTGTGGAAGGCCTCGTCATTCCGGGATGGCGCGTAGCGCCGGACCCGGAATCTCGAGATTCCGGGTTCGCCGCTGTCGCGGCGCCCAGGAATGACAGTGCATGGACAAATGCCCGGGACAAGCCCGGGCATGGCGATGTTGCCAATATCAGTCCGCGTGATGCCTGTGCATCACACCATGTATTGGCCGCCGTTGACGGTCAGCGTCGAGCCGGTGATGGCGCCGGCCTCATCAGCGGCGAGGAACACGACGGCGCGTGCGATCTCCTCGGGCTCGCCGAGACGGCCGATCGGGATCAGCGGCAGGATCGCCTTTTCCAGCACGTCCTTCGGCACCGCCTGCACCATCTCGGTGTTGATGTAGCCGGGGCAAATCGCGTTCACGGTGACGCCGCCTTTGGCGTTCTCCAGCGCCAAGGCCTTGGTGAAGCCGATCTCGCCGGCTTTCGCCGCGGAATAATTCACCTGGCCGAACTGGCCCTTCTGGCCGTTGATCGAGGAGATGTTGATGATGCGGCCGAACTTGCGCCCGCGCATGCCTTCGATGACCTGGCGCGACATGTTGAACAGCGAGCCGAGATTGGTGCCGATCACGGCATTCCACTGCTCGAGGCTCATCTTGTGGAAGGCGCCGTCCTTGGTGATGCCGGCGTTGTTGACGAGCACGTCGATCGGGCCGACCTCGGCCTCGACCTTCTTCACGCCCTCGGCGCAGGCATCGAAACTGCTGACGTCCCATTTGTAGACCGCGATGCCGGTCTCGGCCTTGAACTTCTCCGCCGCAGCATCATTGCCGGCATAGCTCGCCGCAACCTTGTAGCCGGCCGCCTTCAGCGCCTTGCTGATCGCAGCACCGATGCCCCGCGTACCACCCGTGACCAATGCAACACGTGCCATATCGTATTCCTTCCCTTGGACTCTTCGGACGTTTCTGACGCGATCGTTTTTTAACTGCGGATTATGCGGGACGTTTGACGGACATCAAGAACAAAACGCCCGGCATGAGCCGGGCGTTTCTCTTTAGTCGAGGCATGCGCAGTTGCGAAGAATATTTGATTTGCAACCGCCGCCTTTTTAATCGCGTGCAATGCACTCACTGATGTGTGCAGCGCACGCGCAAATGACGCGTAAGTTACGTGTCAGGCTTTCCTCAGTCGCGCGCCAGACACATCGCGATACCCATGCCGCCGCCGATGCACAGCGTGGCAAGACCCTTCTTCGAATCGCGCTTCTGCATTTCATGCAGCAGCGTCACCAGCACGCGCGCGCCGGATGCACCGATCGGATGGCCGATCGCAATCGCGCCGCCATTGACGTTGACCTTGGAGGTGTCCCAGCCGAGGTCCTTGTTGACGGCGCAGGCCTGCGCCGCGAAAGCTTCGTTGGCCTCGATCAGGTCGAGATCGCCGACACTCCAGCCGGCCTTCTTCAGCGCGGCGCGCGAAGCCGGGATCGGGCCCGAGCCCATGATCTTCGGATCGACGCCGGCCTGCGCCCAGGACACGATGCGCGCAAGCGGCTTCTTGCCTTCCTTGGCGGCCTGCTTCGCGGTCATGAGCACCACGGCGGCAGCGCCGTCATTGATGCCGGAAGCCGAGCCCGCGGTGACCGTGCCGTCCTTCTCGAAGGCCGGCTTGAGCTTGGCCATCCCGTCGAGCGTCGCGCCATGGCGCGGATATTCGTCGGCGTTGACGACGACGTCACCCTTGCGGGTCTTGATGGTGACGGGAACGATCTCGTCGTTGAACCTGCCGGCCTTCTGCGCGGCCTCGGCCTTCTGCTGCGAGGCGACCGCGAACTCGTCCTGCTGGGCGCGGGTGATCTGCCACTGGCGCGCGACGTTCTCGGCGGTGTTGCCCATGTGATAGCCGTTGAAGGCATCCCACAGGCCGTCCTTGATCATGGTGTCGACCAATTCGAGGCCGCCCATCTTGACGCCGCCGCGCAGATGCTGGGCGTGCGGGGCCATGCTCATGGACTCCTGTCCGCCGGCGACCACGATCTCGGAATCGCCGTTGAGCAGCGCCTGGTAGCCGAGCGCGACGGTGCGCAGGCCGGAGCCGCAGAGCTGGTTGACGCCCCAGGCCGGGCTCTCCACCGGAATGCCGGCGCCGATCGAGGCTTGGCGGGCCGGGTTCTGGCCCTGAGCGGCGGTCAGAATCTGACCCATGATGACTTCCGAGACGCGGCCGGGCTCGATGCCACCGCGCTCCAGCGCCGCCTTGATGGCGATGGCGCCGAGATCGTGGGCGGGAAGGGTCGCGAACGCTCCGTTGAAGCTTCCGACCGGGGTGCGGGCGGCGCTGACGATGACGACATCGTCTGACATGGGCATCTCCTGAGGTTGATTGGGGGCAGGCGGGGCTGGGAAAACGGCTCGCCAGTCTCGGACGGCATCCTGTTAACGTCGTTGCGGCATGTCAATCGGCCGGAGACCGAATTCATGCCGCAGCGCATTCAAAATAGTGTTCTTGGCGCTTTCGCAAGCACGTTTTTGCTGCCCGATTAACCGTGGCGCACAAAACGGTAGCGTGACCCCTTTGAAAATGCTTATTTTGTTGCGTTGCGTACTCTTCCCGCCCTGCGGCATTGCCCGTCGGGTTCCTGTTCTCCGCGCTTGCAAGTGAGAGCCCATGGCGAAATCAGACCAACCCACCACCATCAAGAAATACGCGAACCGCCGGCTCTATAATACCGGAACGAGCACTTATGTGACGCTCGAGGACCTCGCCGCCATGGTCAAGGACGGCGAGGATTTCCTGGTCTACGACGCCAAGACCGGCGACGACATCACCCGCTCCGTGCTCGCCCAGATCATCTTCGAGCAGGAGAACAAGGCCGGCCAGAACCTGCTGCCGACCACCTTCCTGCGCCAGCTCATCCGCTTCTACGGCGACAGCATGCAGATGGTGGTGCCGAAATATCTGGAACAGTCGATCGCGACCCTGACCCAGGAGCAGGAGAAGTTCCGTAAGCAGATCGCCAACACGCTGTCCGGCACACCCTTTGCTCCGCTCGAGGAGCAGGTCCGCCGCAACATGGAGCTATTCCAGCAGACCTTCTCGATGTTCAAGCCCTTCGCCGCGCCTCGCCCGGCGGCCGGCGCGGAGCCGGAGCCCGATGCCAATGCCGAGGCGCCGAAGGACAGCAACATCGACGATCTGCGCCAGCAGATGAAGGAAATGCAGGAACGCCTCGAGCGGATGTCGAAGAAGGACGAGTAGGTCCTCTCATTGGCGCCAACCCGCCGTGCCACGGGCGGACGATCGGCCGCTTTGACCGACTGCTTCCCAATGTCGTCCTGGCGAAGGCCAGGACCCATACTCCGAGGCGGTGGTTGTTGATGCGGGCTGAGGCCGCAAATTGCGACCACAACATCGAGTGGTGATAATTGGTCCTGGCTTTCGCCAGGACGACGCTGGAGAGGCATGCCGCCATGTCCGATCGAAGCGCGCATTGGGACAACGTCTACGCCACCAAGGGCGAGGCCGAGGTCAGCTGGTTTCAGAGCAGCCCGACGACCTCGCTCGCGATGATCAGAGCAGCCAACCTAGACCCCGAGGCCGCCATCATCGACATTGGCGGCGGCGCATCGCGGCTCGTCGATGCTCTGTTGCAGGACGGATATCGCGATATCGCCGTGCTGGATCTCTCTGCCAACGCGCTTGACCTAGCGAAGAAGCGACTCGGCGCCGCCGCGTCAGCGGTCGAGTGGATCGTTGCCGACGCCACGACATGGCGCCCGGCAAAGACATACGATCTATGGCACGATCGCGCGGCGTTTCACTTCCTGACCGATGCCCGCGACAGGGCTGCCTATGTCGAGCGCCTGCGGTTGGCACTTGCGCCTGGCGGTCACGTCATCATCGCGACGTTCGCGCCCGACGGCCCGGAGAAATGCAGCGGTCTGCCGGTGCAGCGACATGACAGCGCGAGCCTTTTGGCAGAGTTGGGAGCGGAGTTCGAGCTAATCGAAACGCGCCGCGAGACGCATCACACGCCGTGGGATTCGACGCAGGCATTTCAGTTCAGCCGTTTTCAAAAGCGCAGCTAAAGGTCACTGTCATGCCCCGGCTTGCCGCCTTCGCTAAAGCTTCGGCGGCCGAGCACCCTTGTGGCCCCGGCGTAGCCTTGGCGGAGCCGGGACCAGGGCATCCAGTACGCCGCGGCCTCTCGATCAATCACTTCCGTCTCTGGAATACTGGATCGCCCGGTCAAGCCGGGCGATGACAGCGGAGTGAGTGGCGCGAAAGCGCTCGCAATGACGGAGCTCGCAGCTCAAGCCGCCAGCTTCACCGCATGCGCAAAGTCCCAATAGAGTTTTCGCGCCCGGGTGTAGAACGGGCCCGGCTTCAGCTCGCGCTCGTCGATGCGGACAACCGGCGCGACCTTGGCGAAATTGCCGGATGAAAAGATCTCGTCGGCGGCGAGGAAATCGGCATAGCGCAGCGTCTTCTCGACCACGGTGATGCCGTCGCCGCGAAGCAGGCTGATAACGCGCTGGCGCGTGATGCCGTTGAGGAACGTGCCGTTGGGCACCGGCGTGTAGACCACGCCGTCCTTGGCCATGAACACATTGGAATTGCCGAACTCGGCGACGTTGCCGAGCATGTCGAGCATCAACGCGTTCTGAAAGCCGCGCGAGGCGGCTTCCGCCAACGCGCGCGAATTGTTCGGATAGAGGCAGGCGGCCTTGGCCTCGACCGGGGCGCATTCGGCGGTGGGCCTGCGGAACGGCGACAGCGTGATGGCGTTGCCGACGGGTTTTGGCATCGGCGCCTCGTAGATGCACAGGCACCAATTGGTGGTCTCGGGGTCGAACAGCACGCCGCCGCCCGAACCGTTCTGCGCCCAATACATCGGACGGACATAGAGCTCGGCATTGGCCGCAAAGCGCGCAATGCCCTCGCGCGCGAGCGTGAGCCAGGTGTCGGTATCGACCACCGGCTTCAGGCCAAAATTGACCGCCGATTGATTGGCGCGGGCGAGGTGGCGGTCGAGATCGGGCGCCACACCCTCGAACGCGCGCGCGCCGTCGAATACGATCGAGCCGAGCCAAGCCGCATGCGTGCGCGGGCCCATGATCGGCACATTGCCGTCGTGCCATTTGCCCTCGAAGAAGGTCCAGCTCGGCGAATATTCGATCGGCTTCTTGATCTCGGCCATGACCGGCCTCCCCTTGGAAATATCCGGGCACTATTGTCCCAATTTCTAAACGATTTGCTGCGGAGATTGGGTAAGTTACCCTCTCCCCTTGTGGGAGAGGGTGGCTTCGCGGCACGCGAAGCCGGGTGAGGGGTCTCTCTTCGCGAACTCGATAGAGGTTCTATGCGGATACGGACCCCTCATCCGGCGCTTCGCGCCACCTTCTCCCACAAGGGGAGAAGGAAAATCTCATGCCGCTCGATCCGCTCGCAAAGCGCTTGTTGACCATGGTGGCTGCCGCCGCGCCGCAGGCACGAAGCCGGCCGAGCGTGGAGGCACGGCGGCAGTCACTGGCCAAGCTGATGCAGTTCGCGCGCGCTGATGCGCCGGATGTGACGACGTCCGACGGCAGGCTGCCCGGCCCTGGCGGCGAGCTGCCCTATCGCCTCTATGCGCCCGCAAGCGCCGGTGAACGCGCGCCGGGCTTCGTGTTCTTTCACGGCGGCGGCCTCGTCGCCGGCAGCATTGCCACGCATGACCGCATCGCGGCGGCGCTGGCGCATGCGACCGGCTGCCGCCTCGTCTCGGTCGACTACCGGCTCGCGCCCGAGCACAGATTTCCCGCCGCCGTCGACGACGCGGTTGCCGCCACCGAATGGGTCGCGCGCGAAGCACCAACACTCGGCATCGATGCCGAACGGCTGGTGGTCGGCGGCGATTCTGCCGGCGCCACGCTGGCTGCGATCGTGTGCCAGGAGGCGGCTCAGAACGCGGGCCTCTCCATCGTCGCGCAATGCCTGATCTGCCCGGTGCTGGATTTCGAAGAGACCTCGCCTTCGCGCGAGGAATTCGCCGAGGGTCATCTGATCGATCGCGCCACCATCGAAGCCGATCTCGCCGACTATCTGCCGGGCGGCCTGGATGCCGCCGATCCCCGCGTCTCGCCCCTGCGCGCGACGCGGCTCACAGGCCTGCCGACGGCGATCATCCACACCGCCGAGTTCGATCCCATGCGCGACGAAGGCAATGCCTATGCCCGCAAGCTGCTCGCCGCGGGCGTCGTCGTCGAGCATGTCTGCCACGACGGCATGGTCCACAATTTCCACGCCATGGGCGCGATCCTGCCGCAGGCGCAGCTCATGCTATCGCAGATCGGCGAGCAGGTCAGGCGCGCGGTCGCGAGGTGAGGTCTTTCCCCTCATCCCGTTGTGGACGAAGAAAGCAGCATCACGCCCTTGCGCCGATCACCGCACGCGCCGCGATCACGTATTCAGGCCAATGCGCGTCCGCATAGCGCTCGGCCTGGCGCGCACAAGCAAGGTCAGGCGCATGAGCTGCTGCAATCATGCGCGCAAAGCGCTCTTCGGCAACGGTGGCGTCGTCCGTGGCAAGCTGCGGCGCGGTGGCTACCGCTGCGGTCGGAGCGACGACGAGCCCCGCCAGTCCAGTGAGCAAGATGCGGCGTGACGTTTTCATGGCTGTCATTTCCTGTTGCCCTGTCCTGTTTCTTTTGCGCTTGCAATCATGAGTGGCGAATGCGTGCGACAAGGTAGCGCTCCACTTCCGCCCGGTCCAGAAGCGCAAATGTGGCAAGCTAGTCCGGCACCGGTACGTCGAACGTGTTGAGCGTGACCGAGACCATGCAGTAAACGCCGACGAGGTAGGAGAGTTCGGCCGCGCCGTGCTCGCCAAACTCCTTCACGGCGGCGCGCCAGGTCAATTCCGGCAGAACGCCGCCACCGACCAGCGCGGACGCCACGTCATAGGCGACGGCCTCCTGCCTGGTGAGATCAACCGGCCGCTGTCCGGCGACGATAGTCGCGAGCTTCTCGTCGGACAGTCCGCGCCGCTCGGCGACCAGCACATGGGCATAGAGCTCGTAGCCGGAGCGGAAATGCGAGCCGGTGACGAGGATGGCGACCTCGCGCACCGGCGCCGGCAGCAGCGGGTTCGACGCGATCGCCTTGACCAGCTCCCACACCGGCTTGCCGAAGCGCGGCTCGCGGATCCAGGGATTCCAGGGGCCGAGCAGCGCGCCGTCGTCGCGCATGTTCACAAAACCCTTGAAGTGGTCCTTGATGCCGGCTCGCATGTCGTCATAGAGCGGCTTCTGTTCGTCGGTCAGATCCTTGGGATCGAGAATGGGAAGGCGCACGGCGGGGATCTCCTCGTTGAGAAGATGCGAGGCTCGCCTGCAGGCACGAGCAAGGCAAGTGAAGTTGCCGTGACGGGCCCGCTCAGAATTCGAGCGGCGCGTTGTCGACGACTTCCTTCATCACGAAGAAGGTGCGGGTCTGGCGCACGCCGGGCAGCGCGATCAGCTGCTCGCCATGGATGCGGTTGAAATCCTCCATGTCACCGACGCGGATCTTGAGGAAATAGTCGAAATCGCCGGCGACGAGATGGCAGTCGAGCACGAACTTCAATTTTGCGATCGCCTGCTCGAAAGTGGCAAAACTCTCCGGGGTCGAGCGGTCGAGCACGACGCCGACCATCACCAGCGTGCCCTTCGCCACCTTCTTCGGTGCCACCATGGCGCGCACAGTCGCAATGAAACCGTCCTCGAACAGGCGCTGGGTACGGCGATGGCAGGTGGCGGGGCTGATCGCGACGGTTTCGGCCAGCTCGGCGTTGCTGAGCCGGCCGTTATTCTGCAGCAATCGCAATATCTTAAGGTCGATGCGATCGAGTCGGGCGGACATGGAAGAAGCTTTCATTTCCAAGCGGAATTCTGGAATGATTAGACCCGCTAGGCGTAAATTGCGCAAGCTATGTCGCGATATTGCCGCCGCATTTGAGAGCACATTTCCTGCCTCAGATGCTAGTTGCTGCGGCCAGCTCAACGCCAACCGGAATGACCCATGATGCTGGAAAAATTCGCGCGCTACCCGCTCACCTTCGGCCCGACACCGATCGAGAAGCTGGAGCGGCTGTCAAAACATCTCGGTGGCCAGGTCGAGGTCTATGCCAAGCGCGAGGACTGCAATTCGGGCCTTGCCTATGGCGGCAACAAGCTGCGCAAGCTCGAATACATCATTCCGGACGCGATCGCGTCCAACGCCGACACGCTGGTGTCGATCGGCGGCGTGCAGTCCAACCACACCCGCATGATCGCGGCGGTCGCCGCCAAGCTTGGCATGAAGTGCCGTCTGGTGCAGGAAGCCTGGGTGCCGCACGAGGACGCGGTCTATGACCGCGTCGGCAACATCATGCTCTCGCGCATCATGGGCGCCGACGTGCGCCTGGTCGATGACGGCTTCGACATCGGCATCCGCAAGAGCTGGGAGCAGGCGATCGAGGAGGTGAAGGCGGCGGGCGGCAAGCCTTACGCGATTCCCGCCGGCGCCTCCGTGCACAAATTCGGCGGCCTCGGCTATGTCGGCTTCGCCGAGGAAGTCCGCAAGCAGGAGAAAGAGTTCGGCTTCAAGTTCGACTACATCGTCGTCTGCACCGTCACCGGCTCGACCCATGCCGGCATGCTGGTCGGCTTCGCCGCCGACGGCCGCGCCCGCAAGGTGATCGGCATCGATGCATCGTTCACCCCTAGCCAGACCAAGGCCCAGGTGCTCGAGATCGCGCAGAACACGGCCAAGCTCGTCGAGCTCGGCAAGGAGCTCGTCGCCGATGACGTCGTGCTGATCGAGGACTATGCCTATCCCGCCTATGGCGTGCCGTCGGAAGAGACCAAGGAAGCGATCCGCCTCACCGCGCGGCTCGAAGGCATGATCACCGACCCCGTCTACGAGGGCAAGTCGATGCAGGGCCTGATCGATCTTGCGAAGAAAGGCTATTTCGAGAAGGGCGCGAAGATCCTCTACGCCCATCTCGGCGGCGCGCCTGCGCTGAACGGGTATGCGTACGCGTTCCGGAATGGGTGAGGCACTCAGCTCCCGCCTCATACACAGCTGTCGTCCCGGCGAAGGCCGGGACTCATAACCACCGCGCCTCGTTTGGCGAAGACTCGTGGTTGCCAGCCTGCCGCAACAACTTCTTCCTGTGATTATGGATCCCGGACCTGCGCTTACGCTTGTCCGGGATGACGTGGGAGGGAGTTGAGCGCGACAACAAACGCTGCGTTGCCCTACCTCGTCCTGATGATCTGCAGCAGTTCGTCGCCGTAATGCTCGAGCTTCTTGTCGCCGATGCCGGGCACGTTGCGCAGTTCGTCCAGCGTCGTCGGCCAGGCCCGGACGATGCCGTCGATGGTGGCATCGTGCAGCACGACATAGGCGGGCACGCCGCGCTCGCGGGCGATGTCGGAACGCCAGGAGCGCAGCCGCGCGCGCAATTCGGGATCGACATCGCCTTGCGGCGCGCTCGCCGCGAGCGCGAGGTCGCCGCGGCGCGATTTGGCCCGGCTTGAGCGGATGCGGGTGCCGGGCGCTTCCTCGCGCAGCCACACCGCCGTTTCGCCGCGCAGCACGCCGCGCGAAGAATCCGTCAGCTTCAGCGCGCCGAATGCTTCGCTGTCGCTCTGCAAATGCCCCATTGCCACCAATTGCCGCAGCACCGTGCGCCACTGCTTTTCGTTGAGCTCGCGGCCGATGCCGAACACCGACAGCTTGTCGTGGCGGAACTGCGTCACCTTCTCGGTCAGGCGCCCGACCAGCACGTCGATCAGGTGCATCGCGCCAAAACGTTGCCCGGTGCGGTAGACGCAGGACAGCAGCTTCTGCGCCAGCACCTTGCCGTCGCGCATCTTCGGCGGCGTCAGGCAATTATCGCAATTGCCGCAACTCTCGCCCATCACGATCTCGCCGAAATAGGCGAGCAGCCGCCGGCGCCGGCAGTGCGGAGTCTCGGCAAGACCGACCAGCGCGTCGAGCTTGCCGATCGAGACCCGCTTGAAATCGTCGGACGCGTTGGATTCGTCGATCATGCGGCGCTGCTGCACGATGTCCGAGAGGCCATAGGCCATCCAGGCGGCCGACGGCTTGCCGTCGCGGCCGGCGCGTCCCGTCTCCTGATAATAGGCCTCGATGCTCTTGGGCAGATCGAGATGGGCGACGAAGCGCACGTCGGGCTTGTCGATGCCCATGCCGAACGCGATGGTCGCAACGATGACGATGCCGTCTTCGTTGAGGAAGCGGTCCTGGTTCCGCGAACGCACGCTGCTATCGAGGCCGGCATGATAGGGCAGCGCGGCAATATCGGCGTCTTGAAGCGCGGCTGCGACCTCCTCGACGCGGTTGCGGGACAGGCAATAGACCACGCCCGCATCGCCCATGTGACGCTCGCGGATGAATTCCTTCAGCTGCGACACCGCATTGCGCTTGTCGACGATCTCGTAGCGGATGTTGGGCCGGTCGAAGCTGGAGACGAATTGCGGGGCGCCCGTCAACTGAAGCCGCGCCACGACCTCCTTGCGCGTCAGCTCGTCGGCGGTCGCGGTCAGCGCGATGCGCGGAACGTCGGGAAAGCGCTCGGCGATGATGGACAAACCGACATATTCGGGCCGGAAATCATGGCCCCATTGCGAGACGCAATGGGCTTCGTCGATCGCGAACAGCGCCACCTTCGCCTGCGCCAGCATCGAGAGGCAGCGCGGCGTCACCAGCCGTTCCGGCGCAACATAGAGCAGGTCGAGATCGCCCGCGATCAGGCGGCGCTCCACCGCCGAGGCCTCCTGCGGAGTCAGCGACGAGTTCAGCGCGGCCGCGTTGACGCCGGCTTCGATCAGGCCGGCGACCTGGTCGCGCATCAGCGCGATCAGCGGCGAGACCACGATGCCGCAGCCCTCGCGCAGCAGTGAGGGGAGCTGATAGCAGAGCGACTTGCCGCCGCCAGTCGGCATCAGCACCAGACAATTGCCGCCATCCGTCACGTGCCGGATGATCTCGCCCTGCGCGCCGCGGAACCCCGGCAGTCCGAACACCGAATGCAGCACCGACAACGCATCGCGGCCGTTGGCCGGCGCTGGCAGTGGAGCGGTGGAAGGGGAGGACATGGGCGTGTCTGGAACAAGGCCGTGGATTCGTCACAAGGCCAGTCGCATGCTGACGCGGGCGTGGCAAGGCCGTTTGCGGGGCAAAGGCAGTCTTCCCTCTCCCCTTCCGGGAGAGGGTGCCGAGCGAAGCTCGGCGGGTGAGGGGTTCTATCCGCGAACTCGATAGAGACTACTATGCTGAGACAACCCCTCATCCGGCGCTTCGCGCCACCTTCTCCCACAAGGGGAGAAGGAAGAAAACCGCTACACCCCGATCCGTCGCAAAGCTTCCGCGACCGTCACGATCGGCATATTGCGTTTCCGGGCCGCCTTCAGCGCATGGCGCATCAATTGCGGCGTGCAGCCAAAGGGGCTCGGCGCGTTGGCGACGTCGTGGCCGTAGAAGATCAGCCAGCCGCCGCTTTCGACCGCCTCATCGAAATAGCGGTCGATGCCGGCCGCATCGATCTCGCAATCGATCAAAGGCGACGCGCGCAGGAACTGGAGGTCGATGACGTCGCTGTTAACGCCGGGAAGGATGCCGCGCGCCGAACGGTAGGCCCTTGTAAGCTGCGGCTTGCGCCAGACCGAGGCGAGGCCATACGGATAGGCGAAGTTCTGCAGCACGATCGAGGAATCGATGCTGCGGAAATAGTTGCGGTTTCGCTCGATCTCGCGCGCCATAGCGGCCGCGTCGAGATCGACCGCGCACTGATGCGAGAAGGTGTGGCAGGCAATCTCGTGACCGGTCCGGTGAAGCCGCACGATCGCGTCATTCGACAGCCCATGCCAATGGTCCGACGGCTGATCGATCAAGCTGCCGGAGAGGTAGAACGTGCCGCGACCGTCATGCTGCTCCAGGAGCTCGGCACCTTCGCCTGCGGCGCTATCGGGGGCATCGTCGAAGGTGAAGCTCACGATCGGCGCGCGCGCAGGCAACCGGTGCGGCGCGGCGCGGAAATGCCGGGCCAGCCGATTGCTCACGCGTCCCTGGAGTTCCGACCACACGCTGCGTTTCCTGCGATTTCGTATTTCTCTACTGAAACATTCGTGCGCTGGTTGAGGCAAGCCTAACGCTCAAGTAATCCTAACGCGAAACCAACATCCCTTTGGCTAGCGCACCGAGACCGGCGCGTCGGCATCCGCGCCGAGATATTGCAGCCAGTTCCGGAACAATGCCGCCGCTGCGCTGCCGGCGGCGATATCGGCGCGCAAATTCAGCGCAGGCAATTCGTTGGTGAGCGCCGGATGGCGCTGGTGCCGCGCCTGTTTCTCGAAGCGGGCCAGTTTCTCTTCCGTCGCTGCGTCAAAATAACTCACGGGCAGGTTCGGATAGTTCTCGCGCTCACGCGCGAGATAGCGGCCGATGTCGCGCAGATATTCGCGCTGGAGCGATAGGGCATCATATTCCGGGTGGCCCTGGAAGAACACGAAGCGGCTGGCATATTGGCGGACGAAGACATCGACGCCAGCCTCCTCCGAACGTGTCAGCACCTGGTATCCGGCCTGAACGAGGTCGTCCTCGGCGATCTCGTTCAGGCGCGAATGCGAGACCTTGAGCGGCGCAGGCGCACCGCGCGTCAGGGGATCATGCGCTACGGCTTCGCAGTCGAAGATGCCGTGACATTTGGCCGGCAGCCGCCGTCGTTCGATACGGTCGAGATGCAGCACCGCCGCATGCGCGGCGAGGCACGACCAGATCGTCGAGCGTGTGTTGATCTTGGCCCAGTCGACGAGGTCGGTCAGATCGCGCCAGTACGGCTCCTGGTCGAGCTCCGGCGCGACCGGTTCGGCGCCGGTCACGATCAGTCCGTCGAATCTCTGGCGCTTGAGATCCGCAAGATCGGAATATTCACTCTCGACGTGCCACTTCGCTTCCGGCGATCGCTTCACGGAAGGAAGCGAGAAGCAGTGGAAGCGGATGCGGCGCGGGCCCGCGGCGGCCTGGAGCAGCTTCATGAACTGTCGCTCGGTCGCCTTCAGCGCCGGGTCCGGCATGTTGTTGATCAGCCCGATGGTCAGCTCGGCGCCGCCCCGATCAAGCGCGAGATCACCCCCGGCCGGCACCAGTGCCGGGCTCGACATCACTTGATCCCTGTCGATCAAGATCGTCATCGGCGCCCTGGCCTACTCCGCGGCCTGGAGGCGCGACGACGGACAGGCCTTTTCCAGCGCCTGGTCGATGTCCTCGATGATGTCGGCGGAATGCTCGATGCCAATCGACAGGCGGATCGTCTCCGGCAAGACACCAGCGACACGCTGCTGCTCTGCCGACATCTGCCGGTGCGTGGTCGAGGCCGGATGGCAGGCGAGCGACTTGGCATCGCCGATGTTGACGAGGCGCGTGATCAGCTTCAGCGCATCGTAGAAAGTCTTGCCGGCTTCCATGCCGCCCTTGATGCCGAAGGTGAACAGCGAGGAGGCGTTACCGTTCAGATATTTCTGCACCAGCGGATAATAGGGGCTGTCCGGGAAACCCGTGTAATTGACCCAGGCGGCGCGCGGATCATTACGCAGGAATTCGGCGACCTTGCGGGCGTTCTCGACGTGACGCTCCATGCGCAGCGCCACGGTCTCGATGCCCTGGAGCAGCAGGAAGGCGTTGAACGGCGAGAGCACCGAGCCCATGGTGCGCTGATAGACGCTGCGCGCGCGCTCGATATAGGCGGTCCTGCCAAAGCGTTCGGCATAGACGAGGCCATGATAGGACGCGTCCGGCTTGTTGTAAGCCGGGAAGCGGTCGGCGTATTTCGCCCACGGGAAGTTTCCGGAATCGACGATGGCGCCACCGAGCGTGGTGCCGTGGCCGCCCAGGAACTTGGTCAGCGAATGCACGGCGATGTCGGCGCCGTAGTCGAACGGCTTGAGCAGAATGGGGGTCGCGACCGTGTTGTCGACGATCAGCGGCACGCCGTGGGCGTGCGCGATTTTCGCCAGCCCCTCGATGTCGCAGACATTGCCGGCGGGATTGCCGATGGTCTCGGCGAACACGGCGCGGGTATTCTCGTCGATCAGCTTCTCGATCGCATCTAGCTTGTCGCTCTCGGCGAAGCGGCCGGTGATGCCCTGCCGCGGCAGGATGTGCGAGAGCAGCGTGTGCGTGGTGCCGTAGAGCTGCGGCACGGAAACGATGTTGCCGCCATGATCGGCGACATTGACAAAGGCGAAATGCAGGGCCGCCTGGCCGGTCGCAACCGCGAGCGCGCCGACGCCGCCTTCGAGCTGCGCAATGCGCTTCTCCAACACCGCGCTGGTCGGATTGGCGATCCGGCTGTAACGAAAGCCCTCGGCCTCGAGATTGAAGAGCGCGGCGCCATGATCGGCGCTGTCGAAGGCGTAGGCCGCGGTCTGGTAGATCGGCACGGCGACGGCGTGCGTGGTGGCTTCCGGTTCGTAGCCGGCGTGAATAGCGATCGTCTCGTTGCGCATCGTGCCACCTCCGCGTGGGGCGGGCCGCACTTATTGGCCTCACGGCATGTGCGTTGTCCGCCGTCCTCCTGTTAGAGGCGGGTGGTAAAGCGGACAATAATTCGCCTAGAGATCGAGGAAGTAACCCTAACGCTTGTTGGCGAGGTGGCCAGAATTCGGGTTAAACTGGATTAACGAATTGACGAGGTTTGCTGCGACAGCGGCGTTGCTTTTGCCTTCTCCCCCTTTGGGGAGAAGGCAGTCAACGCGGCGATAGCCAGGCTACACCTAAGCCATCTGCTCCCACAGCCTGTGGGCGAGCACGCCGGCACGCTTCTCGATCGCGGCCGCCGCATCGAGCGCAAGATCCTCGCGATAGCGCCCAGCAATGAGCTGCACGCCGATCGGCTTGCCGTCATGGAGGGCCACCGGCACCACCGCGCCGGGCAGGCCCAGCACGTTGATCGCCGAAATGAAGCGGATCTCGCCCCAGAAGATCTCGCGCACGCGCTCGGGACTGACCGTGTCCTCGCGCGGGCCCGGCGTCGGCTTCACCGTGGTCGGCGCCAGCACGACCGGATACTCCTCGAAGAACAATTGCCAGGCGCGGATGTGGCCATTGCGCGCGGCCGTCGCCTGCATCCAGGCTTTGAGATCGAGCACGTTGGCCTTGGTCTTCATGCCGCCCCAGGCCTTGTGAAAATCCTCGGAGGTGACCTTCAGCATGCTGGCTTCCTGCATCACCACGGTCTCGTTGGTGATGATGTCGCACCAGGTCTGCCAGACGCCGTTGATGTCGGGCACCTCGACCTCGCTGACGCGATAGCCGGAACGCTCAAGATGATCCGCGGCTTGGCGCAGCGCCGCGGTGACCTGCGGATCGACGTCCATGTCATCGGGGATCTTTGCCAGCGCGACCTTGATCGGCCCCTTCGGCTTCGGTCCGGCCAGCGGCGCCGGCACCCACCAGGGATCGCGCGGATCGCGTTGGCTCATCACCTCCAGTGCGAGGCGAACGTCGGCGACGTGACGGGCGAGCGGCCCCTGCGCCGACATCAGATGGGCCAGCATCGGCCGCTCGGCGGTGGCGCTTCCGTTAAAAGCGGGGATGCGTCCCTGCGTCGGCTTGATGGTGGCAATGCCATTGCAGTGCGCGGGCCAACGCAACGAGCCGCCGATGTCGTTGCCATGGGCGATGGTGCCGATGCCGACGGCGACCGCCGAGCCTGCGCCGCCGGAAGAGCCACCGCAGGTGATGTTCGGATCCCAGGGATTCAGTGTCAGCCCGTGCAGAGGATTGTCGGTGAAGCCGCGGAAGGAGAATTCCGGCGTATTGGTGAGTCCGATGACGATCGCACCGGCCTTTTTCAAGTTGCGCACCACGGGGGAATCCGACGGCGCGATGAGGTCCTCGTTGGCGGGAACGCCGTTGAAATTTGGCCGGCCTTCGTAGTCGACATTCTCCTTGATGGTTATGGGCACGCCATGCAGGAGGCCGAGCTCGCCGCCCTTCGCGCGCTGCCTGTCGGCCGCGTGCGCAGCCTTCAACGCCTCTTCCGAGAGATCGACGACGACGGCGTTCAGCCTCGGATTGATGGCGTGCATCCGTTCGAGATGCGCTTCGACGGTCTCGACGGCGGAGATTGCACCGGAGCGGATGGCAGCCGCAGTCTCGACCGCCGACCATTGCCAGGCCGGCCCCTTGGGACGGCGCGATGAGGCTGGCTTGAGCCGCGTGGCTTTCTTTGCCTTCTTCGCAACGACGCCCTTGCGGCTTGTGCTTTTCTTGCTGGCGGTCTTTGCCGGTTTCTTCGAAGCAGCTTTTTTCCTGGTCGTCGTCTTCGCCACGTCGCATCTCCTGAAATTGCACCGCAGACGTTACGGATGGCGAAAGGACGTGTACAGGTGCGTTTTCTGCATGGCGCGATGGCGCGGCGCGGCGAATTGTCCGCGAACGCGCCGCTGCGCTATTCCGCCGGACAAGCCGCAACGGCGGCTTGCGCGCGGTCCAGCCGGAGGCTCCACAGCGCCAGCACAAGACCGACGGCGGTGATGCCGGCTGCGACCAGAGGGAGCGCCGAAAGGCCGAGCCCGCGATCGATGGTGACACCGCCGGCCCAGGCGCCGAGGGCGTTGCCAAGATTGAACGCGGCGATGTTGAGGCTGGAGGCGAGCGTGCGGCCATTGGGGCCTGCCGCTTCCAGCACGCGAAGCTGGAGCGGGGCGACGGTTGCAAAAGCGGCGATGCCCAGCAGCAGGATCAGCACGACCGCCGGGATCTTGACCGACAGCACGGCGGCAAGGCCAAGAAGCACTATGGCGAGCGCGGCGAGCGTTCCGATCAGCGCGCCGGCAAGGCCACGGTCGGCGAGCTTGCCGCCGGCGACGTTGCCGATCGCGAGCCCGACGCCGAACACCAGCAGGATCGGCGAGACCGCGGCCTCCGAAAAGCCGGTGAAGCGCGTCAGGATCGGCTGGATATAGGTGAAGACGACGAACAGGCCGGCAAAGCCGAACACGGTCATGGCAAGGCCGAGCAGCACCTGCGGGCGGCCGAGCACCGAGACTTCCTCGGCAAGCGAGACCGGCTTGTCGTCGTTGCCGACATGGCCGGGCACGAGCGCGGCGACCACAGCAAAGGCGATCACGCCGATGACCGTCACGGCCCAGAATGCCGCGCGCCAGCCGAGCATCAGGCCGAACCAGGCGCCGAAGGGCACACCCAGCAGTGTCGCGACCGTGAGGCCGATGAACATGGTGGCAATCGCCGAGGCCCGCTTGTCTTCGGCGACGAGGCTCGTCGCCACCACCGACCCCACGCCGAAGAAGGTACCGTGGGCGAGCGATGTCAGCACGCGCGCGGCCATCAGCAGTTCGTAATTCGGCGCCAGTGCGCAGGCGGCATTGCCCAGCGTGAAGATCGCCATCAGCGCCAGCAGCACGGACTTCCGCGGCATGCGCCGTGTGGCGAGCGTCAGCACCGGCGCGCCGACGAACACGCCGAGCGCATAGCCGGAGATCAGCAGGCCCGCGACCGGCACCGAGACATGCATCTCGGCGGCGACCTGGAGCAACAGGCCCATGATGATGAATTCGGTGGTGCCGATGCCGAAGGCACCAGCGGTGAGCGCAAGGACGGCGGGAGGCATGCGTGGCTCCGATGGATGAGACGAGCCACGCAGATAGCCGCACCGCAGCAAAACCATTAGAATGTCCGCAATCCAATCATTTGTGACGTGAATTCAACATGGCCCGCTTCGACACCAACCGCTCCGCTGAGATGGAGGTTTTCGTCCGCGTCGTCGACTTAGGCGGCTTCACCCAGGCCGCGCAAAAACTGCGCCTGACGCCGTCGGGCGTGAGCAAGTTGATCTCGCGGCTCGAGGCACGGCTCGGCTCGCGCCTGGTCAACCGCACCACGCGCAAGCTGACCCTGACCGAAGAAGGCCAGGCGTTCTACCAGCGGGCCGTGCGGATCCTCGCAGAGATGGAGGAAGCCGAACGCGAGGCGGCCTCCGGTGCGGCCCCGCGCGGTCGCCTCACGGTAAACAGCAACATTCCGTTCGGCATGCTGCATGTGATGCCGCTGATCCCGCGCTTCCTGGAAGAGCATCCCGACGTCACGCTCGATCTCGTGCTCACGGACACGCTGATCGACCTGATGCAGGAACGCGCCGACGTCGCGATCCGTGTCGGCCCATTGCGTGCGTCGCGTCTCGTCGCACGGAAACTCGGCACCAGCCGCATGGTCGTGGTCGGCGCGCCGGACTATCTCGCACGCTGCGGCACGCCGAAGACGCCGGCCGATCTCGCCGATCACCGCGGCATCGGCTGGACCTTTCCGCGCAGTATCCGCGGCTGGCCATTCAAGCGCGGCGACCACACCGAGGAAGCGGTGCCGCCGCCCGTCGCGCGCGCCAGCGACGGCGAAGCCGCGCGCCGCCTTGCGCTCGGCGGCGTCGGGCTCGCGCGCCTCGCCCTCTTCCACATCGGCCCCGACATCGAATCCGGCCGCCTCGTGCCGGTGCTGCAAAGCTACAATCCCGGCGACCGCGAAGACATCCACGCCGTCTATGTCGGACACACAGCCCCGCTCCCGGCACGCGTCCGTGCATTCATCGATTTCCTCGCCGAGCATGTGCGGGTGAGCGACCCGGCCCTGAAGCGCGCGGGGGATGGAAGGTGGAGATTGGTGGGATGAGGCCCGATGGCTAACAGAATGTCAGTCAACCGGGCGCCGCCATCGCAAGGAACCTATCTCTTCGCTGACAAAATGCAGCCGTGTCAGCGCTGTTCCCAAGGCAACGTAATGGGGAGCAACGCGCTGTGGCATGGATTCGCTTTCTGATCGCTCGAGGTCCGCCGTGGCTGGGGCACTCATACCCGATTGCGGCCTGGGCTGAGTCTACCCACCTGATCGATAGGTAGGCAAAAGAGGAGAATCCAATGACTGAGTTCGCAAGGCCGCGCGCCATTGGCTTCAACCACATAGCTTTGGAGGTCGGAGAGATCGAAGAAGCACTGGCATTCTACGGCCGTCTGTTCAGCTTCGAGCTACGTGGCAAGACCGACACCATGGCCTTCATCGATCTGGGCGACCAGTTCATCGCGCTGCAGAAAGGCCGCCGGCAAGCAGCGGACGACGGCCGCCATTTCGGGCTCGTGGTCGACGACAAGGAAGCGGCGCGCAAGGCGCTGGATGCCGCAGGTGTCGCCGTGATCGATGGACCCTTCCTCGATTTTCGCGATCCATGGGGCAACCGCGTCGAGATCGTGGGTTATGACAATGTCCAGTTCACCAAGGCTCCGAACGTGCTGCGCGGGATGCGTCTGACACACCTCGGCAAGAACGAGCATGCGAAGAAGGAACTCGCCGAGAAGGGCATGGCGGTGGGGCCAGGCTGAAACAGGCCGTGACGCTCTCGTCTCTGCACGGATCAGAACCAGTATCGTCTTTGGAACGCGCGATCGTCGCCTCCGTTGTGTTGACATATCAATCGAAGAAGCCCCCGCATCATCGAAATCTGTCGGGGCAGACTGGCATAGGAGTTGATCATGAAGAAGATCAGCGATGTGATGACGCGCGACGCGAAAGTCGTAAATCCTAACGACACGATACAGAATGCAGCAAAGCTGATGAAAGAGTGCGATTGTGGCGTATTGCCCGTGGGTGAAGGTGACCGCCTCGTGGGCATGATCACAGACCGCGATATTGCGGTGCGCTGCATCGCGGACGGCAAAGGCCCGAACAGCAAGGTCCGTGACGCGATGACCCAAGCGGTGAAATACTGCTTCGACGACGAGGACATATCTCACGTCTGTACGAACATGAGTGAGATCCAGGTACGGCGATTGCCCGTGGTGGACCGGAACAAGCGCCTGGTCGGCATCGTGTCGCTTAGCGATTTGGTGCGCCAGTCGGCAGGGACTGCCAAGGCGCTGCATGGAATCGCGCGGCCGAGCCAGCAGCATAACCAGAGTTCCGCCACCGCCTGAGCCTCTCACCGATGGTAAGGCACCTGATTTTAGAGTATCCGTGCATCGCCGGAAACGGCGGCCAGATAGGCCGTTGAAGTAACGGACGCTTGGCCGTCGCCCACTCCCTCTTTTCGCTCCAGCACCGACCTGGAGCGGGGCGTGATTCAAGGGGCAGGTTCAGCACGGTGCTCCGGGAACTTCTTATTTGGATGCCGGGGAACTAGGCTACATTAACACAAGCCGCCGCGGACGAAAATTTCCGGGAACGACTGCGCCGTGTGGCAGTTATCCAGTCAGAGCAAGTAACTTTTGAAAGGTGGAATCCTTGAAAAAGTGAAAGCTCGAGCCCCGTCATTCCAATCATTGGATGGCGGGGTTTATTTTTGTTTCAGGCAGCCAACTGCAGGACCTTCTCTTCAATCGAGCGGCGCGAAATGCCGTACCTGTCGAGCAATTCGTCTTTCGTGCCAGAGCGCGGCAGTCGTGCAATCCCCAGCCGATGCACCGGCGCCGTCGAGCCAACCGCGGTCGACACGGCATCGCCCAGCCCGCCATCGATCGCGTGGTCCTCGACGACAATCAGCCCCCCGGTATCACGAGCGGCTGCCGATAGCGTGACGACATCGATAGGCTTCACCGAGTAGGCATCAATCACGCGGATCGAAATCCCACGTGCATCGAGCATGTCGGAAGCGGCCAACGCCTCATGCACGGTAATACCAGCCGCAACGACAGTGAGCCGATCTTGCAGCGACGAGCGCAGTACCTTGCTGCCGCCGATCGGAAACTCCTCCGCATTGGAGTAGATCACCGGTGTCTTGGGCCGTGTCGTCCGGATGTAGACGATGCCATTGGTACGCGCCGCCATCGCGGTCAGCTGCTCGGCGCTCACCGCATCTGCCGGATACAAAACCGTACTTTCGATCAGGGCGCGGAACATGGCAAGATCCTCAAGGCCCATCTGTGACGGGCCGTCCTCGCCGATCGACACGCCGCAATGGCTGCCGCACAGGACGAGATGGGCGGGCCGCGAATACTGCGCCATGCGGATGAAATCATAAGCGCGCGTGAGGAAGCAGGCGAACGTCGCTGCACATGGGATCTTGCCCGCCGCTGCGAGTCCGAGGGCGACGCCGACCATGTTCTGCTCGGCGATGAAACTCTCGAAGAACCGTTCCGGGTATCGGGCCGCGAACGGCTCTGTTCCGGTGGAGTTCTTCACGTCGCCGTCAAGCGCTACCAGCGCGGGCTCCTCGCCAGCGAGCTTCTCCAGCGCGTGCCCGAACGCCTCGCGGGTGGCGACCTTATCACCCAGCCGATAGGCGGGAGGGGAGTGTGTCGCGGCCACCCGCTGCGGGCGCGCCATCTGGCCGACCCGACGTGGCTCGACGACGGGCGGCGCCTGCGTCTCATCGCCCAGTTCGTCGAGTGCCTGCGCCATCTGCTTGCGGTCGAGCGGTTTGCCGTGCCATCCGTCCGCTCCTTCCAGGAACGAGACCCCTTTGCCCTTGATGGTACGCGCGAGGATGGCGGTCGGGCCACCGTCATGCGCGGTCCGAAATGCCGCAAGGATCGCTGTCATATCGTGACCGTCGATCTCGATGGTGCGCCAGCCGAAGCTCGCGAACCGACGCGCGAACACCGCGGTATCGTGGTGATAGGGCGCCGCCTCGCTCTGGCCGAGACCGTTGATGTCAACGATCGCCGTCACGTTCGCAAGGCCATTGAGCGAAGCAAACTGCGCGGCCTCCCACACTGAGCCTTCCGAGCATTCGCCGTCGCCAAGCAGGCAGAACACGCGGGCATCGATGCGGTCCAGGCGGTTCGCCGCTGCGAGCCCATTGGCCGCCGCAAGCCCCTGTCCGAGCGATCCGGTCGCGACCCTGACCCATGGATTGAGCGGAGTCGGATGGCCTTCCAGCGTGCTATCGATTCGCCGCAGTGACAGCGGATCCTCGCTGATGGCGCCGGCTTCGTGCAAGGCCGCCCACAGGATTGGCGCCGCATGGCCCTTCGACAGAACGAACGTATCGACATTGCGCGCGGCCGCATCGAGCGGATCCCAGCGCATCTCGCGGAAGAACAGCGCGGCCACGATATCGGCGCACGACATGCAAGAGGTGGGATGACCCGAGCCCGCTTCCGTCGTCATGCGGATCACCAGTCGCCGCAGCCGGCGGGCCTCTGCGCGCAGATCGTCCACATCACGGAACGCCACAGCGCGCTCACCCTTGGCGGCGAACAGCTTGAGCAGCGAGTCGAACGGATCGATGAACTTCTGGACCGCGTCGTTCTCGAGCTGGGCCGTGACCAGATCGAACGACACCCCAAGCCGACCCAGATCTTCCATGACGCGCCGCGCGCGCTGCACATCGTGCGTGACCGTGGCCTGCACAGTGCCGTGGTCGCGGAACCCTGCGATGGTCTTGCGCGTCATCGTGTTGATGGTCATTGGACCGATCAACGGCTCGACATACATGAGATCCGGATAGTCCGGGTTCTTGGTGCTGGTGCTCGCCCATAGCATCCGCTGTACCCGCCCGCCTTTCTCGGCGAGCGCCATCCAGCGGTTACTCGCCCGGATATGGCTAAATGCCTGATAAGCGAGCTTGGCGTTCGCGGTCGCGACCTTGCCCAGAAGGCTGCGTGGATCTGGATCGGGAGGCAGGCGGTCGGGCACGATGCGCTGCCGCAGTAGTCGATCGACGAGCACATCGATGCGACTGAGGAAAAAACTTGCGACCGAAGCGATGCGTTCGATCGGCTGGCCTGCGTCCAGCCGCCGTTCAAGCGCTCGCAGGTAGGCCTCGGCCACTGCCTCGTAGCGGGCGATCGAGAACAGCAGCGTGATGTTGACGTTGATGCCTTCGAACAGCAGCTGCTCGATGGCCGGAACCCCTGCCGGAGTGCCGGGAATCTTGATGAACAGGTTGGGTCGGTCGACCAATGTCCACAGCCTCCGCGCCTCCTCGATCGAGGCCTCTGTGTCGTGCGCGAGGTGGGGCGATACTTCGAGGCTTACGAAGCCGTCGACGCCCGCGGTCTCCTCATACACCGGGCGCAGGATATCACAGGCGTTCCGTACGTCGCTGGTAATGAGTTCTTCATAAATCCCGGCTGGGGATCGGCCCGCCACGGCTGCGCGAACGATGTCATCGTCGTAATCCGCGCCTTCCGCGACCGCCTTCTCGAAGATGGCCGGATTCGACGTGATACCACGCAAGCCTTCCTCGCCAACCCGCCGTGCCAGATCGCCGCTATTGATCATTCGCCGGGTGAGATCATCCATCCAGCAGCTCTGGCCTTGCGCCAAGAGTTCGATCGTCCGGTTCATATGCGGTCTCCATAGTTCAAGTGCCTGGAAAGCCGACCATGCACTGCCTTTATTGCCATTCGCCCTTGATCAGCGGACCGATGGGATGCTCGCGCGGCGACATCTTGAGCTGGCGGAAAATGTCGGCATTGCGGGCCGTCTCGTGTTCGGTCTCGATATTGACCCCATAGGCGCGCTCGGGATCGACGCGCGCGCCGATCAGGATGAACTCGGCGCCTTCATAGTCGAGCAGATGCGGGTCTTCCGATGCGAAGCGCCGGCCGCGGAATTGCCGCTCGACCGGTTTGGGGTAATGCGCCTCTTCCCGCTCTGACAGTCCCGCGCCGGGCGGAGACCCGGCCTCGGGGTTCTTGATAGACAGAATGTATGCCGCCTGGCGCTCGATATTCAGCTCCTCCTGGACTTCGCCGGGCCGCGGTGGCAGTTCGAGTTCATAGCTCAAATGGAGATTGCGACCGCGCTTGATTAGCGCATAGACGCCTTCGCCGGCGGGCCGGACCGGCGGCAGCGTGCGTTCACCGCGCGTCCTGGTCGCATAATGATGCTCACGGAATTCGTTCTCGACGGCGGGACCGGACTTGATCGCTTCGATGAACCCCCAGATGCGTTCATGATCACGCGCCTCGGGCAGCCGCTTGCGCCCGAGCACCGCCACACGAAGCCGGGCCTGTCGTTCCGGCTTCATCACCATGTAGAAGCGCTGGATGTCGCCGAGGTCTTCGGCCTTATCTTCCTCGATCCGGGGTCGGTAGGCAAAATAGATGTCGCCTTTTTCGACGATCTCCTCCGAAACCTCCGCCTCCGGGTCGCCGCGCCTCCGTCGCACAGAAACCATGTCGCAGCCTATCGTGCTCACCCCGTCTGCCCTGCACCCTGCTCAACGGAATGCAAACGCACGTGTTCCTAGGTTCGGGCCGGGACGCGATGCGGCCGTGTAGTTCCTCGCAGCGGGGCCGGAGGAGGCTGCGGGAGCTTTAGGAACGACCAAGGCTTGGGCCGCGTTGCTGCTACGCCGGGCGCGGACCCGCAGCCGCAGCCGTGAGTTCGCCATGGAGGAAGAAGGCCTCCGCAATTTCACCATCAATTTTGGGCCGCAGCATCCGGCGGCCCACGGCGTGCTGCGCCTGGTGCTGGAGCTTGATGGCGAGGTGGTCCGTCGCGTCGATCCTCACATCGGCCTGCTCCATCGCGGAACCGAAAAGCTGATCGAAAACAAGACCTATCAGCAATCGATCGGGTATTTCGACCGGCTCGACTATGTCGCGCCGATGAACCAGGAGCATGCGTTCTGCCTCGCAGCGGAGCGGCTGCTTGGCCTGGAAGTGCCGCGCCGCGGCCAACTGATTCGCGTGCTGTTCTGTGAAATCGGACGCCTGCTCTCGCACCTGCTCAACATCACAACCCAGGCGATGGACGTCGGGGCGCTCACTCCACCGCTGTGGGGCTTCGAAGAGCGGGAGAAGCTGATGGTGTTCTACGAGCGCGCATCCGGCGCGCGCATGCACGCCAATTACTTCCGTGTCGGTGGCGTGCATCAGGACCTGCCACCGAAGCTGATCGATGACATCGAAGCCTTTTGCGATCCGTTCCTGCGCGTGGTGGACGATCTGGATCGGTTGCTGACGGGACTTCGCATCTTCAAGCAGCGCAACGTCGACATCGGCAGGGTGACGTTGAAGCAAGCCTGGGAGTGGGGATTCTCGGGCGTCATGGTGCGTGGCTCCGGCGCCGCCTGGGACCTTCGCAAGGCACAGCCCTATGAATGCTATCCGGAGATGGATTTCGACATTCCGATTGGCAAGAACGGTGACTGCTATGACCGCTATCTGGTCCGCATGGAAGAAATGCGCCAGTCGGTGCGCATCATGAGACAGTGCATCGCCAAACTCCGGGCTCCTGACGGGCAAGGTCCGGTCGCAGTGCAGGACAACAAGATCTTTCCTCCGCGCCGCGGCGAGATGAAGCGCTCGATGGAGGCCCTGATCCATCATTTCAAGCTTTACACAGAAGGCTTTCACGTGCCTGCCGGGGAGATCTATGCGGCAGTGGAAGCCCCCAAGGGCGAGTTCGGCGTGTATCTGGTTTCCGATGGGACCAACCAACCCTACAGGTGCAAGATCCGCGCTCCATCGTTCGCGCATCTGCAGGCGATGGACCTACTCTGCCGCGGCCACTTGCTCGCCGACGTCTCAGCGATCATCGGGTCGCTGGACATCGTGTTTGGGGAAATCGATCGATAATGTCGTGAAAGGAGATCGCCATGCCACAGATCCAGATCGGCCAGCAGCCGGTCACGCAAATTACCATCATCGAAGCCGAACCGGAGAAGCAGGCCGAAGCCCTATCGCTCATGAGGGAGCGAGCTCGCTTCATGCAGCGTCAGCCGGGGTTCATTTCCGTCAGCCTGCATCGCAGCCTCGATGGGCGTCGTATCGTGAATTACATTCAATGGGAAAGCCGTGATCTCCTACGGGCCGCGCACCAATCACCTGAATTTCGCAAAGCCTGGAGTCAATTCGGAAGTCTCACCGACGACATCGATCCTCATTTGTACGAGGTCGTCGACGTCCTCGCGAAGAGCGAGTGAAACCGACGCTCGATGAGCGCGAGAGCGAAACGCCTCAGCTCATCTGCCCCACGATGATGGAACCGGAGCAGCGCGGGGCTGTTAGGCGGACATGAACATCCGACGCGCTTTTTCGAGGACAGCCCGTCCTGCCTGGAGGGTGGGACTATTTGCACTTGCGCTATCGCCGCTATCCGCCCTTGCTCAAGACGGCTCCGTTCTGACCTATCATGGCGACAACAGCCGAAGCGGCCAGTACGTCGTTCCCGGGCTATCCTGGGATAAAGCCAGATCGGTTCAGCTGGATCGCACGTTCAACGCTCGTGTCGCGGGCTCGATGTACGCTCAGCCGCTGTACTGGCGTCCTCCTGGCGCGAACGCCGGGATGCTATTCGTGGCCACCGAGGACGACGTCGTCCAGGCCCTCGACGCGACGACCGGTAAGGAATTGTGGAGGCGCGTGGTCGGGCGTCCAGTGCGCCGTTCGTCGCTGCCGTGCGGAAATATCGATCCGCTTGGTATTACCGGGACGCCGGTGATCGACCCTGCAACCCAAGCCATCTATTTCGATGCTGCCGTGGAGCGAGGAAACGGCCCGCGCCACGAGGTGTTCGCGCTTTCGACAAAGGATGGCAGCGTTCTCCCCGGCTGGCCGATCGATGTGGCCGACCTTCTGCAAAAGGCAGGACGACATTTCGACCCGAGCGTCCACAACCAGCGCGCGGCGCTCACGCTTCTTGACGACACTGTGTATGTCGCCTTCAGTGGCCATTTTGGTGATTGCGGGAACTATCACGGCTGGGTGGTCGGACTTTCCCTGCGCGAGCCCGGCAAGCATGTCAGCTTCGAAACGCGTGGGCTTGGGGGCGGGATCTGGGCGCCGGGCGGTCTGAGCGTCTCCGAGCATGACATCTACTTTGCGACTGGGAATACGCTCGGCGCGCCGACCTGGAGCGACGGTGAAGCCGTGTTTCACTTCGGACCCGACCTGCGCCGCAGAGACGACAAGAGGGACTATTTTGCGCCATCGGATTGGAAAACGCTCGATGCCGCCGATGCGGATCTCGGGGGCAGCAATCCGCTTACTTTCAACATATCCGGAGCGGGCGGGGACCGCGCTCTGGTCCTGGCGCTGGGGAAGGATGGCAAGGCTTATCTTCTCGATCGAAATAGTCTCGGCGGCGTCGGCGGCCAGCTGGCGGTCGAAACAGTATCCCAGTCGTCGATCGTCACGTCGCCGGCCGCCTATCGCGTCGGCGATGATGTCTTTGTTGCCTTCCAGGCCTCCGGAGCGCATTGCCCGCAGCCCGGCCGAGGTCACGATTTGACGGTCTTGAAGATCGCAGCAGGCTCCCCGCCGGCGATGGCCACTGCCTGGTGCGGTGCGCTCCGCGGCCGCGGCTCCCCTGTTGCGACCACCACGGACGGCCATTCCAACCCGATTGTTTGGATTGTTGGCGCCGAAGGCGACAATCGGCTGCACGCATTCCGCGGCGATACCGGCGAACCGATTTTTGTAAGCGAGGCCTTGAGCGGCCTCCGACGCTTCCAGACGCTGATCGCGACGCAGGACCGCCTCTATGTGGGCGCCGACGGGCGCATTTACGCCTTTCATTTTTGAAAGGCACGCATGTGCAGCTTCACGAGACCGGATGGCACCTCTCCCATACCGGGAACTCGGCATTGGCCTCATTTGTTCAATGGTGAGATCCCCTTGAAGCTGGGGTCTCGCGCTTGCAGCCCTGCCGACGCGGAAGTGATCCCATCCCGCTCGGGGCCGGTCATCTCGCGAACGGAGCTATAGATGGCGGAATTGGCCTGTCATTCCGAGATGCGGCTGTTCGCGCTGAACGCGACGGCCGATCTTGGCAAAGCCACGGCTCAGGCGCTGGGTTGGTCGCTTGCTGCACACGAGGAGCGTGAGTTCGAGGATGGCGAGCACAAGGCGCGCCCCCTCGATTCGGTACGTGGCACAGACGCATACGTGATACAAACCCTGCATAACGGGCCAAACCAGAGCGTAAACGACAAGCTCTGCCGATTGCTCTTCTTCATCGGCGCTCTCAAAGACTGCGGCGCCGCTCGCGTCACCGCGGTCGTGCCGTATCTTTGCTATGCGCGAAAGGATCGCCGCACCAAGCTCAACGACCCGGTAACGACGCGCTACATTGGCAGTCTCTTTGAGGCTGTTGGTACTGACGCCGTCGTCGCCCTCGAGGTGCACAATCCGGTTGCGTTCGAAAATGCCTTCCGCTGCCGGACCGTCGCCCTGACGTCGACAACGCTATTCGTTAAGTTTGCCGCGCAATTATTGGATGAAAGCTTCAGCGTGGTGTCTCCAGATCCCGGTGGCGTGAAGCGCGCACAACTCTTGCGAGAAGCGTTGGAAGCCACGCTGCATCGTCCGATCGGCAAGGGGTACGTCGACAAGCACCGCAGCGCCGGCGTGGTTTCGGGCGACCTCTTCGTCGGCGATGCAGCCGATGCGACAGTGCTCATCATTGACGACCTGATCAGTACCGGAACCACGCTGCTGCGTGCCGCGCAGGCGGCACGGCGCGCCGGCGCCCGTCGCGTATTGGCTTTCGTGACACATGGGCTATTCATGCCTGGCTCCGCCGAGGTCGTTGCGAATCCTGCCATTGAGCAGCTTGTCGTGACCGATGCGGTGCCCGTTCGAATTGACGATGCCGCTGCGCGCGCCAAGGTCAAAGTCCTCCCTGTCGCCCCACTGCTCGCCGAGACGATACGCCGGCTGCACGAGAACCGCGATCTCGCCGACCTCCTGGTTTTCTGAGCAATCCAACCAGCTTGATTGCGTCCGATGCCGCCAGGCGAAGATATTGGCGCGCGACCCGCGGCCACTTCTCGGGACTGCGCGGCTCGGGCTCGAGGAGATGGGCGATCGCAAGACGGGCGCGCAATGTTGCACGATGACACCGATAAAACGTCATTAGCTCGTCGCCCGGACTGTCCTTGAGTTCTTGCCGTATCCGTCGTGTAATGTACTCGCCGATCCATCCTGCCCCAAGGCGCTCGCATTCAAGGTCAAGGAAAGCGATCTCGTCAAATGGATCGACCGCACGCAGGCGCGGATTGAATTCGATGCAGTCAATGATGCGAACTGGATCGCCAAGCCAGATGTGCTCGGGCCGCAGGTCGCCGTGACCATCGATGATCTTTCGGCGACGGATGCGATCGGCGAGTAGGTCTGATCGGCGATCGAGGAAACGGCGTTGCATCTGGTCGATCCACTGTATCAGCCCCGCCGGCATCGCGAGCCGCCTGTCAAGCAGCACGCGCCGATTATAGTCGAGGCTTCGGTACCATTCGGCTAGTCGGACGGCCGACGAAATGAAGGTAGGCTGTGCGCGGCGATAGAACTGGGCAAGGACAGCGGCCAGCCGATCAAGCTCCCAAGTTTTGACATCCCCCTCAACAATGCTGTTATCCAGCATATTCCGCTCGTCGAGGCGACGCATCATGACGAGCCAATCCACCGCCTCCCCTGAGCCGCCGATGGCAAGCCCCTTGGGAGACCAGACCAGCGGCAGGACGTCGAGATATACGTCATGGGCGAGGCGGCGATTGAGGCGCAGCTCAGCCCGGCACGCGGCCTCACGTTTGGCCACGCTCGAAAAGTCAAGATATGGAAAGCGGACCGGCTTCTTCAGCTTGTAGGCTTTATCCCCGACGAGAAAGACCCATGACATATGGGTCTCGCGAGTGGTGATGGTGGCTGCGCCTTCCGGATACACATTTCGCCGGCTCAGAAAATGTACTTTGTCACGCAGCCGCAGCTCGCGGATTTCGCTCTCGCTCTGCTCTCGCGCTTCCATTGCTGGCGCCCATCAACGCTGCAGGAACGGCGCAGCCCCCGCTTTGCCGAGTTGCATTGATCGCCTGCACCTTAGAGGCCTTCATCCGCCCAATCTGGGCGAGCGATACCACAGGAGCGGTTCCCGCCCCGTCGCCGGGCGGCTTGTCGAAGCCGACGCGAAGGCCTTCCGGAGCTGCGAAACCAAAGCTGGCAGCGCCCGTTGGTAGCAAAGGGAATAAGAAGTGAGAGCGAAAATGGTTGCTCGTGCTCGACCGGGACAGAGCGGTGAGGTCCGGGACGTTTCCATTCCACCTAGTGGGCTTGCCGGTATATTACACATTCCCGAAGGCAGCCGTGCCGTAGTCGTCTTTGCCCATGGAAGCGGATCGAGTCGCTTCAGCCCGCGCAATACGGCAGTTGCCGCCGCTCTCAATCATCATGCGCTAGCGACCCTGCTGTTGGACCTCTTGACCGTCGATGAAGAAGCGAACCGCGCGAATGTATTCAACATTGAGCTGCTGGCCGACCGTTTGCTTGATGCGGTGCGCTGGCTGGATCAGGACCGGACCATGGCTCGGTTTGCGGTGGGTCTGTTCGGCTCGAGCACGGGAGCAGCAGCAGCGCTCATGGCAGCAGCCCGGCTCCGCAACCGAATCGGCGCTATCGTCTCGCGCGGCGGCCGTCCCGATCTCGCCGGCGATGCAATCGATCAAGTCAATGCTCCAACCCTCTTCGTGATCGGCGGCAATGACTTCGGGGTGATCGAACTCAATCAAGATGCATTTGCGCGGCTTCGAGAACCCAAGGCAATCGAGATCGTTCCGGGAGCCAGTCATCTCTTTTCGGAACCGGGAGCCATCGAACAAGTGACAGACCACGCAGCACGATGGTTCGCCCGTTACCTCACTCCTATGACTCCAGGAGCAGGTTCGAAGGCAGGACAGCAACATGCCGTTCAGAGATAGAATCGAAGCGGGTCGAAAGTTGGCGGCGCCCCTCGCCACGTACGGGAACCAGCATCCGGCCATTCTGGCGCTCCCTCGGGGTGGCGTGCCCGTGGCAGCTGAGGTCGCAGCCGCGCTGCATGCGCCGCTCGATCTCATCATCGTTCGCAAGGTCGGCGTCCCGTTCCAAAACGAGTTGGCAATGGGTGCCGTGGTAGATGGTGGCGCACCGATCGTGGTGCGCAATGATGATGTCATTCGGCTCGCAGGCATCAGCGAAGCCGATTTCCAAGCCGAGTGCCGCAAGGAGATTGCCGAGATAGAGAAGCGGCGTCAGCGCTATTTGGGAGATCGTCAACGTCTTGAGATTTCCGGTCGGACGGCAATCGTTATCGACGATGGCATTGCGACCGGCGCCACCACGCGGGCCGCCTTGCAGGCGACGCGAAAACGAAATCCAAGCCGGCTCGTCCTCGCGGTTCCCGTTGCACCGACCGAAATTGTCCCGCAAATGCGCGCAGAATGTGATGATTTCGTCTGTCTTGAGGAACATACCGCGTTCGCCGCCATCGGTTACTACTATCGGGATTTCGGCCAGGTCTCCGACGACGAAGTCCTCGACATGTTACGACGCTTTCCGATTTCGTCCGATCTGCGCCAGTCGCGGGAAAGAGCCCAGCAATGATCGACTGTCCTTTCTGCAAAATCGTCAGCGGCGAGATGCCGTCAGCGAAAGTGTATGAGGACGAGGAACATCTCGCCTTTCTCGACATTCGCCCGCAATCCCCCGGGCACACTCTCATCATCCCAAAGAAACACCAGCGCTGGGTCTGGGACGTACCGAACGTTGGCGCGTATTTCGAAGTCGTACGGACGGTTGCGCGCGCAATGCAGAAGGCGTTCTGCGAGGAAATACATTCCCGCATCATGGGCGAAGAGGTGCCGCATGCGCACATTTGGCTGTATCCCGCTCCAGGCAGGGCGAAAGGCGACCCGAGAGATTTTGAGCGGAATGCGAAAGCAATTCGCGACGCACTTGAGCCGCTATGATCCGGAGTTCTGGGCATCACCAGTAGCCTCACCCGTCATGCTCGCGGAACGTGATACCCGGGGGCAGCCCTCCAGAACTCATCGCGGATGACTACATTAGTATCAGGTGGACAACGTATCGCGTGAATATGCCAACAGGCGTCTTCGGCGCACACGATCGCAGACCGGCAACATCACGCTGAGGTTGGCCTTAGGAACAATGGTCCTCGACACGATGTTTCCCATGAACGCCATTGCGAGGCAGCGATGTTCCTGCACCGGATCAAAATCCTCACGCTCGCCGGGTTCACGATATGGATCGACATCTCGTGGCTCATCCTGGCAGCGCTGTTGATCTGGACGCTGGCGCTCGGCGAGTTCCCTCGCACAGTTCCGAATTTGTCCGCCGCCACATACTGGTGGATGGGATTCGCAGGCACGATCGGCCTGTTCATCTCGATCATCCTGCATGAGCTGAGCCATGCGCTGATTGCGCGGCGTTACGACATGCCGATTGCCGGCATTACGCTGTTCATCTTCGGCGGGGTCGCCGAACTGAACAAGGAGCCGAGCAGCGCCAAGGCAGAATTCCTTATGGCGATCGGTGGGCCGATCGCCAGCATGGTGCTTGGCACCATCCTGCTCCTGGTCGCCGCCGCAGGCGAGAAGACCATGTCCCCCGCCGCATTCGGCGTGCTCGACTACCTGGGCGGCCTCAATTGGATCTTGGCACTGTTCAATCTCATTCCCGCCTTCCCGCTGGACGGCGGACGGGTGCTGCGCGCTGGCCTTTGGGGCTGGATGAACGATTTTGGACGGGCCACGCGCATTGCCGCCGGCAGTGGCGAGTTCTTCGGCCTTGCCATGATCCTGTACGGCATCCTGGAATTCATCACCGGCAGCACAATCAGTGGCGTCTGGCTGTTCTTTATTGGCTTGTTCCTGCACGGCGCCGCCGGCGCGGCACGGCACGAGTTGACGCTTCGCCACACCTTCGGCGGGCTTCCCGTTTCCACGCTCATGCAACGCAATCCGATCGGCGTCGCCCCGGATATTTCCATTGCGGAATTGGTCGAGGATTACTTTTACAAGTACTACTTCAAGGCTTTTCCCGTGCTGCTCGACGGCGAACTCATTGGCTGCATCATGGCGAAGGATGTCCGCGATCTTGATCCCTCCGACACCACCCGGCGCCGCGTCGCTGATGTCATGCGCTCCTGCTCGCCGGAGATCATTGTCCCTCCGCATCTGGATGCACTGGAGGCGCTTGCAAGGATGCAGGGCGGTCGGCACAGTCGTCTGCTCGTGGTTGAACAGGGACGGCTTCTCGGCGTCCTGGCCTTGTCCGATATGCTTCAATACCTCTCGCTCAAGCAGGAGCTCGACCGAAACATGCAGGATCTGCCATGGAGCGCTGCCAAGACCCGTAATGCGCGATCTGCCCACTACGGGCATCCCGCCCGCTGACGCGCGAGCCAATGTCCAAGCAAATTCGCTCAGATTGCGTTTAGCGGATGGCAACAGGGAACGCATTGTCCGCAATTGCCCTTGATCCTTAAGTGGCTGAGGACTTCGGCCCGGTTCTCATGCGCGCTCCCGTCTGACTTGCCGCGCCGGCTTGTCGCTGCGCATGCCGAGAAACACCGGATGTCGCATCTCCCCCTCGCGGGTCCATTCAGTGAACTTGACCTGGCACACGAGCCGCGGCTTGATCCACGTGGTCCGGTCCTCGTGCGGAACGTCCGTAAACGGCTTCTTGTCTGTTCTCAACTTCATCATGCGCGCGTGCAGCGTCGCGAGCATCTCTCGGGAGAATCCCCCACCGCTGTGACCAACATAGACAAGCTTGCCCTTGTCGCACACGCCAAGCAGCAGCGAGCCAAAGTGCTGGCGGCTCCCGCGCGGCGCGGTGAAGCCGACGACAATGGCTTCCTGTTCCTGGTCGGCCTTGATCTTGAGCCAATCTTTCGTGCGCCTGCCCGAGTGGTAGAGACTTGCGGCACGCTTCGCGATAATGCCCTCCTCCCCCGCTCGTCGTGCTTTGTTGAACGCCGCCTTGCCATGCCGCTTTCTGTGTCCGCTGTAGTGGACGAGTGGGTGCCGGGTAAGGATGGCGTGCAAACGGTCCTTGCGCTCAAGCAACGGCTTGCGACGCAGGTCGCGGCCATCGAGGAAGAGCAGATCGAACACATAATAGCGGAGACGCGCCTTGCCTTTCAGGGCATTCTGCAGCAGCTGGAATCGGGATCTGCCCTCCGCGTCGAGCGCCACTAGCTCGCCGTCAATCACGGCATTGCGCTTGATGATATCGAGCGCTTCGGCGACTGGGGCATAACGCCTGGTCACGTCGTTGCCATTGCGCGAGTAGAGGGAGCCATTTCTGCCTCCGGTTTTTGCGACAAGCCGGAAGCCGTCCCATTTCGTCTCGAAGATCCATTCCTTGTCATCGAATGGCGCGTCGATGAGGGTCGCCAGCATTGGCCTGAGGTCACTTTTTCGCATGCGTCTTGATCAGCAGCCATTGCTTCGGGCTCTTCAGGCGCACGAGCGAATATGCCCCGCGAAGCTTGCTTCCCTTGAGAACGAAGCTCAGGCGTCCTCGCCGCAAGCCTGCTCGCATGGTTCGCTCGCTCTCTGCTGCGCTGGCCGCGCCCTCGGCTTCGTAAGTACCGCCGTCCCATTTTTCAACGAGCCCTGCGCGTCGAAAACTCGCGTCAATGACCGTCGGTTCCAAGGCGAATCGGCGGCCGGTCTTGGCGCTGTTGGAAATCAGTGGCGCGACGGCAGTTGATAGAGCCAGAGCATTTGCATTGCCAGGCTTGGCGCCGGAACCGATGGCCAAGGCACGCGTCGCCAATACACATCTCGATCACCGTCGTGTCGCGCCTGAAGGCCCGTTCCGACGACCGCGGCTCTACGTGGTTGGCGAGGCACCCGGCGCAGAGGAAGCTGCGCAGGGCAGGCCTTTTGTCGGTCCGGCCGGCAGGGCGTTGCGCGAGATGCTGGATGAAGCTGGGATCGATCCCCAACAGGTGCGTTTGGCAAACGCCATTCCTTTCCGGCCAATCGCGCATTCCAAAGATCGGAAGCCACGTAATCGCAGCCCAACAATCGAGGAAGTCGATCGCTATGGCGCGGCAGTGCTGATCGACATTCGGCGTTCCAGGCCAGGCGTGATCGTTGCTCTTGGCAGCACAGCGGCTCGCCTGTTCGGCCAGCCGCAATCGATCCGCGTGACGCGCAAGGCAAAGCTCCAATTTGAAGGTCACCCGCTCCGCATCACTTTCCATCCAGCTTACGTCCGCCGCTTCGGCGGACGGAACGGCGACGCCTGGCGTCACGCGGTCGCCGATCTACGCCGGGCCTGGAACGACTCGGCGGTTCATTTGGATCCAAATCGTGCTTGAGGATCTCGACAGGGCGTACTGCCGACTGCGGCGGGCGCAGTCGACGCATAGCAATGGGCTAACGAACCCAAGCGCGCGAAATCGTAGTTTGGCGCATGAAATCGCGCAAATGGCGGAGAGAGTGGGATTCGAACCCACGGTACGGTTTCCCGCACACACGCTTTCCAAGCGTGCGCCTTAAGCCACTCGGCCATCTCTCCGGAGCGCCCTCTCTTGAAGGGGCGCCGACGATTTTGCAAGGGATCGCGGGTAAATCGGGCGAATTTTCCGCAACATATTGTATTTACGAGAGAATATCTGATACCGATCGACGCCCGATCCGCCCGCCGGCTGAACCTGCGGCGGGTTTGGGGCGACGATTCACGTGAGGACGCCAAACCGCCAGGGGGATGCCATGACCGTCTGCAAGACCATCACTGCGCTGAGCCTGATTTCGGCCCTGGGTATCGCCGTCGCCGCGCCGGCGATGGCGCAGGTCTGCACCCGGCAGGGCGTTGACGTGAGCTGCGACGACGGGCGGCGTGGGGTGCTTTCGGGCGATGCCATCATCTGGCCGGACGGTACCCGCTCGAGCTCGACGCCGCATCCGAGCGTGATCATCGGCAACAAGAGCTCGGTGCATGTCGGGCCCGGCGTGTTCGTCGGCCAGGGCAAGGGCATCGTGCCGCTGGATGATCCCAACGCACCGAACAAGCGGCAGTGCGCGATTCTGGATGGCGTGTCGTATTGCTATTGAGGCACTCGTTTTCCTCTCTCCCCGAAAGAACGGGGAGAGAGATGGAAAGAGCTCAATTCAGCTTCTCGATCGCGACCGCGACACCCTGGCCGACGCCGACGCACATCGTGGCCAGCGCGAGCTTGCCGCCGCGCTTTTCCATGCCATGCACGGCGGTGAGCGCGAGACGGGCGCCGCTCATGCCGAGGGGATGGCCGAGCGCGATGGCGCCACCATGCGGATTGACGAAGTCGGCATCATCAGGCACGCCGAGCTGACGCATGCAGGCGATGCCTTGCGAAGCGAAGGCTTCGTTCAGCTCGATCAAATCGAAATCGCTGATCTTCTTGCCGAGCCGCTCCATCAGCTTGCGAGTCGCCGGCACAGGTCCAATGCCCATGATGCGCGGCGGCACGCCGGCCGAGGCGAGGCCGAGAATGCGCGCGCGGGGCGTCAGACCGTGCCTCTTCACCGCAGCTTCGGATGCGAGGATCATTGCGGCGGCGCCGTCATTGACGCCGGAGGCGTTGCCGGCAGTGACCGTGCCGAGATTGCGCACGATCGGCTTCAGCTTGGCGAGACCCTCCAGCGTCGTCTCGGGGCGCGGATGCTCGTCCTTGTCGACTGTGATGGGGCCGGCCTTGCCGCCGGGAATGGTGATCGGCGTGATCTCTTCCGCAAAATAGCCGGCCGCAATCGCCGCGCCCGCGCGCTGCTGCGAGCGGATGGCGAAGGCATCCTGGTCGGCGCGCGAGACCTGGAATTCCTCGGCGACGTTCTCGCCGGTCTCCGGCATCGCATCGACGCCGTACTGCGCCTTGAGCAGCGGATTGATGAAGCGCCAGCCGATCGTGGTGTCGAAGATCTCGGCCGAGCGCGAGAACGCCTCCTGCGCCTTGCTCATCACGAAGGGAGCACGGGTCATGGATTCGACGCCGCCGGCAATCGCAAGCTCGATCTCGCCGGAGCGGATCGCGCGCCCCGCAGCGCCGACCGCATCGAGGCCGGAGGCGCAAAGCCGGTTCAGGGTCTGGCCGGGAACCGAATCCGGCAAGCCCGCCAGCAACAGCGCCATACGCGCGACGTTGCGATTGTCCTCGCCGGCCTGATTGGCGCAGCCGAAGAACACTTCATCGACCTGGGCCCAGTCGAGATTGGGATGCTTGGCCATCAGCGCCTTGATCGGGGTAGCGGCGAGGTCATCGGCGCGCACCTTGGCGAGTGAGCCGCCGAACCGGCCGATCGGGGTCCGCACGGCATCGCAGATAAAGACGTCACGCATCGTTGTTCTCCCTGAATGCCGCGATCCGGCCCAAATTCTTCGATGTCCGCGGAGTTTTAGGAGGGCGCCCGCGGCAGGTCAATTGACGGTTTCGCGTGCGTTTTGCAGGGCCTGCCGTCCGCCACGCATGCCGCCGTGCGGACAACGTGGAAAACCTCGCCTCTCCGGCCAAAGCGATAGGAGCGAGGGGCGAAATTTTGTAGGTTGCGCCGCTTGGAGCGCGGTCAGAACCGCACTCCAAGGCTCTTGTTTTTTGACGCGTTTTCTTCACGCGAACCGGTGCCCACTTCACTCGAAAACGCTCTGATGACAATGCAACAGCCCATTCCCGCGCCAGAGCCCGAATCCACGCCCGCTCCGCCGGCGGAAGCCGCCGCGCGCGTGACGCCGATGATGGAACAGTACCTTGAAATCAAGGCGGCGCATCAGGGATTGCTGCTGTTCTACCGGATGGGAGACTTTTACGAGCTGTTCTTCGAGGACGCCGAGATCGCCTCGAAGACGCTCGGCATCGTCTTGACCAAGCGCGGCAAGCATCAGGGCGCGGATATCCCGATGTGCGGCGTGCCGGTCGAGCGCTCCGAGGATTATCTGCACCGCCTGATATCGGCCGGCCACCGCGTCGCCGTGTGCGAGCAGACCGAGGACCCCGCCGCGGCGAAAGCGCGCGGCAACAAGAGCGTGGTGCGCCGCGGCGTGGTGCGGCTGGTCACGCCGGGCACGCTGACGGAGGACACGCTGCTCGACGCGCGTGCCAACAACTACCTGCTGGCAATCGCGCGCGCCCGCTCTTCCGCCGGCGGCGACCGGTTTGGCCTTGCCTGGATCGACATCTCCACCGCCGAGTTCATGGTGACGGAGTGTTCGGGCGGCGAGCTTGCCGCGACGCTGGCGCGCATCAATCCGAACGAGGCGATCGTCACCGACGCGCTCTACAACGACAGCGAGCTCGGACAGACCCTGCGCGAGCTGCCGGCGGTGACGCCGCTGACCCGCGACGTCTTCGACGGTGCCACCGCCGAAAAGCGGCTGTGCGATTATTTCGCGGTCGCGACCATGGACGGGCTGGCGCAGCTGACGCGGCTGGAAGCCACGGCTGCGGCCGCCGCCGTCACCTATGTCGACCGCACCCAGGTCGGCAAGCATCCACCGCTGTCGCCGCCAGCGCGCGAGGCCTCGGGCGCGACCATGGCGATCGATCCCGCCACCCGCGCCAATCTCGAATTGACGCGCACGCTCGCGGGCGAGCGACGCGGCTCGCTGCTCGACGCCATCGACTGCACGGTGACCTCGGCCGGCTCGCGCCTGCTGGCCCAGCGTCTGGCGGCGCCGCTGACCGACGCGCCAGCGATCGCGCGGCGGCTCGACGCCGTCAGCACCTTCGTTGCCGATTCGGCAACGCGCGAAGACATCCGCAGCATCCTGCGCGGCGCGCCCGACATGTCGCGGGCGCTGGCCCGTCTCTCGGTCGGCCGCGGCGGGCCGCGCGACCTCGCCGGCATCCGCGACGGCATCATCGCAGCCGACCAGGTGCTGACGCGGCTGTCCGAACTCGACCAGCCACCGCACGAGATCGCCGCGGTCATGGCGGCGCTGCAAAAGCCGTCGCGCGAGCTCGCATCCGAATTTGCCAGCGCACTCGACGAGCAACTGCCGCTGATCAAGCGCGATGGCGGCTTCGTGCGCCAGGGTTACGAGCCTGCGCTGGACGAAGCCCGCAACCTGCGCGATGCCTCGCGCATGGTGGTGGCCTCGATGCAGGCCCGCTACGCCGACCAAACCGGCGTGAAGGCCCTAAAGATCCGGCACAACAACGTGCTCGGCTATTTCGTCGAAGTGACCGCGCAGCACGGCGACAAGCTGATGTCGCCGCCGCTGAATGCGACCTTCATTCATCGCCAGACGCTGGCGGGCCAGGTGCGCTTCACGACCTCCGAACTCGGGGAGATCGAGGCCAAGATCGCCAATGCCGGCGACCGCGCGCTCGGGCTCGAGCTCGAAATCTTCGAGCGGCTGTCCGCCAAGGCGCTCGAGATCAGTGAAGACTTGCGCGCCGCCGCGCACGGCTTTGCGCTGCTCGATGTCGCGACGTCCCTCGCCAAGCTTGCGGTCGACGAGAACTATGTGCGGCCCGAGGTCGACACCTCGCTCGGCTTTGCCATCGAGGCCGGCCGCCATCCCGTGGTGGAGCAGGCGCTCAAGCGCAATGGCGAGCCGTTCATCGCCAATGCCTGCGACCTGTCGCCAGCGCCTGGACAGAAGTCCGGCCAGCTCTGGCTGCTCACCGGTCCCAACATGGCCGGTAAATCGACTTTCCTGCGCCAGAACGCGCTGATTGCCCTGATGGCGCAGATCGGCAGTTTCGTGCCGGCGACGCGGGCGCGGATCGGCATCGTCGATCGCCTGTTCTCGCGCGTCGGCGCCGCCGACGATCTCGCCCGCGGCCGCTCCACCTTCATGGTCGAGATGGTCGAGACCGCGGCGATCCTGAACCAGGCCGGCGAGCGCGCACTCGTGATCCTCGACGAGATCGGCCGCGGCACCGCGACCTTCGACGGCCTCTCGATCGCGTGGGCCGCGATCGAGCATCTGCACGAGAGCAACCGCTGCCGCACGCTGTTCGCGACGCACTATCACGAGCTGACCGCGCTCTCGGCCAAGCTGCCGCGCATGTTCAACGCCACCGTGCGGGTGAAGGAGTGGCAGGGCAACGTCGTGTTCCTGCACGAGGTGCTGCCGGGCTCGGCCGACCGCTCCTACGGCATCCAGGTCGCCAAGCTCGCCGGGCTGCCGCCGGCCGTGATCACCCGCGCCAAATCGGTGCTGGCGAAGCTGGAGGCCCAGGATCGCGGCCAGACCGCCCGCGCGCTCGCCGACGATCTGCCGCTGTTCGCCGTGCCCTCGCGCGCCGCCGCGGAAGCCGCGCCGCCGAGCGAAGCGGAGCTTTTGATGGAAGCCGTGAAGGCGTTACATCCCGACGAGATGTCGCCACGCGAGGCGCTGGACGCGCTGTATGCGTTGAAGGCGAGGCTGCCGAAGCAGTCATAGTGCCGTAGGGTGGGCAAAGCGACTTGTCCGCCGTAGCTCGAAGAGCGAAGGCGGAAGCGTGCCCACCATGCAACGGCGAATCCGCAGGCAGATGGTGGGCACGGCGCGCGAAATGCGCGCCTTTGCCCACCCTACGAAGGGTCGAAGCTCACGCAGCCGCCAGCCGCTTCCTTCGCCCGTTCCACCACAGCGTCAGATTCCAGACGATGCAGGTGGCGAGACCCATGCTGAGGCCGATCGCGGAGCCGAAGTTTGCGGCGCCGACATGCATCACCGCAATCGCCATACCGAACCCGAGCAGGCCCCAGGCAGAGTTGGCGAGCACCGCGGCGGTCGGCGGGCCGCCGATGCGCGGATGCAGGATCACCATCATGCTGGTGAAGACGATCGGGTAGAGCGCGATGACGCCGGAGACCCGCGGGCCGACCCAGCCCGACGTCGAAACCACGATCGCGACCAGCGTCGCCACCAGCGCGGCGCGGAACGGAATGTCGTACCAGCGACGCGTGACCAACGGCATCTTCACGTGGCGGTACTTAGCGAGCAGCGGAATGCAGATGCCGAAGGCAATCAGGTTCACGGCGAGCCCGGCCGTCAAGGTCCAGTCGAACAGGCGGATGATGGAGGCCAGCACGATCCACACCGCAACTGCGCTGCCGGCACTCACCAGCAGATTGTTCCGCTGCGCCAGCACGACATAAGAGAGGCCAAGGACGATCGTCGCGGCGTTCACCGGAAGGCTCGACAGCGCGCCTTGCGCGATGAAGGCGGCGTCATGGTCGAGCGCGAGGAAGACATAGGAAGGCCCCGCCGAGATCGGCAGTGTCGCCACCAACGCGCCGATCACCGGGCCGGAGCGTTCAGTGATGATCGACGCCGTCACCACGAACGCCGCGGCGATCGCCATACGCAGGAGAAGGAAGAAGATGAAGTGGAGGTCGGGGGACATTTTTGGCTTCTTACCCTCCCCTGGAGGGGGAGGGTCGGCTCATATGGAGCGCAGCGAAATATGAGGCGGGGTGGGGTGACAGTCTCTCGACGGAGACGGTGCCCGAGTGGAGAGATCACCCCACCCCGCTCGCGCTGCGCGCGATCGACCCTCCCCCTCCAGGGGAGGGTACAGAGAGTCACATCTGCTGCATCGACACCGACACCTTCGGGCCGTTCTTGATGGTCTGATAGACCACGCAATATCGCTCGGTGAGTTTCAGCAACAGATCGAGGTTGTCTTGCGGCGCATCCGTGTCGACCTCGAAGCGCAGGCGGATCTCGGCGAAGCCGACCGGGGTCTCCTTGTCGACGCCGAGCGTGCCGCGGAAGTCGAGGTCGCCCTCGGCATAGACATTGCCGGTCCTAAGCGGCACCTCGATCGCGGTCGCAACCGATTTCAGCGTGACGCCGGCACAGGCGACCAGCGCTTCCAGCAACATGTCGCCGGAGCAGAGCTCGAGGCCGGAGCCGCCGGTGGCGGGATGGAGGCCGGCCATTGCGATGGCGCGGCCGGTCTCGACCTTGCACGCGATGCCGTCGCTGTCGGTCGAGCCCTTGGCCTTCAGCGTGATCAGCGCAGCCTTGGGATCGGTCTTGTAGCGCTCCTTGATCGGGGCCTGCATCTGGCGCAATTGGGCAGCGTCCATGTTCGTTCTCTCCCGGAAAGATTGCTCCTCGATGTACCGGCTTGAAGGCGAATTGTCACCACCACATGGCCTGACCGGGACCCTGGGTTGCGTCACGGTCGGGCACGCCGCGGTCGAGTGAACGGTCGAGCGATGTCAGCACACTTCGCTTGAAATTCTCGAACAGCGGCGAGTTGCGGTCGCGCGGCCGGCCCAGATTGATCTCGATCTGGTCGAACAGCCGGCCCGGCCGCGGCCGCATCACCAGCACGCGATCGGCGAGCACCACGGCCTCGTCGACGTCATGCGTGACGAGGATCAGGGTCGGCCGCGTGTCGGCCCAGAGGTCGAGCAGATGATCCTGGAGGTCGCGGCGGGTGAAAGCGTCGAGTGCGGAGAAGGGCTCATCGAGCAGCAACACCTCAGGCTGCGGCACCAGCGCGCGTGCGATCGCGACGCGCTGTGCCTGTCCGCCGGAGAGCTCGCGCGGCCAGGCCTGCGCCTTGTCAGTGAGCCCGACGCGCTCGAGCGCGCGCGCCACCTTCTCGCGCCGCTCGGCGGCGGGCAGATCGGCAAGACCGAAGCCGATATTGTCGGCAACGCTGAGCCAGGGCAAAAGCCGCGGTTCCTGGAAGATGATGCCGATCTTGGCGTGGGGCGAACTGATCGCCTCATCATCGAGCGTCACCGTGCCGGAGCTGGCGCGGTCGAGCCCGGCGATGGCGCGCAGCAACGTTGACTTGCCGCAGCCCGAGCCGCCGATAATGGCGATGATCTCGCCTTGGCGGATCTGGGCGGAGAAGCGCGCCAGCGCCTGCACGCCGTTGGGATAGGTCTTGCTGACCCGGTCGAGCGCGAGCATCGTCTCAAGCTCCTTTCGCGCGGGAGAAGGCGTCCTGCCAGCGCAGGAAGGGCGCGGCGGCAACCTCGATCAGCCAGTCCGTGAGCTTGCCGAGGATGGCGAAGATCACGATGGCCGCGAGGATCTGCGCGGGCTTGCCGAGCTGCTGGCCGTCGAGCAGGAGATAGCCGAGCCCTTCGGAGGCGCCGATCAGCTCGGCCGCCACCACGAACATCCACCCCAAACCGAGGCCGACGCGCAAAGACACGACATAGGCCGGCAGCACCGCGGGCAACAGGATGCGGCGAATCATGGCGACCCCGGAGAGACGGAAGGTGCGGCCGACCTCGACGATCTTGCGATCGACCGAAAGGATCGCGCCCATCACGCCGAGATAGACCGGGAAGAACACGCCGACCGCGATCAGCACGATCTTCGAGGTCTCGAAGATGCCGAGCCAGAGAATGAACAGCGGCACCCAGGCGAGCGAAGGGATCGCGCGCAGCGCCTGCACGGTCGGATCGAGCAACCGCCGCGCCAGCGACCAATAGCCGGAAATGGCACCTAACAGCGTGCCTGCGACGACGCCGAAGGCAAAACCGAGCCCGACCCGCCCCAGCGTCGCTGTGATGTGGCGGACCAGCTCGCCGGAGCGGGCGAGCTCCGTGATGGTGGCCAACACGCGCGAGGGCGGCGGCACCAGACGTCCGTTGGACCAGCCGAGCCAGACCACGAGCTCCCAGCCAAGCGCCAGCGTCAGCGGCAGCAACAGCCCCAGCATCGGTCGCGCATAACGTGCGACGCGCGAAGGCGCGGCAACGCTGTCGGCCGTATCAGAGGATTGTTGCAGGACTGGCGCGTCGGAGATCATGGTTCTAGCAAGCGCGTCTGGTCGGGGAATGCAACACTCCTATTGCCGCGTGCCCCGCCTGTCGTCCCGGGACCCATAACCACAAGGAGACGTGGTTATGGGGACTCGGAGTGACCGCCTTCGCGCAATAACCACGCTCGGTGGGTATGGGTCCCGGCCTACGCCGGGACGACAGCGGAGTTTGTTGCGCGCGCTTGCCTCTTCTCTGCGAACTAATTCGTCGGCAGCGGGACCTGGTCGTCGATCAGGGCGTCCAGCGTCGCCTTCACATCGACCTTGGCACCGACGACGCCGGCTTGCTGGAGCGCGAGGCCAGCGGCGAGGATCGACTCGCGCTGGGGCGCGCCGATGCGGTTGTGGGTCAGCTCGGTGCGCTCCTTCAGCTGCTTGTCGACGACGGCCTCCGGCAGCTTGGTCACCGCGATGAAGGTCTTCTTCAGCTCATCGTAGTTCGCCAGCGAATATTTGCGCGCGTCATCATACACCGCGAGCACGCGGCGGGCGGCATCCGGATAGTCCTTCAAGAACTGCTCGCGCGCATTGAGGATGCCCCAGGTGTTGGCGTCGGCCTTGCGATAGAACAGCTTGGCGCCCTCCTCGACCTCGGCCTGCGCCATCATCGGATCGAGCCCGGCCCAGGCATCGACGTCGCCGCGGATCAGCGCGGTCTTGCCGTCGGCATGCTGGAGCAGCACCGGCGTGATGTCCTTTTCGGTGAGACCCGCGCCAAGCAGGGCGCGCACCAGGAAGATGTGCGGATCGGTGCCGCGCGTCACCGCAACGCGCTTGCCCTTGAGGTCCGCAACGCTCGCGATCTTGGAATCCTTTGATGTCACCAGCGCCGTCCATTCGGGACGCGAATAAACGTAGATCGATTTGATCGGGTTGCCGTTGATGCGGGCGACCAGCGCCGCCGAGCCCGCGGTCGAGCCGAAATCGATCGAGCCGGCGTTGAGGAATTCGAGCGCCTTGTTGGAGCCGGCCGACTGCACCCAGGTGATGGTGATGCCATCCTTGGCGAACTCCTTCTCCAGCAGGCCCTTCTGCTTCAGGACCATCGAAACCGGATTGTAGGTCGCCCAGTCGATGCGGATCTCCTTGAGCGGATCCGCCGCCCGTGCCGCAGGGGTCATTGCGAGCGCGACGGCTCCCGCCAACAGAATGCGTCGTGTAATCCTGGTCATGCCCAACCCCTCCAAAACTTCATTGTTTTTCAAGGAGTTATGTCTAGAGGTCAACGAGAAAATCCGTCCCTTGCAAGCGCGCGGCCCGAGAAGGGATTTGCCCAAAGCCGCAGCTTTCCAGCATGGAACGGCTATTGCCAGAGAATGGCGGGTGACAGCGCCTGCCGCCTCTTATATCCGGTGAGACATGGACAGCGTCGCGATTGAGCAGAAGCCAGAGACGGATGACCGCTTCGACACCGCGCGGATCACCGCCGCGGTCGATGCGCTCGCCGAAAAGCACGAGGGCCGCGAGGACACGTTCCGCACGGCCATGGCGCAATTGCTCAAGGCCGAGCTGATCGCCTCGCGCGCCGCGGCACAGGCGATCCTGCTGAAGGACCGTCACGGCCGCCGCTGCGCCGAGCGGCTGTGCCATGTCCAGGACGAGATCATCCGCATCCTCTATTCAGCGGCAACGCGGCATCTCTACCGCTCGCCGATCCCGAGCGGCGCCGAGCGTATGGCGGTGGTGGCAACCGGCGGCTATGGCCGCGGCCTGATGGCGCCGGAATCCGACATCGATCTCTTGTTCATCCTGCCCTACAAGCAGACCGCCTGGGGCGAGCAGGTCGCCGAAGCCATCCTCTACTGCCTCTGGGACATGGGGCTGAAGGTCGGCCACGCCACCCGCTCCGTCGACGAATCGATCCGCCAGGCGCGCGGCGACATGACGATCCGCACCGCGATCCTTGAGACGCGCTTCCTGACCGGCGACAAGCCGCTCTATGACGAATTGGTAGAGCGCTTCGACAAGGAAGTGGTGCAGGGCACGGCGTCCGAATTCGTCACCGCCAAACTCGCCGAGCGCGAGGAGCGACATCGCCGCGGCGGCCAATCGCGCTATCTGGTCGAACCCAACGTCAAGGACGGCAAGGGCGCCCTGCGCGACCTGCACACGCTGTTCTGGATCGCAAAGTATGTCTATCGGGTCCGCGACACCGACGAGCTGGTCGAGCGCGGCGTGTTCGACGCGCAGGAATACCGCAGCTTCCGCCGCTGCGCCGATTTCCTCTGGTCGGTGCGCTGCAATCTGCATTTCTACTGCAATCGCGCCGAAGAGCGCCTCTCCTTCGATCTGCAGCGCGAGATCGCGGTCCGACTCGGCTACACCTCGCATCCCGGCATGCAGGACGTCGAGCGCTTCATGAAGCATTACTTCCTGGTTGCCAAGGAAGTCGGCAACCTCACCGCCATCCTCTGCGCCAAGCTCGAGGACCAGCAGGCCAAGCCGGCGCCGGTGCTGAGCCGGATGATGGCGCGGCTGCGACCCAGCACCGTGAAGCGGCGCGTGCCTGATAGCGACGACTTCATCGTCGACAACAACCGCATCAACATCGCCGCGCCCGACGTCTTCAAGCACGATCCGGTCAATTTGATCCGCATCTTCCGCCTGGCGCAGAAGAACAACCTCGCCTTTCATCCCGATGCGATGCGCGACGTGACGCGCTCGCTCGGCCTGGTCAACGGGACCTTACGCGAAAATCCCGAGGCCAACCGGCTGTTCATGGAGATCCTGACCTCCAACGACGCCGAGACCGTGCTGCGGCGGATGAACGAGACCGGCGTGCTCGGGCAATTCATCCGCGCCTTCGGCAAGATCGTCTCGATGATGCAGTTCAATATGTATCATCACTACACCGTCGACGAGCACCTGATCCGCTGCATCGGCTTCCTCCAGGACATCGAACGCGGCGGCATCGAGGAGTTCGCGCTGGCCAGCGATTTGATGCGCAAGACGAGGCCCGAGCACCGCGCGGTGATCTACATCGCGACGCTGCTGCACGACGTCGCCAAGGGCCGGCCCGAGGATCACTCGATTGCCGGCGCCAAGGTGGCGCGGCGGCTGTGCCCGCGGCTCGGCTTCAGCCCGGCCGATACCGAGCTGGTGGCCTGGCTGATCGAGGAACACCTGACGATGTCCACGGTGGCGCAGTCGCGCGACCTTTCGGATCGTAAAACGATCGAGAACTTCGCCGCCGTGGTGCAGTCGGTCGAGCAGATGAAGCTCCTGACGATCCTCACCACCGCCGACATCCGCGGCGTCGGCCCGGGCGTGTGGAACGGCTGGAAGGCGCAGCTGCTGCGCTCACTCTATTACGAGACCGAGCCGGTGCTCACCGGCGGCTTTTCGGAAGTCGATCGCGGCAAGCGCCTCGCCGCCGCGTACGCCGAATTCCGCATGGCCTTCGCCGAATGGCCGGAGGACGAGCTCGATGCCTATATCGGCCGGCACTATCCGGCCTATTGGCTCAAGGTCGAGCTGCCGCGCAAGATCCGCCATGCCCGCTTCGTCCGCTCCAGCGAGCAGGCCGGCCACAAGCTCGCGATCAATGTCGGCTTCGACGAGGTGCGCGGCGTCACCGAGCTCACGATCTTCGCGGCCGACCATCCCTGGCTGCTGTCGATCATCGCCGGTGCCTGCGCCTCGGCCGGTGCCAACATCGTCGACGCCCAGATCTACACCACGACCGACGGCCGCGCGCTCGACACGATCTCGATCTCCCGGGAATATGACCGCGACGAGGACGAGGGACGGCGCGCCACGCGCATCGGCGAGATGATCGAGGACGTGCTGGAAGGCAAGCTGCGCCTGCCGGAGGTTGTGGCGCGGCGCACCGTGCGCAGCAAGGCGAAGCCCTTCGTGATCGAGCCGGAAGTGACCATCAACAACCAATGGTCCGACCGCTACACCGTGATCGAGGTCTCCGGTCTCGACCGCCCCGGCCTGCTCTACGAGCTGACCACGGCGATCTCGAAGCTCAACCTCAACATCGCCTCGGCCCATGTCGCGACCTTCGGCGAGCGCGCGCGCGACGTGTTCTACGTCACCGACCTGCTGGGCGCGCAGATCAACGCGCCGACGCGGCAGGCCGCCATCAAGAGCGCGCTGACCCATGTGATGGCCGGCGACAAGGCGGTGCAGCCGGCGGCGTGACCCTCGTCCGTCATTCCGGGGCGCGCGTAGCGCGAGCCCGGAATCCATTCATCCGCAGAGTCGGTGGCGCGATAGATTCTCCGGTGCGCAATTGCGCACCCATGGCTCGCCGCTCCGCGGCACCCCGGAATGACGAGAGGAGAGAGCTAAACCTCCACCCCTTCATGCCGCAGCAGCCAGCGCTTGCGCTCGAGCCCTCCGCCGTACTTCACCAGTGAGCCATCCGCGCCGATCAGGCGGTGGCAGGGCAGCACCACGCTGATCGGATTGGAGCCGTTGGCGTGGCCGACGGCGCGAATGGCTTTGGGCATATCGATCCTTGCGGCAAGCGCGCCGTAGCTCATCGTGGTCCCGGTGGGGATTTGCGCGAGCGCGGTCCAGACCTTTTGCTGGAACGACGTGCCGGCAATGCGCCATGCGATGGCCGAGAGCTGGCCGAGATCGCCTTCAAAATAGCGCGACAGCGCAGTCCGCATCTGCGTCGGCGCAGGCTGATCGATGAGGTCCACCGCGCCATAATGCAGGCGCAACAGCTTGCGCATGCGGTGCTCGTAGTCTTCCCAATCGAGCGCGCGCAACACGCCCTCGGCGTCGGTGACGAGCAGGGCGATGCCGATCGGCGTCGCCAGGCGATCGAGACCGAAGCGTTCAGGCGTTTTGGTTGATCGAGCGGGCATTGCGGCACCGTTGCATCGAAATACGTCCGTCGCACTTGCCATGCCGGCCGTGCTAACGTCCACCCGAAAGCTGACGCTTTTGGGGGAGCTCAACTTGAATTTGATCGCCAATCTTCTGGTGGCGCTGGTCGCCATCCTGCATGCCTTCTTCCTGATCCTGGAGATGTTTCTCTGGGACAAGCCGCTGGGCTTGAAGGTGTTTCGCAACACGCCTGACAAGGCCGCGATGACGAAGGTGCTGGCCGCCAATCAGGGCCTCTATAACGGCTTCCTCGCCGCCGGCCTGCTCTGGGGTCTCGTCCACGGCAATCCCGCCTTCGCGTTCCAGATCAAGGCGTTCTTCCTGCTTTGCGTGATCGCGGCCGGCGCTTATGGCGCCGCGGCCGTCAGCACACGCATCCTGATGGTGCAGGCGCTGCCGGCGGCGATTGCGCTGGTAGCATTGTTCCTGGCCTAGCTTTTGGCCTGAGACGCTACGGCGCAGCGCCGTGATCCTTGCGCGGCGGCGAACGTTCCTCCACAATCTTCGGCAGCGATGGCGACCGTTGCAATCAACGGACAAAGACCATCGATCGAAAATTCCGTCAGGAGGAACGACCCAATATGACCAATCGCAGAGCCTTCCTAGCTGCCACGACGGCCCTCGCCTTCGCGTTCTCAGCGAGCCAAGCCCTCGCCCAGAAGAAATACGACACCGGCGCGAGCGACACCGAGATCAAGATCGGCCAGACCGTCCCGTTCTCCGGCGCCTATTCCGTCTACGCCAATATCGGCAAGACCCAGGCCGCCTATTTCAAGATGATCAACGATCAGGGCGGCATCAACGGTCGCAAGATCAATTTGATCCAGTATGACGACGCCTATTCGCCGCCGAAGACTGTCGAGCAGGTGCGCAAGCTGGTCGAAGGCGACGAGGTGCTGTTCACTTTCCAGCTGATCGGCACCGCTGCGAACGCCGCCGTGCAGAAATATCTCAACGGCAAGAAGATCCCGCAGCTCCTCGCCTCGACCGGCGCGGCGCGGTTCAACGACCCGCAGAACTATCCCTGGACCATCGCCTATAATCCCAACTACGTGTCCGAGGGGCGCATCTACGCAAAATACATTCTCGCCAATCATCCCAACGCCAAGATCGGCGTGCTCTACCAGAATGACGACATGGGCCGCGACTATCTCGCGGGCCTCAAGAGCGGCCTCGGCGACAAGGCCGCCAGCATGATCGTCGGCGAGGTCTCCTATGAGGTCACCGACCCGACCGTCGACTCGCAGGTGGTCAAGCTGAAATCGATGGGCGTCGACCTGTTCTACGATGCGTCGACGCCGAAATTCGCGGCTCAGGCGATCAAGAAGCTTGCCGACCTCGGCTGGAGCCCGGTGCATATCCTCGACATCAATGCGAGCCCGGTGTCGGCGACGTTGAAGCCCGCAGGCCTCGACATCTCCAAGGGCATCATCTCCACCAATTACGGCAAGGACCCCGGCGATCCCCAGTGGAAGGACGATCCGGGCGTGAAGGCCTTCTTCGCCTTCATGGACAAGTATTTTCCGGAAGGCGACAAGCTCAACACCGTCAACACCTACGCCTATTCGGTGGCCGAGCTGCTGGTGCAGGTTCTGAAGCAATGCGGCGACAACCTGACGCGTGAGAACGTCATGAAGCAGGTCGCCGGCATCAAGGGCTATACGCCGAGCCTGGCGCTGCCCGGCATCAAGATCACCACGGGCCCGAACGACTATCGCATCAACAAGCAGATGCAGATGATGAAGTTCAACGGCAAGCGCTGGGAGCTGTTCGGACCGATCATCGCAGACACCGGGCCGTCGGGTTAGTGTGGTCTCGTAGGGTGGGCAAAGGCGCGCAGCGCCGTGCCCACCACCTCTCCACGATCGCATGAGACGTGGTGGGCACGCGCCGGAATGCGCATTCGCGCACTTCGGCGCTTTGCCCATCCGCACTACGAAGGTATCTCGCCAAAGTTCTTCCCCACCGGCAGCACCGCGTGGCGGATCAGCCGGGAATCCTCCACCGCTGCCTGCCTATGCTTCACCGCTTCGCGATAGACGGGATCGCGGATCATCTCGACGAAGGCAGCAACGCTCGGGTATTCGGCGATGAAGCAATGGTCCCAGCGCTCGTCCTGCGGGCCGATCAGCATCAGCTCGAATTTGCCTTGCCAGACGATGCGGCCGCCGAGGCGCTCGAACACCGGGCCGCTCTCGCGGCCATAGGCCGCATAGGCTTCCGCGCCACTGGCCTTGCGGCCGTCCGGATAGGCCGCCTCCTTGCGCAACCGCACCAGGTTGAGCATGTGGATCGGGCCCGGGCGGTCGTTGTCCCGGAATTGCGCGAAGATCTCCTTGGTCGGATCGATGTGGCCCATGCGAGTTCCCTCTTTCTTGATGCGGGCGATCCTAGCTCCGGCGCCTCAGAAGCGGAACTGCGGCCGGCGAATGCCGCACCTCCTAATCGCGCGTTAAGCTTTGTGTAACCGGGCCTTAAACAGCGACCGCTAGCGTGCGGCGGGGCGGGCTGACCGGGCGTTTTGCGTATGGCGTGGGGAAAGAAAAAGGGTGGGCGGAAGGAGCCGTTGTTCGGCTTGCCCGCGGCGCTCGCCGATCTGCGCCTGACCGCGGCGGACCGCATTCCCGGCGGCGAGGACAAGCCAAAGAAATCAGCGAAATCATCCGCCAAGCGCAAGAGCGAGGATGCAGGCGACGAGCCGCCGCCGCGCGAGCGCAAGGCTCCGGCCGGTCGCAGCGGCGCGAAACGCCGATCGAAATCGCGCGGAGGCCTCAGCCTCGGCCGCCTGGTCTATTGGGGCGCGGTGCTCGGGCTGTGGGGCGTCATCGCCGTGATCGGCGTCGTGGTCTATGTCGGCGCCCATCTGCCGCCGATCCAGTCGCTGGAGATCCCCAAGCGCCCACCGACGATTCAGATCGTCGGCATCGACGGCAGCATACTGGCGCAGCGCGGCGAGATGGCCGGCGCCAATATCGCGCTGAAGGATTTGCCGCCGTACTTACCCAAAGCGTTCATCGCCATCGAGGACCGCCGCTTCTATTCGCATTTCGGCATCGACCCGGTCGGCATCCTGCGCGCCCTCGTCACCAACGTGCTCCATCGCGGCGTCTCGCAGGGCGGCTCGACGCTGACGCAGCAGCTCGCGAAAAACCTGTTCCTGACCCAGGAGCGCACCATGCAGCGCAAGCTGCAGGAGGCGGAGCTGGCGATCTGGCTGGAGCGCAAGCATTCCAAGAACGAGATTCTGGAGCTCTATCTCAACCGCGTCTATTTCGGCTCCGGCGCTTACGGCGTCGAGGCCGCGGCGCAGAAGTATTTCGGCAAGTCGGCCAAGAACGTCACGATCGCTGAAGCGGCCATGCTGGCGGGCCTCGTCAAATCGCCCTCGCGCCTCGCACCGAATCGTAATCCCGAAGGCGCCGAAGCGCGCGCGCAAATCGTGCTGACGGCGATGGCGGATGCAAAGTTCATCACCGACGCGCAGGCCAAGGCCTCGATCGGCCATCCCTCCTACGAGGTGAAGCCGGTCGGCGCCGGCACGGTCAATTACGTCGCCGACTGGATCGGCGAAGTGCTGGACGACCTGGTCGGCCAGATCGACGAGAGCATCAAGGTCGAGACCACGATCGATCCAAAGCTCCAGAGCGTGGCGGAAGCCGCCATCATCGACGAGCTCGCGGCCAAGAGCGTGAAGTTCAACGTCAGCCAGGGCGCACTGGTGGCGATGGCGCCCGATGGCGCCGTGCGCGCCATGGTGGGCGGGCGGAACTATTCCGAGAGCCAGTACAACCGCGCGGTCACGGCGAAGCGCCAGCCGGGCTCCTCGTTCAAGCCGTTCGTGTATCTCACTGCGCTCGAGCAGGGGCTGACGCCGGATACCGTCCGCCAGGACGCGCCGATCGAGGTCAAGGGCTGGAGACCTGAGAACTACACCCACGAATATTTCGGCGCGGTGACGCTGACGCAGGCGCTGGCGATGTCGCTCAACACGGTTGCCATCCGCCTCGGCCTCGAGGTCGGGCCGAAGAACGTGGTGCGCACCGCGCACCGGCTCGGCATCTCCTCGAAACTCGAGCCCAATGCCTCGATCGCGCTGGGCACCTCGGAAGTCTCCATGGTCGAGCTGGTCGGCGCCTATGCCCCCTTCGCCAACGGCGGCCTCGCGGTGACGCCGCATGTCGTGACGCGGATCAAGACGCTGGGCGGCAAGCTGCTCTACATGCGCCAGCCGGACGAGCGCAATCAGGTGATCGATCCCCGCTATGTCGGCATGATGAACTCGATGATGCGGGAGACGCTGATATCAGGTACCGCCAAGAAGGCCGAGATCCCGGGCTGGCCGGCGGCCGGCAAGACCGGCACCAGCCAGGATTACCGCGACGCCTGGTTCATCGGCTACACCGCCAACCTCGTCACCGGCGTCTGGCTCGGCAATGACGACAACTCGCCGACCAAGAAGGCGACCGGCGGCGGCCTGCCGGTCGAAGTCTGGACGCGCTTCATGCGCACGGCGCACGAGGGCGTGCCGGTGGCGGCCTTGCCGAATTCACAAGCCAGCTGGGGTCTGTCGAACCTCGCGCAGGCGGCCTCGCAGGTGTCACCGCCGACAGCGGCAGGACCAGCACCGGCGAACAATGGCGGCTATCGCCCGCCGTCCCCCACGCGCGCCAATGTGCGCCCCGAGGCAGCCGCAGGGCTTGATGGCTGGCTGATGGACCGCCTGTTTGGCGGGAATCGATAGCTTGGGGCTGAGGGCCTTGGGCCCCTCGAAACAAAAACTGCGAAAACAACCCCATGCACAGTAGACGGCAATCGCCGGCGCGATGCGCGGCTGATGATGCGAAGCGTTTGATGCGGCGGGACTAAACGAGCGAGACGCGCAATCGTCGCGAAGTGTGGCGAAAATCGAGCGAGATGATCTTCCCCCAAAAAAGTGGACGGCGTTCAAGCCGATTTTAGCTCCATCTCGA
>NZ_JAULLN010000014.1:0-219896 GCF_041357655.1 Bradyrhizobium sp. DN3 | reverse complement strand
GATAGGAGAAGAAGTAGGCCAGCACCAGGAACGGAATCAGGCGCCAGGAGATGGCACGGATGGTCGAGGTCTCGATGCTGCTTCTCGCACCGCTTGCAGCGCCGGCAAAGGTCGTGGTCTGGCTCATGGTTCCCCCCTATGTTTTAGACATGAATTGCATGGCCTAGTGATCTCAGCGCGGCCTCATGAAAGCTCTCACTTAGAGTCGGATGGGCATGGATGGTCAGGGCGATGTCCTCGAGGCGCGCGCCCATCTCCAGCGCCAGGCTGAACGCCGCTGACAGCTCGGCGAGGCCAGGGCCCACGCCCTGAATCCCGAGCAGGACATGATTGTCGGCACGCGCCACGGTGCGGATGAAGCCGTCGTCCCGATCCAGCGTGAGCGCACGGCCGCTGGCCTTGAACGGAAACAGATCGGTCTTGACCTCAAACCCCTTGTCCCGCGCCTCGCTTGGTGAGAGGCCGACCGTGACGATCTCGGGATCGGTGAAGCAGATCGCGGGAATCGCGACGCGGTCCCAGGCGCGACGGTGGCCGGCGACGATTTCGGCGACCATCTCGCCTTGCGCCATGGCGCGGTGCGCCAGCATCGGCTCGCCCGTGACGTCGCCGATCGCGAAGACGCCGCGCATCGAGGTTCGGCATCGATCGTCGATGCGGATGTAGGGGCCGTCCATGTCGAGATCGAGCAGCTCGAGGCCGAAGCCTGACGTCGCGGGCTTACGGCCGACCGTGACCAGGATCTTGTCGGCTTCGAGCGTTGTCTGTCCGCCGTCGGCGGTTTCGATCAGAAGCGCCGTGCCTTCTGCGACCAGCCCCTTGGCTTTCGCGCTTGTCAGGATCGTAACGCCCAGCGCACGGAGCCGCCTGGCAACGGGGTCGCTCAGCTCGCCGTCATATTGCGGCAGGATGCGCGGCGTGGCCTCGACCACGGTGACGTCGGCGCCGAGTTTAGCAAAGGCCGTGCCGAGTTCGAGGCCGATATAGCCGCCACCGACGACGATCAGCCGCTTCGGCACCTCAGCAAGCGCCAGGGCATCTGTCGATGAGATGACGCGGCCGCCGAAAGGAAGGGACGGTAGCTCGATTGGCGCCGAGCCCGTGGCGATCACGATGGTTTCGGCATGGATCAGCTGAACGCCGTTGCTCGTGTGAACCTCGACGGTCTTGCCGTCGTGAAAGCTCGCGTGTCCGGCCGTGTATCTGACACCGGCGCGCTTCAACAATCCGCTCACGCCGCCATTGAGACGCCGCACGATATCGTCCTTCCAGGCGATGGTTTTGGTGAAGTCGAGTGACGGCTTTTGGGCGGAGATGCCGAGCGAGGCCTTGCCGTCGGCGGCACGTGCGACCGTCTCGTAAGTGTCGGCCGCGTGGATCAGGGCCTTCGAGGGGATGCAGCCGATGTTGAGGCAGGTTCCTCCCGGCTTTTCGGACTCTACGACCACGGTGTCGATGCCGAGCTGGCCGGCCCGGATCGCACAGGTATAGCCGCCGGGGCCCGCGCCTATGACGAGAAGCTTACAGGTGGTGTCGGTCATAGTCTTATGCGTCAATGAAGATCATGGCGGGCGTTTCGAGCTGCGTCTTGATCCGCTGCACGAACAGCGCGGCGTTGAAACCGTCGATCACGCGGTGATCGAAACTCGACGACAGGTTCATCATCTTGCGCGGCACGAAGCCTGCGCCGTCCCAGTGCGGGCGTATTGTGATTCGATTGACACCGACGATCGCGACCTCCGGGTGATTGATGATCGGCGTCGTCACAAGCCCACCTAACGCGCCGAGTGAAGTGATCGTGATGGTCGAACCGATGAGCTCGTCGCGGCTCGCCGTGCCGTTCCGCGCCGCCTCGGTGACACGGATCACCTCGGCCGCGCAGTCGAAGAGATCGCGCGCCTCCGTGTGGCGGACAACCGGCACCATGAGGCCAGCCCCGGTTTGCGTCGCAATCCCCATGTGGACGGCGGCGTGCTGGTGCACGATGCCGGCCTCATCATCGAAATGGGCGTTGAGCTCGGGCTGTATGGCGACGGCACGCACGATAGCCTGCATCAGGAACGGCAGCAGCGTCAGCTTGGGCCTGTCGGTGCGCTTCTGCTCGTTGAGTTTTGCGCGAAGATCTTCGAGCGCGGTGACGTCGACCTCCTCGACATAGGTAATGTGCGGGATCCGTGCATTTGCGATCGACATTTTCTCGGCGATCTTGCGCCGCAGGCCGACGACCTTGGTATCCGTGACGGCGGTCTTGGGTCGGCTCCGCAGCGCCGGCGCGTCGTCGGAGCCACGTGCGATGTAGCTGTCGAGATCGTCATGGGTGATCCGACCGGCCGGGCCGGAGCCGTGCAGCTGACGCAGGTCGATTCCCGCCTCGCGCGCGCGGAGCCGGACCGCGGGCGCTGCCAATGGCCGTTCGCCTTCGCGACGGGCCGGTGGCGCCAGAGGCTGCAGGGAGGGTGCGACATGCGCGGGTGCAATCGCTGGTGTGGCGCGCGCCGCATGACCCGCTTTTCGCGCTGGCGCGCTCGTCGTTTGCACTGCCGGCGCCGCAGTCGTGGTGGACGTTTCGCCCTTGCCGTCCACGTCGAGCCGGACGAAGTCGGAGCCGATCGCAAGCATGTCGCCAACCTTGCCGGCAAGCCAGACCACACGTCCTTCGGCTGGAGAGGGAATCTCGACCGTGGCCTTGTCGGTCATGACGGCGCCGAGCACAGCATCCTCGCGCACGAGATCGCCGACTTGTACCTGCCACTCCACCAGCTCGGCTTCGGCGATGCCTTCGCCGACGTCGGGCAACCTGACGACACGCTCGGTCATCTCAGGCCTCCAGCGTTTCGGCCAGCGCGCGACTGACTCGCGCCGGGCCCGGGAAGTAGTCCCATTCCTGGGCATGCGGGTAGGGCGTGTCCCAGCCCGCGACGCGCGCGATCGGCGCTTCCAGATGATAGAAGCAGCGCGTCTGCACCAGCGCGCAGAGCTCGGCGCCGAAGCCGGACGTCAACGTTGCCTCATGCACGATCACGCAGCGCCCGGTCTTCTTGACCGAGGCCTCAACGGTGTCGAGGTCGAGCGGCAGAAGGGTGCGGAGATCGATGATCTCGGCATCGATGCCGGTCTCGGCTGCCGCGCTTTCGGCGACATGGACCATCGTGCCATAGGCCAGGATCGTGACGGCTTCGCCCTGCCGGCGGATCGCGGCGCGGCCGAGCGGCACGGTGTAGTGCCCCTCGGCGACCTCGCCGAGATCGTGCTTCGACCACGGCGTCACGGGACGATCATGATGGCCATCGAACGGGCCGTTGTAGAGCCGCTTCGGCTCAAGGAAGATGACCGGGTCGGGATCCTCGATCGCGGCGATCAGGAGGCCCTTGGCGTCGCTCGGATTCGAGGGCACCACGGTCTTGATGCCACAGACATGGGTGAACAGCGCTTCCGGGCTTTGGCTGTGCGTCTGTCCACCGAAGATGCCGCCGCCTGTCGGCATGCGCACCACAACCGGACAGGTGAACTGGCCGTTCGAGCGATAGCGCAGCCGCGCGGCTTCGGAGACGATCTGGTCGTAGGCCGGATACATGTAGTCGGCGAACTGGATCTCGACGCAGGGTTTTAGGCCGTAAGCCGCCATGCCGACCGCGGCGCCGACGATGCCGAGCTCGCTGATCGGCGTATCAAAGCAGCGGCTCTTGCCGTATTTCGCCTGCAGCCCTTGGCTCGCGCGAAATACGCCGCCAAAATAGCCGACGTCCTCGCCGAACACGACGACGTCGTCATCGCGCGACATCATCACGTCCATGGCCTCGCGGATCGCCTCGATCATCGTTCGCCGCGGCATGGCTTAAACTCCTGCTTCCTGGCGCTGCCGGCGCAGGTGCGGCGGCATCTGGGAGAATACACCCTCGAACATGTCGCGCGCAGAGGCATGCTTGGGGGAATGCAGCGTGCCGTAGCTCTCGGCCTCCTTCTGCGCCGCGATCACGGTGTCCATGATCTCGGCCTCGGTCTGCTTGTGCCGTTCGTCCGACCAGGCGCCGCGCACGATCAAATGGTTCTTCAGCCGGATCACGGGATCTCCGAGCGGCCATGCTTCGGATTCCGTCTTCGGCCGATAGCCCGCCGGATCATCCGAGGTGGAATGCGCGCCGACCCGATAGGTCACATGCTCGATCAGCGTCGGGCCGAGATTGCGGCGGGCGCGCTCGCAGGCCCATTTCGCCACGGCATGGACCGCGAGATAGTCGTTGCCGTCCACCCGCAGCGCCGGAATGCCGAAGCCGAGGCCGCGCGCCGCGAAGGTGCCGGAACCGCCGCGCGCGATGCCCTGGAAGGTCGAGATGGCCCATTGATTATTGACGATGTTGAGCACGACCGGCGCGCGATAGGTCGAGGCGAATACTAGCGCGGCATGGAAGTCGGACTCGGCGGTGGCGCCGTCGCCGATCCAGCCGACGGCGATCTTGGTATCGTTCTTGATCGCGGACGCCATCGCCCAGCCGACCGCCTGGATGTACTGGGTGGCGAGATTGCCGGAGATCGAGAAGAAGCCGTGCTCCCTCGAGGAATACATCACCGGCAGCTGGCGTCCCTTCAGGGGATCATGGGTGTTGGAATAGATCTGGCAGGCCATGTCCACCAGCGGATAGCCGCCCGCGATCAGCAGTCCCGCCTGGCGATAGGTCGGAAAGTTCATGTCGCCCGGCGACAGCGCCTTGCGGAAGGCGCAGCTCACGGCTTCCTCGCCCATGTGCTGCATGTAGAAGGACGTCTTGCCCTGCCGCTGCGCCATCTGCATCCGCGCATCGAAGGCGCGCAACGTCATCATGTGACGCAGGCCTTCCAGCAATTCATCATCGGAGAGCGATCCCGCCCAGGGGCCGACGGCTTCGCCGTCGCGATTGAGCACGCGGATGACGGAGAAGGCGAGGTCGCGGATCGCCTCGGCATCGACGTCGACCTCGGGGCGTGCGACCTGGCCGGCGCGAGGGATGCGGATGTTGGAGAAATCGGGCGTGTCGCCCGGGCGCACGGCCGGTTCGGGGACGTGAAGGGAAAGTGGCGCGTTGTCGGTCATGGGCGCGACCTCATTTCGAGCGAGAGATGCGGCGCCGGGCTCGGCAGCGCGACGTCGCATTCGCCGCGCACCTCGACGGCACCAATGCAGACCACAGTACCAACGCGGCGCGCGAGACGGTCGACAGCGTCACGATCCGTGATGTCGATGGACGCGGATATCCGATACACCTCGGCTTCGGCCTGCGCGCTGACGGCCGCGAGCTTGAGGCCGGCGACGCGCGCCTGATCGAGCAGCCGGCCGAGGGCGGCATGCATATCGCTGCTCCTGAGCTCCAGAAAAAACACCGTCCGCTCCTCCCTAAACGTAGTATGTTTGTACTGGCCAATAATCGGATTTTTGTTCCAATTATCTGGGTAATTCGGTCATTCGAGGCGGAATCATTCTGGCAATTGTGCCAGTAAATAGAATGGAGTTCTGGATATGGCGAAGGTCAGACGTGCGGCGCGGCCAGCTAAGGCTCCGCGCAAGGATTCGCTTCGCCTCGACGAGATCGACCGCAAAATCCTCCGCGCACTGCAGCAGGATGCGCGACTGACGACGGCGCAGCTTGCCGACGAAATCGGGCTCTCCACCACGCCGTGCTGGAACAGACTGAAGCGGCTCGAAACCCAGGGCTATATCGATGGCTATGTCGCACTGCTCAATCAGGAGAAGCTCGGCCTGCCCGAAACGGTCATCATAGAAGTGACGCTCGACCACCACGACGAGGAGGTGCTCGAACGTTTCGGCCAGCTGCTCACGAACCTGCCGGAGGTGATCGAAGCCTATCTCACGACCGGCGACTACGACTACGTGGTGAAGGTGGCCGTCGAAAGCACCGCCGGATACGAACGCTTCCTGCGCGAAAAGCTCTATCGCATTCCCGGCATTCGCCACAGCCGATCGTCCTTCGCGTTGCGCTGCCTGAAGAAGTTGACCTCGGTCCAGGTGTAGTGTGCTTGCGGCTCATCAGCGCGAGGGCACCGGGCTGGCTTTCGGCTGTGCGTCGAGCACAGTCGGAAAAGCTCGACCAATGCACCGGTGAACACGCAGACGCCACTCGATTGGACGTCTGCTCCTTGCGTTCACTCTGGAAAGTATCGTTCGTCAAAAGGCGGTCTTCTTGCCGATGATGCCGACGTAGCTCGATCGTACCAGAGCTCCCCAGCGGCCATCCCTCTTGACGATCACGTAGAAAGAGTCGGCCGATAGTATCGGCTTGTCATTGGCGTCATAGCGCGTGAATCTGGTGACAAAGTGGAGCTTGTCGTCGGATTTCTGCACCAGTTTGCGAGACGTCCACGCTGAGCGAGCCCATGTCGAAGCCTGCGCCAACTGCTTCGCATCGTTCGATTGCGCATATTCTTCCGGCGTGTTCCAGACCTGCACCTGCCCGCCAGCGATTCTTATATGCGGATAGTGAACCGTCTTGGACCAGGCTTCCGCATCTCGCGAGTTGAACGCTTTCATGAACTCGTCGAGATAAGCGCATCCTTGCTTCAGAAGCTCGTCGTTTCCCGGATTTTGGCACTCGTCGTCGGGTTGACCTTGAGCCAGTGCAACCGTGCTCATGCCAAAGAACACGCCCGCAAGCGCCAGCAGCCTGCGAATTTTCATGCGGGTACCTCCCTAATCGACCAAGTCAGCTTGGTTCGTTTTGATTGACAGAGACGTCGATCGAGGTCCGATCTTAGATGGACAGAGCGCCGAGGCAATGCCGGCGCAGCGCAGTATTTCTGAAGGGGGCGTCAGTTTTTCTCAATCGCTGGAGGCTGGAAGGTGACGCGAGGCTTGCGCGGGCCGAAACGCGCGGCCGCTCCAAGTGAGTGGTCTCTTGCTTCCCTTGGCGGTTCGTATCAAAACACCGGTACATCAGAAAAACCAAACAGGGGGTCAGAAAAAGCGCCTTGCACGAAGCGGGGGTAGCGTCGCTCATCTTGCCGCACAACAACAACCAAATGCAGGCAGGAAACGATGGTCGCGAGCGATCAATCTTGCGCAACGGTTCGGCTCGGTCGCGCCTTCGCATTCAGAGCCGTCGGCAGCGCGGCCTTGCGGGAACGTTGGATCGGACGATGAGCGCTCTGGTGCGACGAACGCCCTTGTTCAAGCTGACGCATGTACGCGGCCGTCCACTAGATGATGGATTTTCCAACATGATCGCGGGTAGGCAACGCCGCCCAGTCCAACCAGAGATGCGAATGATCAGCGAGGTATCGCGATGAAGGTGGGAATTATTGGTGTCGGCCTGATGGGGCACGGAATTGCGAAGAACCTGCTGGTGCGGGGCGGCTATCCCCTTGCCTTTCTCGACCATCCCGGCAATCAGCCGGTCGACGACCTCGTCGGTCTCGGCGCTATAGCCTGCAAGACTCCGGGCGACGTGGCAGACGTGTCCGATGTCATCATCCTTTGCGTGACCGGCTCTCCGCAGGTCGAAGCAATTCTTACCGGCGATGCCGGCGTCTTGCCCCGGCTGCGAAAGGGGACAATCATCGTCGATTGCTCGACCGCACTGCCGGAATCGACGTTGCGGATGGCCGCTGCGGTCCGGGCCGCCGGCGGAAGCTTCCTCGATGCGCCGATGACACGCACGGCCAGGCATGCGGAAGAGGGAACGCTGAACCTCCTGGTTGGCGGCGATGAAGCAGACTTTCAAAGCGTCCGTGCCGTCCTTGCCGCTTTCACCGAGAGCCTCGAACGGGTCGGACCCGTGAGCTTCGGCCATCGGCTCAAGCTGCTCCACAACTACGTTTCGATCGGCTTCATGGCGCTTCTCAGCGAAGCAGCCGCGCAGGCGGCCGATGCAGGCGTCGATCCCGCGATTTTCGTCGATGTTCTCGCCAAAGGCGGTGGCGCCGGCGTGGCGCTGCAGCGGTTGGCGCCGGCCATCGTGGCCGGCGACGTCGAGACGGTCCCGTTCTTCATCGGCAATGCGTTGAAGGACATCAACTACTACAGGACGATGGCGGGCACATCCGGCGCATGCGGGACGATCGCCGACGGTGTTGCCGGCGCCATGGCAGCGGTGGTCGAGAGCGGGCACGGGCAGGCCTATATTCCGGAACTGGCGCGCTTCCTCCGCAAACAGCAGCCGGCTGCGTAGAACCCATTCCCGAGACGATCGCTGCAGGGTAAGCACGACATCAAACGAGGCGGACATCCGACAATCGCCTCTGCGAGACAGGAGTAGACCGATGACAAAAGCTGAGATCCGATTTCCCATCGACGGCCGAACTCGAAAGATGTTCGTGGACGGCGCGTGGGTGGAAGCCCGCTCGGGTAAAGTCTTCGAGACGCGCAACCCCGCGACCGGCGAGGTGATCGGACGCGTGCCGCGGGCAGACGCGGCCGACATCGGTCTTGCCGTCACCGCGGCCCGCCGCGCCTTCGAAGGCCCGTGGAGCCGCTTCAAGCCGTTCGAACGGCAGGCGCTGCTGTTGCGGATCGCCGACCTGTTTGAGAAGCATTGGGAGGAGATCAGCCAGTCCGATACGGCCGACATGGGAATGCCGATCGTCAGGACGCGGGCGAACAAGCTCCGCGTGCTCGGCATGCTCAGATACTACGCCGGCATGGCAACCGCGATCCACGGGCAGACGATCGACAATTCGCTGCCGGGCGATATCGTCTCGTTCACGCGCAAGGAGCCGGTCGGCGTCGTTGGCGCCATCATTCCCTGGAACGCGCCGACGGCTGCGTCGGTCTGGAAGATCGGGCCCGCGCTGGCGACCGGCTGCACCATCGTGCTCAAGCCCTCCGAAGAGGCGCCGCTGACGCCATTGCTGATCGCTGATTTGATGAACGAGGCCGGGGTGCCGCCGGGCGTGGTCAATGTCGTGACCGGGACCGGGCCGGAGGCCGGGGCGCCGCTGGCCGAGCACTCCGGTGTCGACAAGATCGTCTTCACCGGATCCACCGCAACCGGGCAGGCGATCGTTCGCGCCTCGGCCGGCAACCTCAAGCGGGTGTCGCTCGAACTCGGCGGCAAGTCACCGGTGATCGTCTGCGCGGACGCGGACCTCGACAAGGCTGTCCCGATTGCCGCGATGGCGGCGTTTGCCAATTCGGGCCAGATTTGCATCGCCGGCTCCCGCCTGTTCGTCGAGCGCGCGATTCACGACGAACTGGTGGAACGGCTCGGGAAATTTGCCGCGGCCCTGAAGATCGGTGATGGCGCTGATCCCTCGACGGAGATTGGACCGCTGGTCTCGGAGCGGCAGCTCGACAAGGTCGAAGGCTTCCTGCGGAGCGGGCGCGACGAGGGCGCGAAGGTCGTGACCGGTGGCAGCAGGCTGAGGGAAGGCGCCCTCGCGAAGGGCAATTTCGTCGCGCCAACCGTGTTCGCCGGCGTTTCCGACAACATGCAGATCGCCCGTGATGAAATCTTTGGCCCGGTCATTTCCGCGCTGCCGTTCGACACGCTCGATGAGGCCGTGACGCGCGCCAACGCGACGCCATACGGACTTGCAGCGGGTGTCTTCACGCGCGATGTGAGCAAGGCCCACGTCATCTCGAGGAGCCTCCGCGCCGGATCGGTATGGGTGAACACCTATCACGCCATCGATCCTGCGTTGCCGTTCGGCGGCTACAAGATGAGCGGATATGGCCGCGAAGGTGGCACCGAACAGCTCGACGAATACCTGAACACGAAGGGCATCTGGATCAAGCTGGATTGATCGATCGTCCCGGCGCGGCCGATCGTGGCAGTGGCCGCGCCGCCGGACGGGAGCAGCGAGAGGCCATGTCACGTCGCGCATGTCCTGCCACGGGCGAAGTGACATCACCACCACAGGATAATTTTGTCGAGCGAGCATCATGAAGGATACTTACAAGATCGCCGTCGTGCATGGAGACGGTATCGGGCCCGAAGTCGCTGGTGCGGCGGTCGCGGTGCTGCAAGCCGGTGTCCAGGCCAGGACGCTCCATTTTGCGGAATATCCGGCGGGCGCCACGCACTTTCTCGAAACCGGGGATTCGTTTCCGGCCACCTCGTTCGAGGGCTGCCGCACGGCCGATGCCATTCTCCATGGTGCGGCCGGCATTCCCGGTGTGGTTCACCGTGATGGAACCGAAGCCGGACTCGATTTCACGCTCTCGCTTCGCTTCAAGCTCGACCTGTTCGCCAATGTGCGGCCGATCAAGCTGTACAAGGGCGTGCCGTCCCCGCTCGGGCGGCCGGGATCGATCGACTACGTCATCGTCAGGGAGAACAGCGAGGGCCTCTACGCCGCGCGCGGCGCCGGCGCGCTGCTCAGGGAGGAAGTCGCAGTCGACACGCTCGTCCAGACCCGGAAGGGCATCGAACGCATCGTCCGGTTCGCATTCGAGCTTGCGAGAACACGGAATGGTTCACCAAAGGACGGTCGGCGCCGGGTGACCTGCTGCGACAAGGCCAATGTGCTGCGCACTTACGCGTTCTTTCGCGCCGTCTTCGACGAGGTCGCCAAAGACTATCCCGACATCGAAGCCGAGCACGTCCTTGTCGACGCGATGACGGTTCATCTGGTCAACAAGCCCTCGCATTTCGACGTCATCGTCACCGAGAACATGTTCGGCGACATCATTTCCGATCTCGGTGCGGCGACGGTCGGCGGCATGGGCATGTCGCCATCGGAAGAGGTTGGGGACGGGATCGGTTTCTTCCAGGCCTCGCATGGCTCGGCGCCCGACATCGCAGGAAAGGGGCTCGCCAATCCCTATGGGACGATCCTGGCGGCGATCCTGATGCTGCGGCGGCTGGATCAGCGCTATCGGGACAGCCGGCTGCGGCTTGGTGCCGACAGGATCGAGGCCGCGGTCCGTGCCGGGTTGGAGGATGCCGCGCTGAGGACCCGTGACATCGGTGGCAGCGCGACGACCGGTCAGGTCGTCGATGCGCTTCTGAAGTTACTCTAAGCGCGGCGTCAGCGAAGCTGGGCCAGGCTCGAGCGGATCAATGAAATCAATTGTTCGGTGTTCGGGCGCCTGACAGGGCCGCGCGGGGTGATCAAGCCGATCTGGCGGAGCTTGACGTGGTCGGAGATCGGGACGACACGAAACTGCTGCACGCCGGCCTGCACCAGAGCGACCCGCGGTACGATTGCGATGCCGAGGCCGGACGCTGCCAAGGCCAGCGCCGTCGTGGCGGCCTGGACCTCGAATTGCACATCGAGGCGGACGGCGAGCGTCTCCAGTGTCTCGTCGATCAGCCCTCGGACCGCCGTCGTCTTCGACAGCAGGATAACCGGCTTTTCGACGAGATCAGCGAATCCGATGCTTAATTGTCCCTCGTCGAATACTGGCGGTACACAGGCAAAGAGGGGATCTTCAAGGATCGGCTCGAACTCATAATCCCCCATGTCGGGGACTTCCGGACCAATGCCGAACTCGACATCTTGCCTCTTCAGCAGTTCGAGCATCGGTGTCGTGGAGAGCTCCATGAGCTGGACCTGGCTCCTCGGATAGCGGACCTTGAATGTCGCCAGGATGTTGGGCAGCCATCCGGACGCAAGTGTCGGAACGCAAGCCATTCGAATGTGACGGCTGCGGGACTGCGCTGATTCGGTCAGCAGATCCAACCCGGACTGAACTTCCTGGAGGGCTCGCTTTGCCTGTTCGAACAGGATCCGCCCCTCAGGCGTAAGCAACACCTTCTGTGGTGTCCTGCGAAAGAGCAGGACGCCGATCTGCTCCTCCAGGTCGCGAACCTGCATGCTGACGGCAGACGGCGACCGGTTCGATTCCTCCGCAGCCTTTCGAAAGCTTTCGTGCTCGGCCGCGAGCAGGAAAGTATGGAGAAGCTTCAGGTTGATGTTCGGCAAGTCCGAATACCTCGTTCAGCGCTCATGCGCTCCATGCGGAATGACCCCAACGCGGATTGACATGTATATCTGGCCAAGAAGGCGGCAGTCTTGATTAAACCAGATCATCGCGCCCTGGCTCGACGAACCCACGATCTTCCGTATCGCTGCGGCTTTCGAGGCGGCGCAACCCTGGGCGGAGTTCTGGCCGTCGCTGGCGCTACGTGGGCTGGGCGGGGGGCGTGCCAAGGGATGAAGCGGGCATGATGGAATAGTGCCGGTGTTTTGCCCGATGTGTCAAATCTCCAGACCACGATCCGGAAGAGTGCGCAGCAGTTCTCCGAACAATGGCGGGCGAAAACCCTTTTGCTGACAATGCCATGTCTACTGTGCATGGGGTTGTTTTCGATGTTCTGTTGGCCTAGCCAAGCGCGATCGGCGCGGCGCGGCCGCTGAGCTCTTCGTGTCGGCAGTACGGTGTCCTGATCATTCCAGTTGTCGGCTTGCTCGGCGGACTTCGTCGAGGAACGCTCTTGCAAGACGCGAGAGCGGCTCCGCTTCGGACCACAGCATGTATGCTAGCGCAGGTGTTTCGGGAAGGAAGGGGCGCATGACCAGCTCCTGACTGCCAGCCTGGTGCGGCGAGAACGGATCCACCACCGCCGCGCCGACGCCTGCTGCGGCGAGCACGCAGGCGGTGTTGCAGTATCGCACCTCGACGGTTGGCTGGAATGGAGCGCCGGCCGAAGCAAAACTCGCACGCACGGCTTCACCCAACTGCGTTCCCCGCTCGAGCCCGATGAAGGGGAGATCGGCGAGATCGGACGCGGTGATCACCGCGCGGTCCGCCAGCGGATGCCGCGGCGGCACGACGCAGACCATCTCGCCGGTGTGTACCACTTCATGCGCGATGCCCGGATGATGCGAGAAGCCGAGCGCGAAGCCGAGCTCGGCGACCCGGCTCAGGAGCCCGTCGATGATGCCCTCATAGCGGCGAACGTCGAAGAACATCCGCGTCTGCGGCCGCCGGCGCAGGAAGTCCGACAATGCGGGCGGGATGATGCTGTAGGCCAGCGGCGGCGTTGCGACGATCGACAGATGTCCCGTGCGACATTCCCTGAGATCACGGACGCGGTTTTCCAGCTTGGCATGCAGCGCAAAAATGGTCTCGCTTTCCTTGTAGAGCGCCATCGCCTCGGCGGTCGGAAACAGGCGGTTGTTGACGCGCTCGAACAAGGCGAAGCCCGCCTGCGTCTCCATCGCCTTCAACGCGTTGCTGATCGCCGGCTGTGACAGCGACAGCTCCTCGGCTGCTGCGACTGTCGTCCGGTGTCGAACGACCGCACGCAAAATTTCGAGTTGGCGCAGGTTCATCTATTCGTGCCCGTTATAGTCCGACCGAAAATATCATAGCACGAGTGATTGCCAACGCCGCTCTCATTTCTTGTAATGCGGTGCGGAATGAGCGCTGCCGAGGGAATATCGGTCCGCCTATCGAGGCAGCAGTCCGCATCATTTGGAGGCAATGTTGACTCGCGTTCTTCGTGCTGCCGCAGCCCAGATGGGGCCGACGCAAAGAGCTGATGCCCGTGCGCACACACTTGATCGCATGCTCCGGTTGCTCGAAGAGGCGGCCGCGCGGGGGGCGCGGCTGGTGGTGTTTCCCGAACTCGCCTTCACGACATTCTTTCCGCGCTGGCTGCTCGAAGGCGATGGGCTCGATCAGTATTTCGAGCGCGGCATGCCGAATCCGGCTGTCCAGGCGCTATTCGACCGAGCCCGCGAACTGCGCGTCGGCTTCTATGTCGGCTATGCCGAGCTTACCCCGGATGGCCGTCGTTACAATTGTGCGATCCTGGTTGGCGACAGCGGCGAGATCATGGGCCGATATCGCAAGGTGCATCTGCCCGGGTCGGTCGAACCCCGGCCAGGCGCGCGCTACCAGCAGTTGGAAAAACGCTACTTCGAATATGGCGATCTCGGCTTTCCCGCCTTCCGCGCAGGATCGGCGTGGAGCCACGCCATCATGGGCATGATGATTTGCAACGATCGCCGCTGGCCGGAAGCCTGGCGCGTGCTGGGTCTGCAGGGAGTCGAACTGATCTGCATCGGCTACAACTCGGCGGCCTACGATCCGAACGGCGGCGCCACCGAGGACGCGGCACTGCGCACCTTCCATTCGACGCTCGTCGCGCAGGCCAATGCCTACATGAACGCGACCTGGGCGATTGCAGTGGCGAAGGCCGGCGAGGAAGATGGCTCTGGCCTGATCGGAGGCTCATGCATTGTCGATCCGAACGGCAGGATCGTCGCGCAGGCGAAGACACTGGCGGACGAGGTCGTTGTTGCCGATATCGATCTCGATCTCTGCCGCCAGGGCAAGGACAAGATGTTCAATTTCGCCGCCCACCGGCGGCCCGAGCAATACAGGATGATCACTGAGCGCGCCGGCGTGGTCGAGCCGGCCGTTCTCGGCATGGACTGACATGCGGCCAGTCGCGCGTTGGCAAAGGAGCTGACATGACACGCCCCTCGCTTTTTCTCGGCCTTGCCGCATTCGCTGCTGCCGCCTCCGTGCGGGCGGGCGAACTACCGGCGGAGATCAAACAGACCGGTGCATTGAAGCTGACGGTCAATTCGACCTATGCTCCGATGGAGTACCGTGATCCCAAGACGAACGAACTCGTTGGCCTCGACATCGATCTGGCCAATGAACTTGCCAAGCGGCTCGGCGTCAAAATCGTCTGGAGCGAAACGCCGTTCGCCGAACTCATCCCGTCGCTGCAGACCAAGCGCGCCGATTTCATCATCAGCGGCATTTCCGACCGTAACTCACGGCGCGAGACCGCCGACTTCATCGACTACCTGACCACCGGACCGCAGTTCTTCGTTCTGGACGGGCATGAGGCAATGGCCGCCGCAGATCTCTGCGGCAAGAAGGTTGGCACCACGCGCAGCACGAGCTTCCCGGTCGAGATCGAGAAGTGGAGCAAGCAGAACTGCGAGGCTGCAGGCAAGGCGGCCATTCAGTATGTTCCGGGCGAGAACTCGATCGACGTCCGCAACCAGCTCAAGCAGGGCCGCATCGACGCCGCCGTGCAGGGCAGCGAGACACTGCCCTATGCCCAGCAGCAGGAGGCAGGCAAGTACCGTGTTGTCGGCGAGCCCTTCGCAATCGGGTATCAGGGCATCATGTTCCGCAAGGACGATGCTGCCCTACGCGAGGTGGTGACGGAACATCTCGCGGCGATGATCGCTGACGGCTCCTACAAGAAGATCCTCGACAAATTTGGTTTGGGGGCGAATGCCGTCGCCAAGCCGATGATGAATGCGGCGCCGCAATGAGGGCGGCCCCGACGCTGGCGGAAGGCTTTCCCGATCTCTCGCAGATGCAGATCGCGCGGGAGATCCACTGGCGGCGGTGGCTGGCTGCGGCCGCGATCGTCGTGGTGCTGGCGGCTATCGCCCGTGCCTTTGCCGCCGGTCAGATCGAATGGTCCTATGTCAGCCGCTTCCTGACCGCGAAGGTGATCCTTGAGGGTATCGTCAACACCATGGTGATGGCGGTGCTCGCCATGGCGCTTGGCATCATCCTCGGCGTGGTCGTGGCAATCATGCGGCTGTCACCCAATCCGGTGCTGAAGTCGGTCGCTGCAGGCTACACCTGGCTGTTCCGTGGCACGCCGCTGATCCTGCAACTGCTGCTCTGGTTCAATCTCGCACTGGTGTTTCCGACCATCGGCATTCCCGGGCTGTGGACGGCACGCGCCGTCGACGTCATGACGCCCTTCCTCGCAGCGCTGCTCGGACTCGGCATCAACCAGGGCGCCTATACGTCGGAGGTGATGCGCGCCGGCATGCTGTCTGTCGATGCCGGGCAGTATGAGGCGGCGCAGGCGATCGGGATGGGGCGGCTCCGCGCGCTGCGGCGGATCATCCTGCCGCAGGCGATGCGCGTGGTGATACCGCCGCTCGGCAATGAATTCATCGGCATGGTGAAGGCGACCTCGCTCGCCAGCGTGATCCAGTATCCCGAGGTGCTGCATAACGCCGAGAATATCTACTACGCCAATTCGCGCGTCATCGAACTCCTGATCGTCGCCGGCTGCTGGTATCTGCTGGTGGTATCGATCCTGACCCCGCTGCAGATGCTGCTCGAGCGCCGCTTTGCGCGTGGAACGGCACGGATCAACCGATGACGAAGCCCCTCGTCGCGATCCGCTCCGTCAGCAAGGCCTTTGGAGAGTTCCAGGCTCTCAAGAATGTCTCGCTCGACGTGTGGCCCGGCGAGGTGCTTTGCCTGATCGGTGCGTCGGGCTCGGGCAAGACGACGCTGCTTCGTTGTATCAACCAGCTCACCATGATCGACAGCGGCGGCATCTGGCTGGATGGCGAACTGCTCGGCGTACGCGAAGAGGGTGGCAAGCTGCGCCGCCTGACCGAACGGCAGATCGCGCGCCAGCGGCTGAAAACCGGGATGGTGTTCCAGCGATTCAACCTGTTTCCGCACAAGACGGCGCTGGAGAACATCACGGAAGGACCGGTGCAGGTGCAGGGCCGCTCGCTGGACGAGGTCCGCGCCGAGGCGATCGAGCTGCTGCGCCGGGTCGAGCTTGCGACGAAAGCAGACTCCTATCCGTCGCAGCTCTCAGGCGGTCAGCAGCAGCGCGTGGCGATCGCGCGCGCACTGGCGATGAAGCCGATGCTGATGCTGTTCGACGAGCCGACCAGCGCGCTGGATCCCGAGCTCGTGGGCGAAGTGCTGTCGGTCATGAAGGAGCTCGCGCAGAGCGGCATGACCATGATGGTGGTGACACATGAGCTTGGTTTTGCCCGCGAGGTCGCTGATCGCGTCGTGTATATGGACCATGGCGCGATCCTGGAGTCCGGGCGCGCCGCTGATGTTCTCGGGGCACCGCGCGAGGCGCGCACGCAGGCATTTCTGGCGGCGGTGATTTGATGGGGGAGTTTGATGATCAGACTGATTGTCGCAGGCGTGCTTGGATTGGTCCTGGTCGGGCCGGCCTTTGCGATCGAGCTGCCAGCGGAGATTGCGAAGCGCGGCAGCATCAAGGTCGCAATCGTGCCGAACTATCCGCCGATGGAGTTCCGTGATCCCGCCACCAATGCGCTGGCCGGATTCGACGTCGATCTCGGCGAGGCGCTCGGCCGCAAGCTCGGCGTCAAGCTGGAGTGGGAAGAGACCAGCTTCGCGCAGTTCATGCCGTCGATCTCGTCCGGGCGGGTGGATGCGATCCTGTCCGGCTTTACCGACTATGCGACGCGGCATGAGGCGGCAACCTTCGTCGATTATCTGCGCAGCGGCCCGCAGTTCTTTGTGCAGAAATCTCGTGCGGCCGAGTTCAAGGACATGGCGGCGCTGTGCGGCAAGAAGGTCGGCGCCAGCCGCCGCACCATGTTTCCGGATCAGATCGCGGCGTGGAGCACGGCGCATTGCGGCAGCAACGCGATCGTATTCGTCGGCACGGAGGGCTCCGCCGACGCGCGCACGCAACTGAAGCAGGGGCGGATAGACGCGGCGGTCCAGGGCAATGAGACGCTGCCCTACATCATGGACCAGGAACCCGGCGCCTATGCGCCGGTTGGCCAGGCGATCGCGGCGCAGTTCACCGGGATCGCGTTGCCGGTCAAGGAGAAGGCACTGCAGCAGGCCTTGGTAGAGGCACTCGATGCGTTGATCGCCGACGGCACCTACCGCAGCCTGCTTGCAAAGTGGAAATTGAACGACAACGGCGTAGAGAAGGCGACCATCAATGCTGGACAGTAAGGCACTCCAGAGCATACCGCTCGTCCCGGCGAACACCGCGGACCCGGCACCGAACTATCCCTGGCCGAAGCCGTGGACGTCGGCAATGTTCCTGTCGTTCGACGTCGACGCGGAAAGCGCCTGGACCAGTAAGGACGCCGTCCACGCGCAGCGTCTGATCACCATGAGCTATGGCGGCTATGAGGCGCGGGTCGGCACGCCGAAACTTTTGGAGCTGCTCGACCAGCTCGATCTGAAGGCGACGTTCTTCGTTACGGGATGGTCGGTCGACGCGCATCCCGCGATGGCGGAATCCATCCTCAAGGCGGGCCATGAGATCGGCCATCATGGCTACCACCATCTACTGCCCGACCCCGGCGATCCCTGGATCGAGGAGGAGCTGGAGCGGGGGTTTGAGGCGCTGAAGCGCCGGCTCGGCGTCAAGCCGATCGGCTATCGCGCACCCTATGGCGAGTTCACTGAGGAGCTGCGCCGAGCGCTGGTCCGGCACGGCATCGTCTACACCTCCTCGTTCCGCGACGACGTCCGGCCCTATCGCCATCGCCTCGCGGACGGCAAGCCCGGTGCGATCGAGCTGCCGGTCACCGCAAGCTATGACGACTGGATGCACGGCCTCTCGGCGCGGTTCAGCCCGCGCTCGATCTTTCCCAAGGAGCATGTGCTCTCGATCTGGAAGGACGAGCTTGACGAGGTCCGCGACTGGGGCGCGATGGTGACCACGGTGCTGCATCCGCAATGCAGCGGCCGTCCGATGCGACTCCGTCTGCTCCGCGAGTTCCTGACCTACGCCAAATCCTGCCCGGACGTATGGATCACGACCGGGGAGGCGATCGCAGCAAACTTCCAGCACCACGAAACGGCGGGTCAATCGCGCTGATGAGCAGGGGCAAGTCGTCGATGCAGCTCTCCCGCCGGTCCCTATTGCGCGCTGCGGCGGTGGCGCCCGCGCTGTCATTTCCGGGTATCGTGCGCGCGCAATCGCAGTCCACGCTGCGCTTCATCCCGGTGATCGATCTGGCGTTCGTCGACCCGATTTATTCCACCGCACAGGTGTCGCGCAACCATGGCTTCATGGTCTACGACACGCTCTATGGCATCAATTCGGCGCTGGAAGTCTCGCCGCAGATGGTCTCGGGCCACGTCGTCTCCAATGACGGCAAGCAATGGGACCTGACGCTGCGCGACGGGCTGTTCTGGCATGACGGCGAGCGGGTGCTGGCGCGGGACTGTGTTGCCAGTATCCGCCGCTGGGCCTCGCGCGACGGGTTCGGCGGCGAATTGATGGCGGCCACCGAAGAGCTGTCCGCGCCGGATGACCGTACCATCCGCTTTCGCTTGCGGCGGCCGTTCCCGCTGCTGCCGCAGGCGCTCGGCAAGGCCGCGGTGCATGCCGCTTTCATGATGCCCGAGCGGTTTGCGAGCCAGGATCCACTCAAGCCGATCACCGAAGTGATCGGCAGCGGGCCGTTCCGCTTCATGGCGGATGAGCGCGTGCCGGGCGTACGCAACGCCTATGCCCGGTTCGAGCGCTATCAACCTCGCCAGGACGGCAAGCCGGAGTGGACCGCCGGTCCCAAGGTCGTGCACTATGACCGCGTTGTGTGGACGACGACGCCGGACCCGGGGACCGCCGTGGCGGCCCTCCAGACTGGCGAGCAGGATTGGCAGGAAACCACGCCACACGATTTGCTACCCGTGCTGAAGCAATCCGATGAGGTCGAAACGCGTGTGCTCGATCCTCGCGGCTATGCGTGCATGCTCCGCGTCAATCACCTGCAGCCGCCGTTCGACAATCCGGCGATCCGCCGTACGCTGCTCGGTGCGATCGATCAGGCCGACTTCATGACCGCGGTCGCGGGCGGAGATCCGGCGTATCAGCTCTCGCCGATCGGCTACTTCGCACCGGGAACGCCGATGGCCAATGACGTCGGGCTCAGCGTCTTCCGCGGCCCGCGCGATATGGCCAAGGTGAAGGCCGATCTGGCAGCGGCTGGCTACAATGGCGAGAAGGTCGTGCTGCTGTCGCCGAGCAATTCGGCCGCGCAAAAGCCGCTTGGCCAGATCGCCGCCGACATGCTGCGGAGGGCCGGGATGAACGTCGACCATCAGGCGCTCGACTTCGCGGTCGTGCTGCAGCGCCAGCTCAAGAAGGATCCAATCGACAAGGGCGGTTGGAGCGCTGCCGTCGGCAATTGGCAAGGCATCGACTGGCTCAACCCGGCCGGTAACACCAATCTGCGCGGCGAAGGCAAAGTCGCCGGATGGTACAGCAGCGAGAAGATGGGCGGCCTGCGCGGCCGGTGGCTCGCGGCTTCCTCGCTCGAAGAGCAACAGCGGATATGCCGCGAGATCCAGGCGCTGGCGTTTGAAGAGATTCCGTATTTCCCGATCGGCCTGTACAAGCAACCGACCGCTTACCGCAAGAGTATCACCGGCATCCTCGACGGCACCGCGGTCTTCTGGAATGTGCGTCCATCATGAGCAGCATCGCGATCTTCGGCAGCTACGTGTTATCCCGCCGCGACGATACGCAGGATGTGCTTCGCGATCATTGGGTGCTGATCGAGGGCAAGAAGGTCGCGGCTATCACCAAGGACAGGCCGTCCGCCGCCGAGGTACATGATCGTCCCGGCCGCTTCATCCTGCCGGGCCTGATGAACTTGCACAATCACTGTTTCAGCGAGGCGGTGGCGCGCAGCCACACCGAAGACGGCAACGGTCGGCGCAACAATCAGAGCATCGTCTATACGGTGCTGTTGCCGCTGACCAAACGCGGCGCCGATCTGCTCTCGGCCGAGGAGCGCCTTGCGGTCGCGCGGCTCGGCATCTTGCAGTTACTCAAGGGCGGGGCGACCACGGTGTTGGAGCCGTTCCGCAACACGATTCCCGAGATGTTCGACGCCGCCGAGGAGATGGGAATCCGATTCTATGGCGCGCCGTATCTGTTCTCGACCTCGGACGCCAAGGCCGGCCCGGACGGTGTGGTCAGATACGCCGGTGACGACGGCGCGGTCGACCTCGCCACTTGGAACATGCTCTATCAGCGCTGGAACGGGTGTGGTGAGGGACGGATTGGCCTCGCGATGAGCCCGCATGCGACCGACACCTGCGGACCCGATCTGCTGCGTGCTTGTGCGGCACGGGCCCGCGAGCTCGGCGTTCCCATCACTACCCACCTGGCGCAAAGCCGCGCCGAGGTGGAAACGATTGGCAAGCGTTATGACGGCCGCACGCCGGCCGAATATCTCGATTGGCTGGGCCTGCTGGCTCCTGATCTTCTCGCAGCGCATTGCATCGCAAGCTCCGACAGCGATCTGAAGCTGATGGCGGCGCGGGGCGCTGCGGTGTTGAATTGCCCGCGGGTGTTTGCGCGATCCGGCGTCACGGCGGCGTTCGGCCGGTTTGCCGAACATGGCGTGCGCACCGTGGTCGGCACCGACGGCTACAACATGGACCTGCTTGGCGAGCTCAATGCGGCCTCGATGATCTCCAAGCTTGCGCTGCAGCGGGCCGACGTCGCGAGCGCGCCCGACCTGATCGAGGCGGTGACTGCGACCGCGGCTGCGCTGGTGAAGCGTCCGGATCTCGGGGCGATTGCGCCCGGCGCAACGGCCGATCTGACCGTCATTGACATGACCCATCCGCACCTGCAGCCGCTGTTCGATCCGCGCCGCGCGCTGATCGCGCTCGGCAACCGCGCCAATGTCGATCAGGTCATCGTCGACGGCCGCTTGCTGATCGATGCGGGACGCTATGTTCACGGCGACGAGGCTGTGATCACCACCGCGGGGGCTGCCGCGATCGGCAGGATCTGGGACCTGCCGGAAGCGCAGGCCGCGTTCAATGGCTGAGGTCCCGCCGCACGATTTGCAAGGAGAACAACAACCATGCGCATGATCAACGTCGCCGCGGCCCAGATGGGCCCGATCCAGCGCGCGGAGGGGCGCGATGTCGTGGTCAGGCGCATGCTCGCGCTGATGGATGAGGCCAAGGCGAAAGGCGCGGACCTGATCGTCTATCCCGAGCTCGCGCTGACCACTTTCTTCCCGCGTTGGTACATGGAGAACCGCGCCGACGCCGATGGCTGGTTCGAGCGCGAGATGCCCAATGACGCCGTGCGGCCGCTGTTCGATCGCGCGGCCCGCCACGAGATCGCGATGAGCTTTGGCTATGCCGAACTGACGCCGGACGGCCATCATTTCAACACCGCGATCCTCACCGACCGCAGCGGCAATATCGTTGGCAAATACCGCAAGATCCATTTGCCCGGCCATGCCGAGTTTGATCCGGAACGTACACACCAACATTTGGAGAAACGCTATTTCGAGCCGGGCGATCTCGGCTTTCCGGTCTGGCGCAATCTCGGCGGCATCATGGGCATGGCCGTCTGCAACGACCGCCGTTGGCCGGAAACTTATCGCGTGATGGGCCTGCAGGGCGTCGAGATGGTGCTGATCGGCTACAACACGCCGTCGGTCAACGCGCAGAAGGGTGACGAAGGGCCGGAGAAGCGGCTGTTCCACAACCGCCTTTCGGCGCAGGCCGGCGCCTACCAGAATTCCTGCTGGGTGATTGCGGTCGCCAAGGCCGGTGACGAGGACGGCCATCGCTTGATCGGCGGCAGCATCATCGTCAATCCGGACGGCGAGATTGTCGCCGAGGCCAAGACGGAGGATGACGAACTGCTGGTGCATCCCTGCGATCTCGACGCCACCGCGTTCGGCAAAGAGACGATCTTCAATTTCGCCGCCCATCGTCGCACCGAGCATTATGGCCTGATCACCAGCCGTACCGGCGCGATCCCGCCGCCGTGAGCTGAAGGTCGTGTAGCGATGACGAGCCTTTCCTTTCGCGACCTTGCGCCTCGGGACCGCTACAAGCTGCTGTGCGGCGTGGTGGTGCCGCGACCGATCGCCTTCGTCACGACGATGGACGAGAACAGCGCCCTGAACGCGGCGCCGTTCAGCTTCTTCAACGTGTTCTCCGAGGACCCGCCGTTGATCGTGCTCGGCCTGCAGCATCATCCCGACGGCCGGTTCAAGGACACCACGCGCAACATTCACCGCACCGGCGAATTCGTCCTGCATATGGTGGACGAGGCGCTGGCGAAAGCAATGAACGACTGCGCGGTGGACTTTCCCTCCGGCGAGAGCGAGGTGGCGGCCGTGGGTCTGACGACGCAGGCCAGTGCCGAGGTCAAGGTGCCGCGGCTGGCTGCGGCACCCTTTGCGCTGGAGTGCCGGCGGCAGGTCTCGCTCGCATTTGGTCCAGGCCGCGAGTTGCTGGTCGGCGAGGTCTTGCATCTGCATGCCCGCGAAGGTCTGCTCGATCCGGCGCGGATGTACGTCGACATGGCGACCTATCAGCCCATCGGACGGCTGTTCGGCAATCTCTATTCGACCCAGCGCGACATGTTCGCGATGGACCGCGAGAGCTACGACGATTGGCAAGAGAGGCGGGCGCGTGAAGCACGCTAGCCCGCCAATCACCGCGTCACGACGCGCCGAATTGCACGGCGCCCAGCGCCATGGTGACGGCGGCCTGGGTCGGATCGATCACGGGAATGCCGAGTGCGTCCTCGAGCGGCTTGCGATGGCGCGCCATGCCCGCGCAGCCCATCACGATGGCGCCGGCACCATCTTCTTCTTTCAGGGCGCGGCCGACCGCGATCATCTTCGCGAGCGTGCCTTCGCCCGATGCGGTTTCCGCAACGCTCATGTCGAGCGGACGCTCGCCGGCCAGCCGATCCAACAGGCCCATCTGGCGCAGATAGCGCATGTGCCGGCGGATCGAGCGCTGCGCGATCGCAATCACGCCAAAAGTCTCGGCGCGGGTCAGTGCAGTCAGCACGCCGCATTCGGCAATGCCCAGCACCGGCCGCGTGGTCGCCTCGCGGCAAACATGCAGGCCGGGATCGCTGTAGCAGGCGATCACGAAGGCTGCCGACTCGTTGTCGCCGGCGACGGTGCGCCGCAGCGGCATCACCACGCTTTCGGCGTCGGCCTGGCTTTCGATGCCGTAGGGTCCTTCGGCCAAAGTCTCGCACACAATCTCTGGACCGTCGGCAAAGGACAGCGGCTTCAACGCCTCGGCAAGCCCGGCGGTGACCACGCGGTTGGAGTTCGGATTGATGACCATGATGCGCGGTCGGGGCATGGGAGGTTCCTGTTTGGGCAGTGTTGACGGTGCGAAACAGAGGCAATCACTATGCCATGGGCAGCATGAAGCGGTCATGCGTAGGACGCAAGGGCGCGCCGCGACGAAAACAGGCGCCGATGAATTTCGAAAGTTACGCAAGGAGACACCGTCATGACCGAACCCGCCTATGACCTGATCATCCGCGGTGGACGCGTCGCCACGACCACCGACGTGTTCGAGGCAGACGTGGCGATCGCAGGCGAGGCCATCGTCGCGGTCGGACGGGGGCTCGGTCCGGCCAAACGGGAGATCGACGCGCGCGGCAAGCTCGTGCTGCCCGGCGGCGTCGACAGCCATTGTCATATCGAGCAGTTGTCTGCTGCCGGCATCATGAATGCCGATACCTTCGAGAGTGCCACGACGTCGGCGGCCTTCGGCGGCACGACCTCGGTCATCTCCTTTGCCGCGCAGCATGTCGGGATGCAATTGGGGCAGGTGCTGGAGGACTATCACGCGCTGGCGCGCAGAGGCGCGGTGATCGACTACGCGTTTCACATGATCATCGCCGATCCGACCAAGGAAACGCTGGAGTGCGACCTTCCGCTGCTGATCCGTCAGGGCCATGGCTCGATCAAAATCTTCATGACCTATGACCGACTGAAGATCGACGACGAGCCGCTGCTCGACATTCTCGTTGCCGCGCGCGAGGGCGGCGCGATGCTCTGCGCCCACGCCGAGAACCACGGCATCATCTCCTGGATGGTGAAACGGCTGTTGGCGCGCGGCTACTCTCATCCGAAATATCACGCGATCAGCCATGCGCGCTTTTCGGAAGCCGAAGCGTTCAACCGCCTGATCGGCATGGCGGCGCTGGTCGACCAGCCGATCATGATCTTCCATGTATCGACCGCCGAGGGCGCGCAGACGATCCGCGATGCCCGCGGGCAGGGGTTGAAAGTATTTGCCGAGACCTGCCCGCAATATCTGTTCCTCACCGCCGACGATCTCGACAAGCCGGGCGCGGAGGGTGCCAAATGGATGTGCAGCCCGCCACCGCGCCGCAAGGACGATCAGGAGGCGCTGTGGAAGGCGTTGGCGCTCGGCGACTTGCAAACCATCTCCTCCGACCATGCGCCGTATCGCTTCGACGAGACCGGCAAGCTGCGCGCCGGGCCGAACCCTAACTTCAAGCAGGTGGCCAACGGCCTGCCGGGCCTCGAGATGCGGTTGCCGCTGCTGTTCGACGCGATGGTTTCCAAGGGGCGGCTCGGCCTGGAGAAATTCGTCGAGCTGACCGCGACCGCGCCGGCCAAGATCTACAATCTGCATCCGCGCAAGGGCTCGATCGCCGTTGGCGCTGACGCCGATATCGCGATCTGGGATCCCGATCGCCGCGTTACCGTCACCGACGCGATGATGCATGATCTGGCCGGCTACACGCCGTTCGCCGGCCGTTCGCTGCAGGGCTGGCCGGTGACGGTGCTCTCCCGCGGCCGCGTCATCGTCGAGAGTGGCAAACTGAACGCGTCGCCGGGCTCCGGCCGCTTCCTTGCCCGCAGCGGTGGCGAGGCGGCGAAGCCGACCGGTCGATTGGTCGCGGACATGAGCCCCGAGCAGAATTTTGGCGCCAAGCTATTGTGAGTGGTCAGCGCGATGAACGTGGTGATCTTCGGCGGCGCAGGTTTTGTCGGGCTCAATATCGCGGAGCTGCTGCTTGCCCGCGGCTATGAGGTCACGCTGTTCGATCAGGCCGAATTGCCGGCGGAGGCGCGCTGCGCCTTTGCACCTTACGGTGAACGCTTGCGTGTGCTGCGAGGGGACGTGACCGACCGCAGCGCGGTTGAAGCTGCAGTCGGGGCGGCATGCGATGCCGTGGTGCTGGGCGCCGCGATCACGGCAGGCGCAGCGCGCGATGCCGCCGAGCCGGAGCGTATCCTGGCCGTCAATCTGCTGGCGCAGGTGCCGATCCTGACCGCTGCGAGCAAAGCAAACGTGCGGCGGGTGATCAACTTGTCGTCCGCTGCAAGCTATGGCGCGAGCGGCCGGCATTATCCGCTGCTCGAAGAGACGACGACCTGCGATCCGCAATCGCTGTATGCGATCACGAAGTTCGCCTCCGAGCGTGTGATGGCGCGGCTCTCCGACCTGTGGCAGGCTGATGTGATCAGCGTCCGGCTCTCGGGCGTGTTCGGCCCGCACGAGCGTGCCGGCGGTTTCCGCGACACGCCGTCGCCGCAGGCGCTGATCGTGGATTGCGCGCGGCGGGGCGCGCCGGCGTTGCTCAGCGAGCCCGGCGCGCGGGACTGGGTCTATGCAGCCGACGTCGCCGATGCCGTCGGCGTGCTGCTCGATGCCGCCCAGCCTCGCCACAAGCTTTACAATATCTCGAGCGGCGTAACCTTCACCGCCGAAGCCTGGGGCAAGGCTTTTGCTGACCCGGACGGCGGTTTCGTTTGCCGCGTGGCTGTCTCCGGTGAGACACCAACCGTGACGGTGCACGGCCTGACCCGGGCGCCGCTATCGGTACAGCGCATGGCCGACGAATTCGGATGGCGCGCCAAATATGGCTGCGAGGAGTCCGCCGAGCATATGCGGCGCTGGTTGCATGAGCACGATCGGGGAGGCGCCTGAGATGAAGCTGGCGGGCAGGGTGGCCATCATCACAGGCGGCGGCTCCGGGATCGGCCGGGCCAGCGCCGTTCTGTTCGCCCGCGAAGGCGCCTTCGTTGCGCTGGTCGATCGCGATGCCGACGGTGCGGCCGAAACGCTGGCCATGCTTCGCCAACAGGGTGGCAGCGGCAGCGTCCATGTCGGTGATGTCGGTGACGCCGATTTTGCAAGCGCCACCGTCGAAAGTGTCGCAACAAGCCGCGGCAGGCTCGACGTGCTGATGACCTCTGCCGGCTTCTCCTGCGGTGGCACCGTGATCACGACCTCACCAACGGATTGGGACGCGGTATTCCGCGCCAATGTCGGCGGCACCTGGTTGTGGGCGCGAGCGGCCGTGCCGGTCATGCAGCGGCAAGGCAAGGGCGCCATCGTCACGTTGGCGTCGCAGCTGGCGATCGCCGGCGGCAAGGGCAACAGCGCCTATATTGCTGCCAAGGGGGCCATCGTCAGCCTGACCCGCACCATGGCGGTCGATTTCGCCACCGATGGCATCCGCGTCAACGCGTTGGCGCCCGGCGCGATCGACACGCCGCTGCTACGCCGCAGTTTTGCACGTCATGCCGATCCCGAGCCGGTGCGCGAAGCCTCGCGGCAGCGTCACGCCATGAAGCGATTCGGCAGCGCCGACGAAGTGGCCGCGGCCGCGCTCTATCTCGCCGGTGACGATTCCTCCTTCGTCACCGGTACCGTGCTTCCAGTCGATGGCGGGTGGCTCGCGGCATGAGTGATGGTCTTGCAGCACTCGCGGTTCAGGTCCGCGCCGATCTTGCCAAGACGGCGCATCCGAGCATGCCCTGGCTGACGCCGATGACTGCTCCCGATGGCGGCCGCGCTCTGGATGTGCTCATTGTTGGGGCCGGTCAATCGGGTCTTGCGACGGCTTTCGGCCTGCAGCGCTCACAGGTCACCAACATCCTCGTGCTCGACAAGGCGGATAAGGACTTCGAAGGCCCCTGGCTGACCTATGCGCGGATGCCGACCCTGCGCAGTCCAAAGGATTACACCGGACCTGATCTCGACCTGCCAAGCCTGACCTATCAGGCCTGGCATGAGGCCAAGTTCGGAATGGAGAGCTGGCGCGATCTTGGTCTGATCCCGCGCGAATATTGGGCGGCCTATTTGTTGTGGTACCGCAAGGTGCTTGATTTGCCGGTGCGCAATGGCTGCGAGGTGACCGATATCGCACCCGGGGTAAACGGCCTGCTGCAGGCAACAGTGAGGACTGCTCGTGGCGAGGAGATGCTTTACGCCCGCAAGATCGTGCTCGCGACAGGACAGGAAGGCATGGGCGATTGGGGCATTCCCGAACCGTTGCAGCATCTGCCGTCGTCGCGATGCGTCACCTGCGCGGCGCCGACAGATTTTACCGCGCTACGCGGCAGGCGAGTCGCGGTGATTGGCGCAGGCGCCTCGGCCTTCGATAACGCGGCGATGGCACTCGAGGCAGGTGCGGGCGCCGTGCATTTGCTATGCCGGCGCGCTGCGATCCAGCTGGTGCAGCCCTATCGATGGCTGACCTTCCGCGGCTTCCTCAGGCACTTCTCCGAGCTCGACGATTCCTGGCGCTGGCGCTTCATGCGTGCGATCCTCGAGCTGCGCGAGGGATTTCCGCAAGCCACCTATGATCGCTGCGCCCAACATGCGACATTCCATCTGCGCGAGGGCGCACCTGTCGAGGGAGCGCGGGACACCGTTGACGGCGTGCTGCTGCGCACGCCACGTGGCGAGATCGCGGTCGATTTCGTTATCTGCGCCACCGGTGTCATGATGGATTTCGCCGGTCGCCCCGAACTGAAGCGGTGCGCCGATAACATCGCGCGCTGGGCCGACTGCTACACGCCGCCGCCGCAGGAACAGAGCCCGCGCCTTGGCGCCTTTCCTTATCTGTCGGACGATTATGCCTTCCGCGAGCGCGCGGCTGGGCGAACGCCGTGGATCTCCGACATTCACCTGTTCGCCATCGCCTCGACCATGAGCTTTGGTCCGTCCGGCTCCTCGATCAATGCGATGACGACGGCGGTGCCGAAGCTGGTCCATGGCCTCACGCGCGGCCTGTTCCGCGCCGATATCGACAAGCACTGGGCGGCATTCCAGGCCTATGATGTACCTCAGGCTGTGATCCGGCGCGCACGCCGGCGACTGCGGCGGGGGACGCGTGACGACGGCAAGCAAACGAGCATCCTGCCGATGCATCCCACTGCGACGAAGAAGCATGCCAAACTGCCCGCTTCTGGCACATGATTTGCTGCCATTTCGGGCGTGCGCGGCCTAACAAAGGACAGAAGCGATGTACCCCGTGATTTCCAGGCATCTGATTTCGGCGTCCGCCGTTCTTCTTTCGGTGACATTGATTGCGCCCGCGGCCCATGCGCAGAGCCGCGCTGAGACCTTGCGCTACGTGACGGCGGCAACGGTCAACACGCTCGATCCCAACATTCCCGGCTCGACCCGCGAAGCCTTCGCGCTCAGTATGAGCAGCTATGACCGGCTGGTGTCGTTCGGCCGCAAGCAGCTCAACGGCAAATGGGTGTTCGATCTCGATACCATGAATGGCGAGCTCGCGGAGTCCTTCAGCGTCAGCCCCGATGGCTTGAAGCTCACCTTCAAGCTCCGTCCTGAGGCCAAGTTCCATGACGGCTCGCCGGTCACTGCAGAAGACGTGAAATGGTCGCTCGACCGCTGCGTCACCGCGCCGGTGCTCGGCAAGGCGCAATTGCTGACGGGCTCGATGACCAGCGCCGACCAGTTCAAGGTGATCGATCCCCTGACCTTGGAAGTGACCTTGCCGCGGCCCGACAAGCTGGCGCTGCCGAACCTTGCGACCGTCTATCCCATCATCATCAATTCCAAGCTCGTCAAGTCGCACGCGACGCCTGAGGATCCCTGGGCGCTGAGCTGGCTGAAGGAGAACGAGGCGGGCAGCGGCGCCTATATCGTCGAAACCTTCAAGCCGGGCGAGCAGGCGATCGCAAAGCGCAACGAGGCCTGGAATCGCGGCTCGCCGGACAAGCCGGCGTCTTTCAAGCGGCTGATCATCCAGTCGGTACCGGAGCCGGCGACGCGCGCCAATCTGGTCGAGCGCGGCGACGCCGACCTCGTGATCGACCTGCAGGCCAGCGACGTGCAGGCGCTGGAAGCCAAAGGCAAGCTGAAGGTGATTTCGACGCCGCAATACAATGCGGTGACCTTCATCTCGATGAACAACAAGATCCCACCGTTCGACAACGTCAACGTCCGCCGGGCAGTCGCCGCGGCGCTACCCTACGATGACATGTTCAAGGCGGCGCTGTTCGGCCGTGGTGCGCCGCTGTTCGGTGCCAGCTGGGCCGACGGCAAGCCACCGAGCGGCGGCTATCCGATTCCGCAACCGGTCAAGCTCGATCTGGAGAAGGCGCGGGCTTATCTGAAGGAGGCTGGCGTGCCCGAAGGTTTTGCCACGACCTTCAGCTTCAACGTCGGCCAGGCCTCGACTGCCGAGCCGATGGCCGCCCTGGTTAAGGAATCGCTGGAGAAGATCGGTATCAAGGTCGATATCCAGAAGCTGCCGGATGCGCAGATGTCGACCGCGATCAATGAGAAGAAGCTGCCCTTCTTCACCGAAGGCATCGTCGCCTGGCTGCCGTCGACCGATTATTTCTACCGCAACTTCTACACCGGCAATCAGCGCTGGAACTATTCCTCCACGGACAATGCCGAGTTGGAGAAGATTGCGCAGGCGGCGCGCTTCGAGCCGGACAAGGCGAAGTACGAGACGGAAGGCAAGGAGCTCAACGCCATCCATTTCGAGCAAATGTTCCAGGTCCCGCTCTGGCAGCCGGCGCAGGACGCGGTGATGGCCGCCAATCTCGACGGCTATGTCTACCAATTCACCCGCCAGGTGGATTACCGTAACCTGAGCCGCAAATAGCAGCGGAGCTGGGAGCGCGGCGGAGACCATGGGCACGATCGGTGCAACTTTGATCCGGGCCGGGCGGCGGTTTCTCTCGTCGCTGCCGGCGCTGTTCGGCGTGCTGGTCTTCACCTTCCTCCTGATGCGGGTGTTGCCAGGCGATCCCGCCGTGTTCTTTGCCTCCGGTCCCAGTGCCGGCAAGGAGGAGATCGAGATCGTCCGCAAGCAGCTCGGGCTGGACCGGTCGTTGCCGGAGCAGCTTGGCATCTATCTCTACGATGTCGGCCGCGGCAATCTCGGTCGGTCCATGATGACGGGGCAGCCGGTCGCCAAGGACCTGCGGCAGCGGCTGCCGGCCTCGCTCGAGCTCACGCTGACCGCGCTCGTGATCGCGCTGATCGCGGCGGTGCCGCTCGGCGTGCTGGCCGCGCTGCGGCCGAACTCGCTGATCGATCACGGTGTACGGCTGTTCTGCTCGCTCGGTGTCTGCGTGCCGACCTTCGTCTCCGGACTGCTGCTGATCTATGTGTTCTACTATCTGCTGGGCCTTGCCCCCGATCCGACGGGACGGCTCGACGTCTTCGCCTCGGTGCCGCCGGCGCGCACCGGCTTCCTGATGGTGGATTTCCTGCTCGCGGGTGACTTCGAGGGCTGGTGGGCCGCGGCACGTCAGTTGATGTTGCCGGCCTTCACGATGGCGCTGTTCGTGATCGCGCCGCTCGCCCGCATCACTCGCGCCTCGATGCTGGTGTCGCTCGGCAGCGATTTCGTGCGTACCGCGCGCTCGATCGGCCTGTCGCGCTGGCAGATCGTGGTGACCTATGCGCTGCGGAATGCAATCCTGCCCGTGATCACCATCGCCGGCATCGTGTTCTCGACCATGCTCGGTGCCAATGTGCTGGTCGAGAAAGTGTTCTCCTGGCCGGGCGTTGCGTCCTACGCGCTCGATGCGCTGTTGGTCTCCGACTATGCGCCGGTGCAGGGCTTTGTGCTATTGATGGCCAGCATCTTCGTCGTGGTCAATCTCCTGGTCGATGTGCTCTACGGCATCGCCGATCCCAGGGCGACGGTCGCATGAGCCTGACAGAAACATCGTCGGCGCTGCGTCACGCCGTGTGGGTGCTGCGCGGCAATCTGGTCACCGCGACCGCCGCCGCCGGGGCGATATTGCTGGCGCTGATCGCGATCTTCGGCCCCATGCTGGTGCCCTATGATCCCGTCGCTTCGGACGTGCCGCGCGCGCTGCAGCCGCCGAGCGCACTACACTGGGCCGGCACCGACCAGCTCGGCCGCGATGTCTTCAGCCGATTGATCGTCGCCACGCGGCTCGATCTCGCCATTGCCGTGACAGCCGTCAGCGTATCCTTCGTGATCGGCGCGGTGATCGGCTCGCTCTGCGGCTATGTCGGCGGCAAGCTCGATCGTGCGATCGGCCGGTTCGTCGACGTTCTGATGGCCTTTCCGCTGTTCGTGCTCGCCATGGCCATGGTCGCCGCGCTCGGCAACCGGGTCGAGAATATCGTCATCGCGACCGCGATCATCAATTTGCCGTTCTACATCCGCTTCGCTCGCGCGGAGGTGAACATCCGCCGCAATCTCGGATGGGTCGAGGCGGCGCGTGCCTGCGGCGACGGGCATGTCTCCGTCGTGCTGCGCTTCTTGCTACCCAACGTGCTGCCGGCGATGGCAGTGCAGATGTCGCTCAATCTCGGCTGGGCGATCCTCAATGCCGCGGGCCTCTCCTTCATCGGCCTGGGCGTCAAGCCGCCGACGCCGGAGTGGGGCATCATGGTCGCCGAGGGCGCACGCTTCATCTCGACCGGCCGCTGGTGGCTGGTGTCGTTTCCGGGTCTGGCCCTGATGCTGGCCGTGCTCTGCTTCAATCTGCTCGGCGATGGGTTGCGCGATATCCTCGATCCGCGCATGCGCACATGATGTCGCCACTGCTCGAAATCGATAATCTCGGCGTGACGTTCGCGACCCGACGCGGGCTCGTCGAGGCGCTGCGGGGCGTCTCGCTGTCGCTGCAGTCGGGTGAAATGCTCGGCCTCGTCGGCGAGAGCGGGTCCGGTAAATCCGTGACCGGATTCGCGGTCACTGGCCTGCTCGACAAGGCGGGCCGCATCACGGCCGGTCGTGTCAAGTTCAAGGGCCAGGACATCACGCGCGCGTCGGGGGCGGATCTCCGCAACTTGCATGGCGCTAACATGGCGATGATCTTCCAGAATCCGCGCGCCGCGCTCAATCCGATCCGTCCCGTCGGTGCCCAGATCTCCGATGCCATCCTTTCGCATCGGCGGCTCTCGAAACAGGAGGCGCGGGCCGAGGCGCTGAAGCTGTTGCACGCGGTGCAGATCCGCGATCCGGAGCGACGGCTGGACGCCTATCCGCACGAGCTCTCCGGCGGCATGTGCCAGCGCGTGATGATCGCGATCGCGATTTCCTGCAATCCATCGCTTCTGATTGCCGACGAGCCGACCACCGGCCTCGATGTTACGACACAGAAGGTGGTAATGGACCTCTTGGCGCGCGTCGTCGCCGAGCGCGGCATGACGACAATCCTCATTACCCACGACCTTGGTCTCGCGGCACACTATTGCCGACGCGTGGTGGTGATGGAGCAGGGGCGGCTCGTGGAAGAGGGCGCGCCCCAGACATTGTTTCGAGTGCCGCAGCACGCCTATACCAAGCGACTGGTTGCGTCATCGCCGACCGCGACATCGCGTGTCGGCGACCTCGTGCCGGCTGACGAAGCTCTGTCGGTTGTCGAGGTGAAGGAGCGGCCGACGCCCGCGCCGGGCACACCGCCGCTGCTCGACGTCCAGCACATCGTCAAGCGTTTTGACGATGGCGCCGCCGCAGTGGCGGATTTCTCGATGACCATGGCGGCGGGCGAGAGCGTCGGCCTGGTCGGTGAGTCCGGCTCGGGCAAGAGCACCACCGCGCGCATGATCTGCCGGCTGATCGATCCGAGCGAGGGCGATATCCTGTTCGACGGCTATTCGATCGCAAAGTTGCCAGCGCGCGATTTTCATCGCTCGTCGCTACGCAAGGAGATCCAGATCGTCTTTCAGGATCCGCATGAGAGCCTCAATCCGCGCTTTACCGCGTTCGACTGCATTGCCCATCCGCTGCTGCGGCTCACCGGCCTGCGCCCTGGCGACGCGCTGCGTTCCCGGGTCGAGGAGTGCGCCGACCGCGTCGGTCTGCCGCGAGAATTGTTGTCACGCTTCCCGCATCAATTGTCGGGTGGCCAGAAGGCACGTATCGGCATTGCCCGCGCCATTGCGTGCCGGCCGCGTTTGCTGGTGCTCGATGAGCCTACTGCGGCGCTCGACGTCTCGGTGCAGGCCGTGGTGCTGCAGCTGCTCGACCGGCTTCGGCGCGAGGACAATCTCGCCTTCCTGTTCGTTAGTCACGACCTCAACGTGGTGCGCATGATGTGCAGCCGTACCATCGTGCTGCGCGCCGGCGGCATCGTCGAGCAGGGCGAGAGCCTCGCTCTGTTTACCAATCCGCAGACTGATTACACGCGCGAGCTGATCGAAGCTATTCCACACATTGGTTCGCCTGCTTCGCTTCTGCCCGCCTGATTTCGCGATCTCGGTGTTTCGTTGATGGGGCTGGCGCTCACCCGACCGGACACGCATCGACGGTACGCGGTTCCCTGAGGTCGCCCGCTTCGATCAGCCTCTCCGACCGAGTTCGCAACACGATTAGTCCCCGGCTCGGCCTCCGGCTACTTTCCGGCTCCTGTAGTCAAGCCGCTGACGATGTAGCGCTCAAGGAAAATGCCGACCAGGACGAGCGGTGCGATCGCCGCCGTCGACAGCGCCGCCATCGACCACCAATTGATGCCTTGCGAGCCAGTTTGGCTCGCCACCATAACGGGGAGCGTCTTCGCATCGGTGCTCGTGAGCAGCGCCGCGAAGAAATATTCGTTCCAGCACAGCACCAGCGAGAGAATGAATGCGGCCATCATTCCGGGGACAGCGAGCGGCAAAATGATCCGCAGAAAGGCACCCCAGGTCGATAGGCCGTCCACGAAGGCGGCTTCGTCGAGCTCGATCGGAATCGCATTGAACTGATCGCGCATGATCCAGATGACGATCGGAAGCACGGTCAGCGTGTAGAGCAAGACAAGGCCAAGTCGCGTGTCGAGCAGGGCCAATGCCTTGTAGAGGACGAGGAACGGCAGCGCGAGCACGACCGGCGGCAGGATCAGCTGGGACATGAAGAAGAACAGGATGTCATCGTTGCGCATCCAGGCGAACTTGTAGCGGAAGCGGCTCAGGCCGTAGGCCGCGAGAGATCCCAGGATCAGTGCCAGCAAGGATGCGCCGACCGAGGTGATGATGCTGTTGACGAAGCGATTCGCGAATTCGGAGCGTGCCGTCGAGGTTCCGAACAGTGTATCTGGCGACAGGCCGAGCGAGCGCCATCCCTTCCAGTCCGGCTGAAAATCGACCCAGGGAACCAAGTGGGCTTGCGTCACATCGACCGCCGATTTGAACGACGTCGTGACGGTCCAATAGATCGGGAACAGGCAGATAATCGTCCAGAACAGGAGTGCTGCGTAGATCAGTGCGCGGCTTAGCGTTCGCTTTGCGCGGGGGGCCGCCGGACGCCTCTGCACGGGCTTCAATGCCAAGGTCGATCTAGTCAATCGAGAAACTCCGTTTGAAGCGCTAGACGACCTTCTGCGTCCAGCGCTTGGACAGGCGCAACAGCACGGTCAGGAGCACGATGATCATAAGCAGGTAAACCATAGCGAGCGCCGTGCCGTATCCGACGTTCGAGCGGTCGCGGTAGACTCGGTAGATGAAGCTCGAGACCGTGTCGGTTGCGCCTCCCGGCCCGCCAGCGGTGACGTTGATCACGAGGTCGGCGAGCTTCAGCTTGAAGATGATGCGGATAATGAGGACGGTGATGCTCACCGGCAGCATGATCGGAAACGTGACGTGCCAGAACGACTGCCAGCCATTCGCGCCGTCGACTTTGGCCGCCTCCTGCACCTCCTTTGGCATCGCCTGCAGACCTGCGAGAAGGATGATCATGATGAAAGGGATCGACACCCACGCGTCCATCGCCTGGATGCTGAAGCGCGCCATCCACGGCGAGGCGAAGAAGGCCGGGTTGTCCCAGCCGAGATAGCGCGCCAGCGTCGCTGCCGGTCCGAAGCGATATTCCATCAGCGACTTGCCGATCATCCAGCTCACGGCGACGGGGCTGAGCATCATCGGCAGCAGGAAGACCACGCGGAAGAATTTTCGCGCACGGATCTCGGCGCTGAGCAAGAGCGCCAGTCCGAACGCGATCGCGTATTCGCCAAGCACTGCGGCGGTGTAAAAGACCATGTTGCCGAGCGCATTCCAGTAATAGGTGTCGTTCAGCATGCCCCTGACGTTGTCGAAGCCGCTGAAGCGCGGCCCTTCGATCGAGCTCAGATTCCAGTCGAGAGAGGCGATATAGATCCCGAAGATCGTCGGGAAGATCACGACGGCGACGGTGAAGAACACCGCCGGCAGCAGGAACAGCGCGCGCTGGCCACGTTCGCCGCGGGTCAGAACTTGTCCGATGCCAAACGCAACGGCCCAGACGAGATAGGCGATGAGGATCGGCCGCCAATCGGAAAATCCGGCAGTCATCGCGCCGGTCGTATGCAAGATCTGAATGAGGAGGACAAACAGGAAGCCGAGAGACGCCAGCAGGACGAGCGCGCGGCCGGCGATCTTCCTGCTGCCGCGTGCGCGCTTCGCCGCGGGCTGGTGGTGCAGGTCGTCGCTCACGGGTACGGAATTCTGCATCGAGATGAGCCGCATTCTGTGCCGGCTCTGTCGCCGGGCAAGTCCTCGGCTGGCGCCGGAGGCACCAGCCGAGGGTGGATGGCTTCGCGCAAGCGCCGCTATACGCCGAGCGAGGCCTTGTAGAGCCCGATCTGCCGCTCGCGGCCGATCTGGTCGGTCAGCTTCTCCCAGGCGGCGGCGATGTTGTTCGCGCCGGTTTGCGCATCAACCTTGCCGGCGAAGATCTTGGTGAGCTCGTCTTCCGCGATGCTGTAGTACTGGAAGATGCCGGGGATGCGCGGCTCCACGGCGCGGTTTGGATGGTTGTAGGAGGCGAGCTGCGAGTTCAGGTAGGAGGTGATGTATTTGCGGTCATAGCCCGCCGCCACCCATTCGTCGTACTGGAAGTGGCTGGTGCGGTGTGCCTGGAAGCCCGAAGGATACATCACCATCCAAAGCGACAGATCCTTGCCGCCGAGATGCGCGGCCGCGCTCCACGCAGCCTTATGCTTCTTCTCGTCGCCATTGACCCGCGCCATGACGTAAACGCCCCAGCCGAGATAGGCGCAGTTCGGCGCATGGTTCGGGCCGCTCGAGAGCTTGTCCCACTTTCCGGTCTTGGAGTTGTAGACATCGTCCGAGCCCGGCAGGATGTCGAAGGCGACGACGTCGCCGATGACCGAGGTGTCGCTCGCCTTCGCCACCTGGCCGATGTCGCCCCACCAGGGGATCATCGAGCCGATGCCGGCCAGGAACTGCTGGAAGCCGGTCGTGTTCGGATCGGCATTGAGCTGGTCGGCAGGTTCGAACGGCAGCGCGTCAATCACGTCCTGGATGGCGCGGACCCAGGCCGGATTGTTGATGCGCGGCTTCATCGTATCGATGTCGAACAGCCAGGCCTTGTCGTCGGGATGCTTGGCATAGGCCGAGGCGCGGCTGCCGAGGAAATAGAAGCCGAACCCGCCCCAGGGCTTTGGCGCGTCGAGATAGCCGAACGCGTTCTGGTTCTTTATCTTCTTGCCCTTGAGGAATTTCGTCACCGCCTGCACCTGCTGCCAGGTTTTTGGCACGCCCCAGTCGGTCGAATTTCCCGCGTCCTTCCAGGCCTTGGCAAGGGTTGGGTCGGAGAAGACGTCGGTGCGGTAGTTGAAGTTGTGGCAGTCGCCGTCGATGGTGACCCGATAAGTCTTGCCGTTCCAAGTTCCAACCGGCGGCTTCAGGTAATCGACATAATCGTCAACATCTATCTGTTTCTTGACCCAGTCCGGCATCTCCGATGCCAGTCCCTTGCCACAGACGTCGCCCTCGAACGGCGCTCCCATCTCGAGGATGTCGAAGTCGACCGTGCCGGTCGCGATCGCCTGTTGCAGGCGTGGGTTGTAGTCGGCCTGCGCCAGATCAATCCAGGATATCCTTGCGCCCGTATAGGCCTCCCACGGCTTCAGGAAGCCGCGGAACAACAGATTATGCAGATTCTGATTGTTCAGTCCCATGAAGGAGAGTTCGACACCTTTGAACTCGCCCTCCTTGATGCTGGCCTTGGTCGGGCCAAGGCAGAGCTCACCGACCTTTTGCCAGTCGGCGTCGGTCGGAGCACCCTTGCCGACGCCTGGAATTTTCGTGATCTCGGCGCGCAGATTGGCTTGCGCGAATGCAAGCTCGGAGAAGGTGCCAAGCGCACCGCTCGTGCCAAGTGCGGCGGCTCCGGCCGCGCTCTTGAGCACCGTGCGCCTGTTGGGGTGCATTGCGGGATGCTGATCATGCTCTTGCTGCTTCACCACGAAATCCTCCCGTTTTTTGACGTTGCTTATGTCAAAGTCTTGGTCAGGTCAGATTGGGCTGCCTAAGCACCGTGGAGAAGTGACGCTCGCGGAAGTTCATGTCGCGGCGGCGGTGCGGGAAGCCGCGTCGAGTATGCAACGGCACCGATCAATGTCAACGAATCCGCGCAAAGCGGACGCGGTCGACCGAATACGATGCAAACGATGCTGTCGATCTCGCGCTGCAGTAGCCCATCATGTGTGAGCTGGCTCCGGCGAGGGATGTCGCGTCGCCGTCACATTTGCGCCGAATGCGTCGCGCAGCCCGTGCCGCCGCCAATGCCTTGGCGCGACTTAAGTCGCATCAGGCGGGATCACGCCCTTCTTGAAGATGAAGCAGCCATAGAAGCGCCGTTCGCCGGTCTGGACCACGCAGTAGGACTTTTTTGCAAGCTCGTAGAAGGCAAACCGCTCGATCGACGCCAGCGGAAGCGAGCGGCCTTCGGCGGCGTCGATCTCCTTCTGCACCTCGGCTTGCACGTCCGGGATTTCGTTCGGCTGCCCAACGATCTCCATGCGCAACGCCGGCTTGTCGACAAAGGAATCGAGCGGTAGCACCGACAGGATCGCGCGCGCGGCGCGGCCCGCACTGACGTTGTCAATGCGGAGTAGCTTTCCGAGGGCGGTCTGGCGGGCGACGGAATCGGCCGGGAAATTCGTATCGCAGAGCACGAGGTCGTCGCCATGACCCATGGACCGCAACGCATAAAGCACATCAGCATTCAGAACAGGGTCGATCGACTTCAGCATGGCGCGCCTCCCTTGAAATGTTCAGGCCTCTCTGATCGGCCCAATATCTGACGTCTCCGCGCTGTCGTCCATATCGACCGCTCGGCATGGCCTTCAATGCCGACCAGATCGCGCTGTTCCGAGCCATGATGACGAGCAAGGAGCTGACGCGCAGTGTGATGGCCATCGCCGCCTCATCGCTGTTTGTCCCTGAGAGCATGGCGCGGCCCTTGTAGTCGGAATTGCTCTCCCTTGATGGCTGGCATCTTCGAACTGATTGCGCTTTTCCGCGGCGTCCATGATGGCTTGGAGCGAGACTTCAAGTTTCTCAATGATTTAAGAGGCGGCGTGTGCACCGGGAGATCAAGGAAAAAGCTCATGACAGCCAACGTGAGCAGGCCTTCGGAAGAGACATCTAACGGCAGGATTTACGTTCGCAACACGGCCTCAACCTCTTGCGCTGCTTCAAGCAGCGTGCGGTCTTGTCCGCGCGCGGCGATGATCTGAAGGCCGAATGGAAGCCCGCACCGATCCGTCCCGCACGGAATCGAAATCGCCGGCAGACGAGCGTGATTGACGAAGGGCGTGAACACCGCGTGCGCTCGCGGGCTGGCCGGCTTTCCGCCAATCATGTCTGGTCCGAGCCGCGTCAGTGGCCACGCCACGCATGGGACGGTTGGCGCCAGCAATAGATCGATCTCGCCGAAGAAGGCTGCAAACGCGGTGGCGATTGCGGCGCTTGCGCCAAGCGCGCCGGCGACTTCGGTGCCCGAACAGGACAGGCCGCGTTCGATCTAGCCGATCGACTATCTCGCGGTCACCTTCATCGTGTCGCTGGTCGGTTTCCCGGTCCTGACCTTGCCGGCGCGCCGGGAGGCGCACGAGCTGCCCTTCGGCATCCAAATCATCGCGCCACCGGGCTGCGAATCCCGCCTGTTTGCCTTCGGCCGTGCCATCGAAAACGAATTGGGGTTTTCGCATCGCCGGCCGCCTCTCTGATCAGCTGTCGCGGTGCTCGAGCCGGGCGGCGAGCGTCTCGGCAAGACCGATTGTCGGCTTCGCGGCGGGGCGGCGGAACGTGCCCGCCGTTGCCTTGCGCAGGCGCAGCGCATGAAGCACCTCGGCTTGCTTTACCGCGGCGATGACCTGATCGACCACGGGGACCGGAATCCGGTCGGCGACGCGCTCGGCGAGGCCCGAGAGCGGGGCGCCGGCAAAGATCAGGACATCGGCCTCGTCCTCGACGATGGCGCGCTGCGCGAGTTCGACGAGCAAATCCTCCTTCTCGGTGGCGACCTCCGAGATCGCTTGGAACGGCGTGTCGAGCATGCGGATGCCGGCGCAGCGCTCCCACAGCCCATGGGCGCGGACGCATTCCTCGTACCAGGGGCCCAAAGCTTGCGCGAAGGTGACGATGGCAAAACGGCGTCCGGCCATGCAGGCGGTCAGCATCGCCGCCTCCGCCATGCCGACCACGGGAATGTCGAAGGTCTCGCGCGCGGCGAACAGGCCGGGATCGCCGAACGCCGCGATGATCGCGGCGTCGACCTTCCGATGCTGCTCGGCCAGCATCTCCAGTGCGATGGCGCCGCCGATCTGGGCCTCGGTGCGCGTCGCGATATAGGGCACGCCGCGGGTCGCGGTGCAGGGGATCAGCTCGGTCCCGGGGGAGGCGGCGCGCTGCCCGACACCCATCATCAGGTGCGTGACGTCGGTGCTGGTGTTGGGGTTGAGCAGCAGCAGCTTCATGGTCATGCCGCCGTCAGCTTGGGCTTGGGAGCAAGAGTCTCGAGCAGCGCGGTGCCGGTCTGTCGGACATGGGCGCCGAGCAGGCGGCCGGCCGCTTCACTGTCACGCGCCTCAAGGGCGGCGAGGATGCCGGCGTGCTCGTCCACCGAATTGCTCCAGCGCTTGTCGGCGCCAAGCGCCAGATAGCGCGCGCGTTCGGCACGGGAGATCAACGTCTCGTGCGCCTCGCGGAGCGGCGTGTTGCGGGCCATACGGACGATGGTGTTGTGGATCTCGCCGTTGATCGCAAAATAATCGTCGAGCTTGCCGTTGCGATGATGGCCCTCCATGCGGGTCTGCAGCGTGCGCAGGCGGGCGAGGTCGCGCTCGGTGGCGCGCTCCGCCGCCAACTCGGCGGCAATCCGCTCGATGCCGGCGAGCGCCTCGAACAACTCCGATATGCCGTCAACCGCGATGTCAGCGATGCGCGGGCTGCGGTTGGGGCGGAGCTCGATCAAGCCTTCAGCCGCGAGCACCTTCATTGCCTCGCGCAGCGGCGTGCGCGACACGCCCAGCTCCTTCGACAGTTTGGTCTCCTGGGTCTGCGATCCCGGCGGCAACTCGCCGCGAATGATCATCGTCCGCATCCGCGCGGCGGCGCGCTCATGCAGGCCCATCCGCTTGAGTTTGGGCGACTTTCGTCCCTTCGGGGTTTCCGACTTCTGCTGCACGCGCGCCTCGTTGCTTCAGTTCATCCTAGCCGTTTCCGACTGCTTGGCTTGCCCAAAATACTGACGCATGTAGCTGAAAACAATGGCATAGCGCGCAAATTGTATGCAGCATGCAGAATCCCCGTTGCGCTGCCGCAAAGGTCGACCGATGATCGCGCAAGACGCGCGAAATCTCGCGCCTTCGAAACGGAGTGAGCGATGCGGACGAGATTGCGACTGGGCCTCGTGGCGATGGCGGCAATACTTGGGGGAAGCGATCTCGCGTCCGCGCAGACAGCGAAGATCAAGCTCGGCTACGCCAAATGCGCGCACTGCCTGCCGATGTCGCTGATTCCAGGCATGGCGAAGGGCGTCGAGGTCGAGGCCACCGGCTTCAACTCAGGCAATGACGTGCTCACCGCGCTGGTCTCGAAGAGCATCGACGTCGCGCAGGTCACCTACCTCCACTACATCACCGCGCTCGACAAGGGTTTTGACGTCGTTGCCGTATCCGGCCAGATCAACGGCGGCTCGGAATGTCTCTCCTCCACGAAGCTGAACCTGCCGCCCGAGGACTGGGCCACTTTCAAGACGACCGCTCTGAAGGCGAAGAGCGACGGTCAGCCGCTGAAGGTCGCGGCGTCGCGCGGCAACGCGCAGGACATCCACATGCGCGGCGCGTTCCTGAAGCAGGGCGTCGATCCCAACAAGGACATCCAGTTCATCAATATCCCCAATCCGTCCGACCATCTCGCGGCGCTGCAGCGCGGCGAAGTCGACATGATCTGCTCGGTCGAGCCGTTCGCCTCGCAGATCCGGCTCGCCGGCACCGGCAAGCACTTCGTGCTGCCGTACGACCAGGCCGCCGGCAATCTGACCAACATTATCGTCACCCGTTCAGACGTGATCGCGAGTCAGCGCGCCGGCGTCCAGGGCGTCATCAGCGCCGTGGTCGAGCTCGACAACAAGCTGATCGCCGACAAGGCGCCGTGGATCGACGTCATCAACAAGCTGACCGGCCTCGACAAGAATGTGGCGACCGAGGCGCTGAAGAATGCCTCGCCCGATCCCGCGATCCATCGCTCGCAGACGCTGGCGATCGCCGCGATGATGCGCGACCTCAATTACATCTCCAAGGACGTCTCCGCGGAGGCGGAGAAGAACATGGACTATTCGTTCCTGGAGCAGGCCACGGGAAAGGCCAAGAATGACCTCGGTTACTGACGTCTCGCCGGCGAAGTCGGCGTTCCGACTGACGCGGGCGTTCCAGGGGCTCGAGCGCCTCATCGTGCCCGCGCTGCTGATCGCAGGCTGGGAGGCCTTTGCCCGCAGCGGCATGCTTCCGCCCGCGCTGCTGCCGGCGCCGAGCGCGGTGCTGCATGCGCTCGGCGACTGGGTATTCGGCTTCGACGAGACCACGCAGACCTATTCCGGCCACTGGCTGAGCGATGCGCTTGCGAGTGCTCTTCGCGTCTTCGGCGGCTTTGCGCTGGCTAGCCTTCTCGGCATCCTCGCCGGCGTCGCCATCGGCTGGTCGCGCCTGTTCGAGAAGACGCTGGAGCCGACGCTGCAGATGCTGCGGCCGATTCCGCCGGTGTCGTGGATTCCGCTGGCGATCATCTGGTTCGGCATTGCCGACAAGCCGGCGATCTTCCTCGTCTTCCTCGGTGCCTTCTTTCCAGTGCTGATGAACAGCATCCATGGCGTCAAGACGGTGGACCACAATCTCGTGCGCGCCGGCGCGATGATGGGGGCGAACGGACGGCAGATGCTGACCGACATCGTCCTGCCGGCGGCGCTGCCATCGATCTTCGCAGGCCTGCGCATCGCGGTCGGCTCGGCCTGGATGCTGACGGTCACGGCCGAGATGGTCGCGGTGAAGAGCGGCCTCGGCTATGTCTTGTGGGATTCCTATTACTTCCTGCGCTACGACATCGTGCTGGCGGCGATGATCTCGATCGGGCTGCTCGGCTATCTCTCCGACCTCGGCCTCAAGGCGATCATGGCGCACACGCTGCGCTGGCAGCAGACGACCACCGTGCAGGGCAGGGCGGGCTGATGGCGGCAATCGAGCTTCGCAACATCGTCAAGGTGTTCTCCGACAAGAGGCGCGGCCGCGACCTGCTGACGCTGGACAACATCAATCTCGACATCGAGGCCAACGACTTCGTCTGCCTGCTCGGCCCCTCCGGCTGCGGCAAGTCGACACTCCTGAACATCATCGCCGGCTTCGAGCAGGCGACCTCCGGCCGCACGCTGGTGGATGGCAAGCAAGTCGAGCGGCCCGGCTCAGACCGCGGCGTGGTGTTCCAGCAGCCGACCCTGATGCCGTGGCTGACGGCGATCGACAACATCGCCTTCCACCTCAAGCTCAAGGGTATCCCCAAGGCCGAACGCCACGGCCGCGCCATGGAGTTCATCGATCTCGTGGGCCTGCGCGGCTTCGAGCACCACCATCCCTCCGAGATGTCCGGCGGCATGAACCAGCGCGTCGGCATCGCCCGCGCGCTGCTGATGAACCCCAGCGTGATCCTGATGGACGAGCCGTTCGCGGCGCTGGACGCCCAGACCAAGCTCGAAATGCAGGAGGAGCTGGTCGCGATCTGGCAGAAGAGGCGCTGTACCATCGTGTTCGTTACCCATAGCGTCGACGAGGCCCTGGTCCTCGGCAACAAGATCGTGGTGATGACGAAGCGGCCGGGCCGGATCCGCGAGGCCGTCAATTTCGACCTGCCGCGCCCGCGCGACATCACCAGCCCCGAATTCAACGACGCAAAGCGCCGCATCCTGGCCTTGATCCGGGAGGAGTCGACGCGCCTTGCGCAGGCGTCGTAAGGTTAAGGCCATGCGCAAGCGTCTCGGCATGATCACGCCGTCCTCCAATTCGGTACTTGAGCCCGTCACCTGCACCATGCTAGCCGGAGCCCCCGGCGTCACGGCGCATTTCTCGCGCTTCCGCGTCACCGAGATTGCGCTCGACGCTGCCGCGCTGAGCCAGTTCGACGCCTCGGTAATGCTGCCGGCAGCGGACCTGCTGGCGGATGCCAAGGTCGACGCGATCGCCTGGAACGGCACGTCGGCGAGCTGGCTCGGGATTGGCCGCGACAGGAGCCTGTGCGAAGCCATCACGGCGCGCACGGGCATCCCGGCGACGACGTCCACGCTCGCCTGCATCGACGCTGCCCGTGCGCTCGGAGCCAAGCGCGTCGGCCTCGTTTCGCCCTATACGCACGACGTCCAGCGGCGGATTAGCGACGTCTGGGCCGAGGAGGGCGTCGCTTCACACGCAGAGCGGCACCTCGGCTTGCGCGACAATTTTTCTTTCGGGGAGGTCGCGCCTGCGACGATCGCAGGCATGATCCGTGACGTGGCGGCGGAGGGCGCGGATGCCGCCGTGATTCTCTGCACCAATCTCGCCGGAGCCGCGCTTGCGGCCTCACTCGAACAGGAATTGAACATCGCTGTGCTGGATTCGGTGGCGGTGTCGCTGTGGCGGACGCTGGCGCTCGCCGGCGGCGACATCGCGGCTCTTGCGGAGTGGGGCCGGATATTCCAGACATCAGCGGTCATCAAGTAACGGAGATGCCTGTGACCCAGCTCGATCTCGCCATTCGCGGCGGCACCATCGTGACGGCCAGCGACGAGTTTCGCGCCGATATCGGCATTCGCGACGGCCGCATCGTCAGCATCGCGGACAGCATCAATGGGGCGGCGCGCGAGATCGACGCGACGGGCCTCCTTGCGCTGCCCGGCGGCATCGACAGCCACGTCCACATTTCTCAACCCTCCGGTCCGGACGTGGTCATGGCCGACGACTTTGCCTCGGCGACGCGCGCCGCGGCGGCCGGCGGCAACACCATGGTGCTGCCTTTCGCGCTGCAGGAGAAGGGCACGTCGCTGCGCACCTGCGTCGAGAACTACCGCAAGCTCGCCGAGGGCGAGTGCTATATCGACGCCGCCTTTCACCTGATCATTTCCGATCCGACCGCCGTCGTGCTCGGGCAGGAACTGCCGGCGCTGGTCAAGGACGGCTACACCTCGTTCAAGGTGTTCATGACCTATGACGACCTCGTGCTCAGCGACAAGCAGTTGCTCGAGGTCTTTGACGTCGCGCGCCGCGAGGAGGCGCTGGTGATGGTCCACTGCGAGGGCTATGACGCGATCCGCTTCCTCACCACCAAGCTCGAGCGCGAGGGCCACATCGCGCCCTATTACCATGGCACCTCGCGGCCCCAGGCCGTCGAGCGCGAGGCGACGCATCGCGCCATCAGCCATGCCGAGGTGATCGGCGTTCCCATCATGATCGTCCATGTCTCCGGACGCGAGGCGATGGAGCAGGTGCGCTGGGCCCAGCAGCGCGGCCTGCCGGTGCATGCGGAGACCTGCCCGCAATACATCACGCTGACGGCCGACGACATGAAGGGCCTCAACATGGACATCACCGGCGCGAAATACGTCTGCTCGCCGCCGCCGCGCGACGTCGAGAGCCAGCAGGCGATCTGGGAGGGCATCACCACCGGTGTGTTCCAGACCTTCTCGTCCGACCACTGCCCGTTCCGCTACGACGATCCCAAGGGCAAGCTGACGCCGAACGCCCGCACCTCGTTCCGCTGGGTGCCGAACGGCATCCCCGGCGTCGAGACGCGGCTGCCGATACTGTTCTCCGAGGGCGTCTCGAAGGGACGCATCACGCTGCAGAAGTTCGTCGAACTGACCGCGACCAACCACGCCCGCATCTACGGCCTCTATCCGCGCAAGGGCTCGATCGGCGTCGGCTTTGATGCCGATATCGTTCTCTGGGACCCCAATTTGAAGAAGCCCATCCGGCAGGCCGATCTGCATCACGGCTCAGACTACACGCCATGGGAAGGGTTCGACGTCACGGGATGGCCGGTGACCACAATCGCCCGCGGCCGGGTGGTCTGTGACCAGGGACGGATCGTCGGAGCCAAGGGCGCAGGCGAAGTGCTGAGCCGGGGCAGGTCGAGCCTGATCTGATTCGACACGCCGCCAAGTGGCCTGTCGTAACGGTGCCTGCCGTCAATTTGTCGGACCATCGCCGCGGATCGCGAACGTGCTGGTCTTCAGCTTGGTCATGCCGAACTTGTCGAACAGCTTGTCATAGGTGCCGTCAGCGCGGATTGCCGTCAGGGCATCGGCGGCCGCCTGGGCAAGCAGCTTGTCGCGGAAGGCGAAGGTGATGTCGGTGCCAGCGATGTCGCGGACCCAGATCTTGGCGATGCCCTTCTGCTCGAGCGAGTTCGCGGTCTCGTTGATGTTGAGCGCTGCTTCGAGCTGGCCGGCGCGCAGCGCCGCCGACGTCGCGGTGACGGTCGCAAATGTGCGCAGCTCGACTGGCTTGAGGCCCTTGGCGACCATCTCAGTGCTGAATTCGCGCGCTTTGCGCTCGGTGTAGGTCGCCGATTCCACGCCCACCACGCGGCCGGCGAGATCCTCGAATTTCTCGAGCTTCAAGTTGGAGGAGGGATCGGTGTAGATGCTGATCGCCTGCTGCGCATAAGGCACGAGGTAGAGCATCTTGGAGCGCTCCTCGGTCCAGAACAGGCCGGTGTTGATGGCATCGAAACGCCCCGAGCGCAGCGCCGGGATCATCGGCGGGAAATCCATGCGCAGGAACACTGCCTCGACGCAGATGCGCTTGGCGATCTCGCGGGCGAGCTCGACATTGAGGCCCTGCAACTCGCCCTTGTCGTCGACGAATTGCTGCGGCGGCAGCGTCGGGTTGATCGACATCTGCCATTTCGGCGCCTCGATCAGGCTCGACGCCGGTACTTTCGGCGTGCAGGTCTGGGCACCGGCGGCCTGCGTCAGGCCGACCAGAAGGACGAGGGCGGAGAAGGTCTTGGGAAATCGCATCTGAATACTCCGATCAAATCGTGGGTGGCAGAGGAGCCGTTCTCCGGTCCGACGTCTTCTTCATTGTCTCGTCACATGGCCGCCGATCCGTCGGCTTGCCGGGTCAGGATCAGCGAGATGTGGCGGGCCGCGGTCACCACCTCGTCGCGCTGGTTGATGAGGTCGAGCGTCTCGATGACGATGCCGCGCTCGGGATTTTTGGTCGGGCGCTTCTCGACGAAGCGGAAGCGCACACGCAAGGTATCGCCGGCGACGATGGGAGCCTTGAACTTCACCTCGTCCCAGCCGAGCGAGGCGACAGAGGTCTCCTCGTATAGCTTCAGCTCAGACTTCAGCCCTTCCATCAGTGACAGACCGTACAGGCCGTGGCCGATCACCGCGGGAAAACCGCGGGAGCGCGCATAGGCGCCATCGACATGAAGCGGGTGGTGGTCACGCGTGACGTCGGCGAAGGCCGCGATATCGGCCTCCGTCACGGTGTGCACGGCGGTCTCGAACTCCGCACCGAGCGCGATGTCCTCGTAACGGAGATTGATCGGGCCGTTGGCGTCCATGCTGATCCCTCAGGCAACCTTCCGTGGCCGCGCCGGCAGCGCCTTGAAGCTCTGTGCAATTCCCATCGGCCCGGACCGGAAGATGCGCGGATCCATGTCTTTCAGCTGTGGGCTGATACGCGGCTTGAAGCCCATATGGGCGAGAATGTCCTCCTCGAGGCGAACGCCCGGCGCGATCTCTGTCAACGTCACGTGTCCGTTCTCCAGCTCGAACACGGCGCGCTCGGTGATATAGCTGACATGCTGGCCGCGCTGCGCCGCGAGAGAGGCGCTGAAGCTAATCTGGCCCACTTGCGGCACGAATTTGCGGAAGGCTCCGTCGCGCCGGATCGCGAGGCGGCCGTTCTCGACGCCGATGTCGAACTTGCCACCGGTCATGGTGCCGCTGAAGATCAGCCGCTTGGCGTTCTGGGTGATGTCGATGAAGCCGCCGGAGCCGTCGCGGCGTTCGCCGAAACGGGTGACGTTGACGTTGCCGGCTTCGTCCACCTCCGCGAAGGAGAGGAAGGCGCAGGAGAGGCCGCCGCCGTCGTAGAAGTCGAACTGATAGGCCTGGTCGAGAATGACGCGCGGATTGATGGCGGTGCCGAATTCGCGCGCATGACCCGGCACGCCGCCGACGACGCCGGATTCCACCGTCAGCGTGATCAGGTCGGAGATGCCTTCCTCGGCCGCGACATTGGGGATCATCGCGGAGATGCCGACGCCGAGATTGACGACGTCGCGCGGGCGCAATTCGAAGGCGGCGCGGCGAGCGATTATGCGACGCTCGGTCAGCGGATCGGGCGTGATCATCGCCGCCGGCACGCGCGTCTCGCCGCAGCGCGCCGGATCGTAGACGGTGCCGTAGGTTTGCATCTGCTCGGGTTCGAGCACGACGTGGTCAATCAGGAAGCCGGGGATCTTCACCATCTGCGGATGGATCGAGCCGCGCTTCACGATGCGCTTGACCTGGCAGATCACGGTGCCGCCCGCATTGTGCACGGCCTGCGCGATCGAGAGATCCTCGCGCGTCGTGCCCTCGTGCTCCATGCTGATATAGCCGTCCTCATCGGCCGACGTGCCGCGAATGATGGCGACATCGGGCGGGGCGGGGACACGGTAGAGCAGCCAGGACTGGCCGTGCAGCTCGAGCAAATCGACCAGCGGCGCGGTGGTGCGCTTGTTCATGCGCCCGCCGTCCTGGCGCGGGTCCATGTAGGTGTTGAGGCCGACATGGGTGAGCACGCCCGGATGCTTTGCCGCCATGGCGCGGCAGAGCTGGCTCATCACGCCTTGCGGGAAATTGTAGGCGTCGATCAGCTCGTCGCGGACGAGGCGCATGAAGGGCACCTGCAGGCCGAAATTGCCGCCGATCACGCGCGCGATCAGGCCTTCATGGGCGAGATGGCAGAGGCCCTTCTCGGAGACGGCGCCGACGCCGGTGATGTTGATCAGCGTCAGATCGTGTGGGCCCTGGCCGCCGAGAAAGCGCTGCTCCAGCGCGTCGAGAATAGCTTCGGCCGCGCCCGTGCCGCCATTGCCGCCGACGATCAGCGTGTCGGCGTCGCGGATCAGGCCGGCGGCCTCGTTCGCCGTGATGATGCTCAGCATGCCCTCACGCGGCCTCCTTCTCGACCTGGCGGGCGATGATCAGCCGCTGGATCTGGTTGGTGCCCTCGTAGATCTGGGCGAGGCGCACGTCGCGGAAGATCCGCTCGATGCGGTATTCGCGCGAATAACCGTTGCCGCCGTGGATCTGCAGCGCGTTGGAGACATGCTTCATCGCCATGTCGGTGGTGAACAGCTTTGCCTGCGCCGCCTCCTTGGCGATCGGCTCGCCGGCATCGTGCAGGCGCGCGGCGTGGTGGATCAGGAGGCGCGCAGCGGCGATGTCGGTCGACATATCCGCGAGCATGAACTGCACCGCCTGGAAGCCGATGATGGACTGGCCGAACTGCTTGCGGTCGCGGGCGTACTTGGTGGCATCCTCGAACGCCGCCTGCGCCATGCCGAGTGCCATCGAGGCCATCATCAGCCGGCTGAAGTTGAAATTGCTCATGGCCATCTTGAAGGCCTGGTTCTCCGGCCCCATCACGCTGTCGGTGGGCAGGCGCACGTCGGAGAAGGTGATCTGGCAGTCGTCGAGGCCGTGCATGCCGAGCAACTCTTCGTTCTTGCCGCGCGCGATGCCGGGCAGCGCGCCGTCGACCAGCAGGCAGGAGATGGCGCGGTGGCCGGCATCCGCGCCGGTTCGCGCGAACACCATGATGCGATCGGCGACGCCGCCGAGCGTCACCCAGGCCTTGGTGCCGGTGAGCCGCCAGCCATTGCCTTCGCGCACCGCATTGGTGCGGATACCCGCGACGTCTGAGCCGTGATCGGGCTCGGAGACGGCGGTGGCGGGAATGATGTCGCCGCTCAGGATTTTTGGGATCAGCGCCTTGTGCGCCTCGGTGCCGTGATGGTCGAAGAACAGTACGGCCTCGACCGGAATGGCGAAGGCGTTGGCGACCGCGCCGGAGCAGCGCGCCAGTTCCTCCATCGCAATGCAGGCTGCCACTGCATCAAGCCCAGCACCGCCAGCGCCTTCGCGCAGGCAAATGCCGAACAGGCCGAGGTCAGCCATGCCCTTGTAGAGCGTGCGATCGAAGCGGTCCTCGCGGTCGATCGCGGCCGCGCGGGGTAGGATCTCCGCTTCGGCGAAGCGTCGGGCGGTCTCGCGCAGGGCTTTCTGGTCTTGGGAGTAGAAGCGATCCATGGCGTGTGGCTCCCGTCAGTCGCTGGCGAGCTTGGAATCGTGGGAGACCTCGCTGCGGTCGCGGTCGAGGAAATAGACCGCGACGTCGTCGCCCGGCACGCCATAGGCGCCGCACACGCCGCGGGTCAGCGCGATGGCGGCGGCGCGCCGCTCGGCCTCGGTTCGCCGGAAGGCGTGCACCTTGAGCAGGATGCGCTGGCCGGCGCCCTGCGGTTCGAATTCGCCCGCGTGGGCGTAGTCGTCGGGTGAGATCGGGAGAAAATAGAGAGTGACCGTATCTGCGGTCACGCCGAATGCCGTCATCAGGCCGTCGGTCACGGACTTCGCCAGCGCGGCCTTGCGCTGCCTTGGGACTTGCGGGGCGAGAACTTCGACATAGGGCATCGATCAGACCTTCGCGGGCTTGGTCGCAGACGATTTGGATTTGGAAGCCGACGGCCTGCACTTGCCGGCCTTGGCGGTGCCTGTGGATTCGATCCGGCGGCAGGAGTCGCGCTGCACCAGGCGCGCGCCGACGCGATATTCGCGCACGCCGTCATTGCCGTTGCCTTTGGCATCCATGCGATGCAGCAGTCGGTCGACGGCGAGATTGGCAAGATCCCGCGCGCCGTTGTCGACGATGCTGATGGCCGGGCGATGCCATTCGAACCAGGGCATGTCCTCGTAGCAGAGCAGCGAGAGGTCGTCGGGGATCGCGATGTTCCGCTCCGCCGTCACGCGAAGCACGCCGAGCGTGGCCTCATGGTTGGCGACGAAGATCGCGCTGGGCGGCCGGGGGAGGTCGAGCAGCTTGCGGGCGCAGGTCGCGCCGGTCTCCGGCACGAAATGACCGGCATGAATCAATGTGTCATCCCTGGCGATGCCGGCCTCGCGCAGGGCGCGGACATAGCCGGACAACCGTTCGCGGCCCGACGTCGTGTCCTGGCGGCCGACGATTAGCCCGATGCGTTTGTGCCCGAGCTCGATCAGATGGCGTGTGCCCAGATAAGCGCCTTGCGGATCGTCGGCGAGCACGGTCTCGAGATCGGTCGCGTCATCGCGCCGCACCAGGCAGACGATGGGGACGTCCTTGGAGAGTGCCTTGAGCTGCGCGCCGTTCTTGCCTGTCGGCACCACGATCAGTCCGTCGATGCGGTGGTCGATCAGCGTAGTGAGGGTGTCGCTTTCTTGCTGCGGATCATCGCCTCCGATGCACAGAAGCATCTGATAATCCAGCGCCTTCAGGCGCGCCTGCACCACTTCGGCCATCACCTGGAACGAGGCGTTGGTGAGATTGTGGACGAGGAGTGCCACGAGCCGCGACTGCCCGGTCTTGAGGCCGCGCGCGATCGGGTTCGGCCGATAGCCGAGCTCGCGCGCGATGCGCACCAGGCGCTGCTGCGTGCGCTCGCTGGTCAGGCCGGTTCCCGTCAGCGCTCGGGAAGCAGTGCTGACTGAAACCCGGGCCGCCTGTGCCACATCTTTGAGCGTGACGCTCATCCAACCTGCCGATAGACTGCAAACGATTGCAGAAACGCTATGAGCTTATTCTACGCGGATCAAGCTCAAAAAATGGATGGTGTTGCCCAATGCAGAGCCATTTATGCAAACGATTGCATAAAGCGTGCGGATATTCCGCAGGCAGCACTTATCGCTTGAATCCACCCGAGCACCCGGCAGTTTCCCGATGAAGACGTTCCGCGGCACCTACACCGTCATGATCACCCCGTTCACGGCAGCGGGGGCGGTCGATGTCGCGGCGTTGCGCGCCTTCGTCGACTGGCAGATCGCGCAGGGCATTCATGGATTGATCCCGCTTGGCTCGACCGGTGAGTTCCTGTCCATGGACGATGACGAGAAGGCGCTGGTTGCGGAGGTCGTCATTCGCCAGGCCGCGGGCCGTGTCCCCGTGCTGGTCGGCACCGGCGCGGAGGATACGCGTGAAGTGGTGCGTCTCAGTCGCCGTGCCGAAAAACTGGGGGCCGACGGCGTGATGATCGTCCCGCCGTTCTATTCGACGCCGACCGACGACGAGCTCGTCCATCATTACAAGACGGTGGCCGATGCAATCGCACTGCCGATCATGGTCTACAACAATCCGGCAACCGCCAACGTCGACCTCAAGCCGCAGCTCGTGGCGCGCATCGCCGAGATCGACAACTGTCTCTATATCAAGGAGTCGACGCTGGAGGTGACGCGGGTGCGCGACATCATCCGCCTCTGCGGCGACAGGATGACCGTGTTCGGCGGCATCCTCGGATTCGAATCCTTCGTCGAGGGTGCGCAAGGATGGGTGGCCGTGGCCTCCAACGTGGTGCCGGCGGAGATGGCCCGCACCTTCAGCCTCGTCGCCGACCACGGTGCCATCAAGGAAGCGCGCGAGCTCTATCTTAAATACCTGCCGGTGATCGAATTCGTCGGCGGCCAGGCCTATGTCGCAGGCAGCAAGGCGCTGCTTAGTCATATGGGCTTTGCGGCCGGCCATCCGCGCCCGCCGCGCCTACCGCTGCCGGCTGCACAGGATGCGGCCGCACGTGCCCTGGTCAAGACGTTCGATCTCGTGTGGCGCAGCGCGCCAATTGCAGTTGCTTGAATTGAGGTGTGAACGGATGAACCTGCTCGACGGCGTCAAGATCCTCAGCTTCAATCACTATCTCGCTGGTCCCCTGGCCGCGCAGACGCTCGCCGATCTCGGCGCGGACGTCATCGCGGTCGAGCCGATCGAGGGAGCGTTTCAGCGCAACTGGGCGGTCGCCAATCATTTCGTCGCAGGCGACAGCGTCAATCATCTGGCCACCGGACGTAACAAGCGCAGTCTCGCCGTCGATCTCAAGCATCCCGACGGCATCGCCGCGGTGAAGAAGCTGGTCGCGACCGCCGACGTCGTGATGGAGAATTTTCGCCCCGGCACCATGGCCAAGCTCGGTCTTGGTTACGACACGCTTAAGGCAATCAACCCCGGCCTGATCTATGCGGTAGCGACCGGATTCGGGTCGCAAGGGCCCTACAAGGATCGCCCCGGCCAGGACCTTCTGCTCCAGGCGATGTCGGGCCTTGCGATGCGGACCGGGCGGGCGGACGGCGAACCGACGGCGGTCGGCGCTGTCATCGTCGATCAGCATGCCGCCTCGCTCTATGCCATGAGCATCCTCGCGGCGCTGTTTGCCCGAACGAAAACCGGCAAGGGGCAGCTCGTCGAGGTCAACCTTTATCAGGCCGCGCTCGATCTCCAGGTCGAGCCGCTGACCGCCTGGCTCAACGGCGCGCCGTCGCCGACGTCGCGCGGTCCGGCGGGCATCGCGGCGTGGTTCAGCCCCGGTCCCTACGGCATTCACGCCACGGCGGACGGCCATCTCGCGATTTCCATGGCGTCGCCCAAGGCGCTCGCGGTCGCGCTCGATAACGAGAAGCTGAAGCAGTTCGGTGACACCGACAGTTTTTCGAAGCGCGAGGAGATCACACGTATCGTTGCAGCCAGGCTGAAACAGAAGTCGACGGCAGATTGGCTGTCCGCGCTGGCAGCCGCGCGGGTCTGGCACGCGCCGGTGCAGGATTATCGCGACCTCGAGACTGATCCCCAGCTCGAACACCTCGGCGTGTTCAAGAGCGCCGAGAGTGCGGGAGGCGCGCCGATCCGGATGGTCGCGCATCCCGCGCGCTATGATGGCCGGACGCCGGAGGTGCGGCTGGTGCCGCAGCGGCTGGGTGCACAGACGCGGGAGGTGCTCGGCGAGATCGGCTACGGCGCCGCGGAGATCGACGCGATGGTCGCCGGCAAGGCCGTCGGGGTGGCGCGATGATCGATTTTTCTGTCCCCGAAGAGACGCGCCTCCTGGTCGATACCGTTCGCCGCTTCGTCGAGACGGAGGTGCAGCCGCTCGAAGACGAGGTGGAGCTGACGGCCAAGGTGCCGGCCGACGTGCTTGCGGTCACCAAGGCCAAGGCACAGAAGCTCGGCCTTTACGCTATGAACATGCCGGCGGATGTCGGCGGCGGCGGGCTAACTTGCGTCGAGCACTGCCTGGTCGAGGAAGAGTTCGGCAAGACCTCCAATGCGCTGATCCGCCGCGTGTTCGGCCAGGTCTATCCGATGCTGATGGCCTGCAAGGGCAATCAGGTCGAGCGCTATCTGCTGCCCACGGTCAAGGGCGACAAGATCTGCGCCATGGCGATCACTGAGCCGGGCGCCGGGTCCGATGCGGCGTCGATCAGCACCACGGCGCATCTCGACGGCGACGAATGGGTCCTCAACGGCACCAAGCATTTCATCAGCGACGGCGACATTGCCGACTACGTGATCCTTATGGCGCTGACCGACAAGGAGAAGCGGGCCCGCGGGGGCATCACCCTGTTCCTGGTCGACCGCGGCACGCCCGGCTTCAAGGTCGCGCGCACCCAGCCGATGATGGGCCATCGCGGCTACGGCCATGCCGAGCTGAGCTTTGAGGACTGCCGCATTCCGAAAGCGGCCGTGCTCGGCGAGGTTGGCGGCGGCTTCAAGCTGATCATGCAGAGCGTGCTGCAGATCCGGCTCGCCCATATCGGCGCGCGCGCCGTCGGCATGGCGCAGCGCGCGCTCGAGATGATGCGCAGACATGCCGGCGAGCGGCGCCAGTTCGGCCAGCTGATCGGTGACTTCCAGATGGTGCAGAAGCTGATCGCCGATTCCGCCACCGAGATTTTTGGCGTGAAGATGATGGTGATGAACGCTGCCTGGGACATCGATCAGGGCAAGGATGCGCGCGACAAGGTCTCGATGATCAAGGTCGCGGCCTCCGAGATGCAGGGCCGCGTGGTCGACCGCGCCATCCAGGTGTTCGGCGGCATGGGTTTCAGCAAGGACCTGCCGCTGGAGCGCATGTATCGCGACGCCCGCGTCACCCGCATCTATGACGGCACCTCCGAAATCCACCGCATGCTGGTTGCGCGCAGCACCATCAAGAACGGCCTGCAGCTCTAGGGAAGCGATCGATGTCTCACGCACCTCTCAAGCCCGGCACAGCCTTCACCTTCCGCAAGACCATGACGGTCGCCGAGCAGGCGATGTTCACCGGCATCAGCGGCAATCTCGGCGGCCTCTATGTCGATGCCGTCCGCGCCAAGAAGGCGGGCGCCTCCAACATGGTGGCCTTTGAGCTCGCCGTCGGCGGTCTTGCCACCACCTGCCTCAGCCAGCTCGGTGGACCGACGCGGCGGATTGGCAGCATCGCGCTCAACTTTGCTTCGCCCGTGATCGTCGGCGAGTCCGTCGAAGCGAGGGCCGAGATCGTTTCGGTCGCCGGTGACGAGGCAACCTGCCGCGTGACTTGCACCCTGTCGCCATCCGGCACGACCGTTGTCGACGGCACCGCAACGCTGGTCCCTTTCACGAAGGGCTGAACCATGTACGAGCCGAAATCCTTCGACGATCTCAAGGTCAACGACAGGGTCAGCCTGAGCAAGACCATCACCGAGGCGGATGGCGCGCTCTACATCGCCGCGACCGGCGATTTCGGCCCCGTTCATGTCGACGAGGTCTATGCCGGCGCGACGCGCTTTGGCGGCAGGCTGGCGCCGGGGATCATGGTCGCGGGCCTCTGCACCAGCATCCTCACCAGCGAGTTGGTCGGCACCATCGGCGTGTCGGTGGAGGACCGGTTCTGGTTCACCGGTCCCGTGTTCTACGGCGACACGCTCACCTTCGACGTCTGGATCGCCGAGCAGAACGACGAGACCCGCACCATCATCTGGGAAGCGAGCGCGCGCAACGAGGGCGGCCTCGAAGTGCTGAAGGCACGCGCGAGCCTGAAATTTCCGCGGCGCAAACCGTCATGAGCAAGGCGATGAAGAAACCAGATTTGCGCGGCGTCACGGTCGCAACCGTGCTGCCCTTCAGGGACGACAGCTCGATCGATTGGGACGGCTATGCCCGCGTGCTGGACTATTGCGCCTGCCCGGACGGCATCGCGGCCGTGTTCGTCAACGGACATGCCGGCGAGGGCGGATCGCTCTCGGACGACGAGCGCCAGGCGGTGATCGAGCGGACGCGCCGGCAGATCGGCGGCAAGTCGCTACTGGCCGGCATCATCGCGCATTCCACCGCGGAAGCGATCCATCAGGCGCAGCTCGCGGAAGCTGCCGGCGCCGATTGCGCCGTGTTGTTCCCGCCCGCACCGCTCGGCGGCGGAGCCTCGGCGACCTCGCGCGCGCCGGTGGCTTTTGTGCAGGCGGTCAGCTCCGCGATCGGAATCCCGGTATCGATCTTCCAGTATCCGTTGGCATCAGGCTTTGGCTACTCGCCGGAGACGCTGGCGAAGATCGCGGCGATCGATAGCGTTATCGCCATCAAGGAAGGCAGCGATACCATCTTCGCCTATGACGAGAACCGGCGGGCGGTGAAGCAAGCCGATCCTTCCGTCGCGATCCTACCGTCGAACTTCAACTGGTTCCTGCCGCAGCTCGCCGTCGGAGGCGACGGCATTCTCTCCGGCCTCGTCAGCCTCGCGCCGCATCTGTTCGTCGCGCTGTGGCAGGCCTCGCTCGCCGACGACCTCAAGGCGATGCGCGCCGTCAATGAACGGCTTTATCCGATCGTGCGGTCCATCTACGGGCCTGCGCCGATCATGGACATGCACACGCGCATGAAGGTCGGGCTGAAGGCGCTCGGCCTGATCGGCAACGCCGATCCGCGGCCACCGCTGCTGCCGGTTCTGCCTGCGCTGTGCGATGCCATTGCGACGACGGTCGGCGCGGCGCGCGCGGCCGGCGACATCCTCCTGGCATGAGGGTCGAGCCGATGCCGGACGAAGCCTTCATCCACATCGTGCGGGTCGACATCGATCCCGAGCACGAGGATGCGTTCAACACCTGGTACGAGCAGAGGCATTTTCCTGATCTGCTCGCCTGTCCCGGCTGGCTCTCGGCTAAGCGCTTCGTCTCGATCGGCGACGGTCCGAAATACGCCGCCATGTACGAAGTCGCGGGGCGATGGGCGTTCGAGACGCCGGAGTTCCTTAAGGTGAAGGGTTTTGGTCCGTTCGAATCCCTGGTGAAGAATTTCATGCGCATCCAGCTGAGGCCGATGTCGGGACCGGCTTGAGCAGATCGAAGATGATGCTGCCTGCCGTGTCGCCCGATCCGGCAGGCCGCATCCAAGAAACGGCGAGGGGGAATCCCGGGCGAGGAACTGCATCGGTCATTGGCGTCTTACTGGAGGAATTCATGGTCTCGACACTGCTTCGCTTGAGTGCGGCCGCCGCGCTCGTTCTCGCATCCACGGCAGTGCATGCCGCCTGTACGCCCGCAATCACCGACGACAATCTGATTGCGCCCGGCAAATTGCAGCTCTCCATCAACCCGACCAATCCGCCGCAGCAATTCGTCGACAAGGACGGCCAGCTGCAGGGCCTCAACGTCGAGCTCGCCGCCGAACTCGGCAAGCGGTTGTGTCTTCCGGTCGAACTCGTCCGGATGGATTTTCCGGCGATGATCCCTGCGCTCAACGCGGCCCGCATCGACGGCATCGACACCGGCATGTTCTGGACCGAGGAACGTTCCAAGCTGATGTACATGGTGCCTTACGCGATTCAGGCCATTTCGGTCGTGGTTGCTCCCGACAGCGGCACAAAAATTGCTGCCGAAAACGATCTGATCGGAAAATCATCCGCCGTTGAGGTCAGCAGTTACCAGATGAACTGGCTCAAGAAGCTCAGCGATGCCAGCGCCGCGAAAGGCGGAGCCGCCGTCGAGATGCGGACGTTCCCCACTGCCACCAACGTCGTCAGCGCGCTGCTGGCGGGACAGGTCGACAACGCCTTGCTCGTCGATAGCGTGGCGCGCGATCTCACCAGCCGGGGCCGCGTCAAGGAAGTGCTGAGCGGGCTCGGCACTGCGCGCACGACGCTCGGCTTCCGCAACAAGACGGTGGTCGATGCCGTCGTCAAGGCGCTGAACGCTATGCGGGCCGACGGCAGCTACCAGGCGCTGTTCGACAAGTTCGGCCTGACCAGCATGCCGGCCGACCAGCCGCTTGCGATCGCCGGCCCCGGTCCGGCCTGATTCTTACGGAGACGAGCCGATGAGCCATTTCAGTCCGACGGCCGCCGTCAGCTATTTCTTCAATTACTTCCTGATGAAAGGAGTGCTCGTCACCATCGGCTTGACGGTGGCGGCGGTCGTCGGCGGATTGATCCTCGGCATGGGCATCGCGTTGCTGCGCATGTCGTCCAACCCGGTGCTCGCGGGTGCAGCGCGCTTCTACATCTGGTTCTTCCGCGGCACGCCGCTCCTGATCCAGCTGGTGGTGATCTACAGCGGCTTGCCGCAGCTGGGCATCAAGTTCAGCGTGATCACCTGCGCGCTCGTCGGCCTGATCCTCAATGAGGCGGCCTATCTCGCCGAGATCGTGCGCAGCGGCTTCATGGCGGTGTCGGCGGGACAGCGCGAGGCCGCCTGGGCGCTCAGCCTGTCGCCCTGGGTCACGTTCCGCCGCGTGACCTTGCCGCAGGCGTTCCGGTTGATGATCCCGCCGCTAGGCAACTCCATCAACTCGCTACTGAAGGCGACCTCGCTCGCCTCCGTGATCTCGGTCGAGGAGCTCATGCGCCGCAGCGACATGCTGATGCAGGAGCATTTCCAGATCTTGGAAGTCTATGCGGCGGCAACGGCGTATTACCTGATCCTCACATCGGTCTGGGACGCGGTTCAACGCCGGCTTGAGAAGCGTTTCGGTCGCTCGAGCGCGGCGAAAACCAGGCGCGTCGCAGCGAGCGCGCCAGTCGCACAGACGAGTGTGGAGGCCCGCGCATGAGCGAGATATCGATGACCTCGGCCGAAGGTGCAACAGTGCAGACGCAACTCGGTGAGGTTCCCGCGGTCCGCATGGAGGCGGTCTACAAGCACTATGGCGACTTCACCGCGCTCGACCAGATCGATCTCAAGGTCGTCAAGGGCGAGAAGATCGTGATCTGCGGTCCCTCCGGCTCGGGCAAGTCAACGCTCATCCGCTGCATCAATCACATCGAGAAGCACGACGACGGGCTGATCTACGTCAATGGCACCGAACTCGATCGCCAGCGCAAGAACATCGACACGGTCAGGCGCGACACCGGCATGGTGTTCCAGAGCTTCAATCTGTTTCCGCACATGACGGTGCTGGAAAATTGCATCCTGGCGCCGATGACCGTGAACGGTATGTCGGAGGCCGAGGCCAGGGACCTCGCCATGCATTTCCTGACCAAGGTCCGGATTCCCGATCAGGCCGAAAAATTCCCCGGGCAGCTCTCCGGCGGCCAGCAGCAGCGCGTCGCGATCGCACGCGCGCTGTGCATGCGGCCGAAGATCATGCTGTTCGACGAGCCGACTTCCGCGCTCGACCCGGAAATGGTCAAGGAGGTGTTGGAGACCATGAAGAAGCTGGCGGAAGAGGGCATGACCATGCTGTGCGTGACCCACGAAATGGGCTTTGCCCGCGAGGTCGCCGACCGTATCGTGTTCATGAACGAGGGCAAGGTGGTCGAGCAGGCCGCGCCCGAGGAATTCTTCAAGCATCCGAAGTCCGAACGGGCGCGGACGTTCCTCGACCAGATCATTCACTAGGTGGCGATGTCGGCCGGGATGCGGAGATTCAGCGATCGCCTGCGCGGCATTCACGCCGCCACCATCGTGCCGATGACTCCCGATTTCGCGATCGACGAGGCGCAGCTCGCAGCCCATCTCGCATCGGTTGCGTCCACGCCTGGCATCAACGGGCTCCTGGTCAACGGCCACGCCGGTGAGAACTTCGTGCTGTCGCTGGCCGAGAAGCGGCGCGTGGTGGAGCTGGCGCGCCGGCACGCACCGAAGGACTGCCTGATCGTCTCCGGGGTCAATCATGAATCGAGCCTGGAGGCCGTGCGCGAGGCGGCTGCGCTGGAACAGGCCGGCGCCGACGGGCTGCTGGTGTTTCCACCCAACAGCTGGGCGCTCGGCCACGCCGACGATTGCGCGATCGAGCATCACCGCCGCATCCGCGATGCGACGACAGTGCCGCTGATGCTCTACGCTGCGCCCGTCGGCGCGGGCGCAATGGCCTACGCGCCGCCGCTGCTCACGCGGCTAGTCGCCGATCCCCGTTTCGTTGCGGTGAAGGAAGGCAGCTGGGAGGTTGCGGCCTACGAACAGAATCTGCGGCTGATTGGGAAGCTGCGACCGGACTTCGTCGTGCTCGGCTCGGGCGACGAACATCTGCTGGCGAGCTACCTCATCGGCTCGGCCGGCAGCCAGGTGAGCCTCGCCTGTGTGGTACCGGAGCTTGTGGTGAGCCTTTGGACTGCGGCCGAAGCCGGCGATTGGGAGCGTTCACGCGCCGCGCATGAGAAGCTGTATCCACTGGCGGTCGCGATCTACTCCGACCCTCCGGGAGGACGCGCGACCGTGCGGCTCAAGGCCTGCCTGAAGCTGCTCGGGCGTCTGCCATGCGACTCGGCGCGGCCGCCGCAACCGGCGGCGACACGCGGTGAGTTGCAGGCGCTAGAGCAGGCACTGCGCGTCGCCGGCGTGCTCTAAGCCACCCGTTCTCGCCGGCTGCGCGGTTGCCTTCGACTGTCAGATCGCCGTGATGCTCCCGGCCGGCCGTCAGCTGATGGCGATCAACGCACGGCGGATCGCGGCAAAGATCTCGTCGATCTGCTCCTCGGTGATGATCAGAGGCGGTGAGATCAGGAGCGTATCGCCGCTGCTGCGGATCAGGACGCCATCGTCATAGCAGCGGCTGGCACATTCGGCTCCGCGTGCACCTGCTGTGCCGTCACGCGGCTTCAGGTCGATCGCGGCGAGCAGGCCGATGTTGCGAATGTCGACGACATGGGGAAGGTCGCGCAAGCCATGCGCTTTGGTTTCCCACGCCGGCGCGAGGCGGCGGGCACGCTCGAACAGGCCGAGATCCTGGTACACGTCGAGTGCGGCAAGACCGGCCGCGCAGGCGAGCGGATGGGCCGAATAGGTGTAGCCGTGGAACAGCTCGATCGTGTTATCCGGCCCTTGCATCAGCGCGTCATAGACCTTGCCGCTGGTGATGACACCGCCCATCGGCACGGCAGCATTGGTCATGCCCTTGGCGCAGGTGATGATATCGGGTGTCACGCCGAAGGCGTTGGCGCCGAACGCGGCGCCGAGGCGTCCGAAGCCGGTGATCACCTCGTCGAAGATCAGGAGAATGCCGTGCTGGTCGCAGATCTTTCGCAGCCGCTCGAGATAGCCGACAGGTGGCGGCAGCACGCCGCCGGAGCCGGTCACGGGCTCGACGATGACGGCGGCAATCGTCGAGGGATCGTGCACCTGCAGCAGCTTTGAAAGCTCGTCGGCGAGATGCGCGCCCCATTGCGGCTGCCCGCGCGAGAACGCCGCGTGCTCGGGATCGTGCGTATGCGGGAGGTGGTCGACCTCCGGCAGCAGCGGGCCGAAATCCCGGCGGTGGCGGACGATGCCGCTCACCGACAGGCCGCCCCAGCCCATGCCGTGATAGGCCTTGGCGCGCGAGATGAAGCGGATGCGGCTGGCTTCCCCGCGCGCGCGGTGATAGCCGCGCGCGATCTTCAGGGCAGTGTCGACGGATTCCGAGCCGGAATTGGTGAAGAAGACATGGTCGAGGCCGGCGGGCGCGATCTCGGTGATGCGGCGGGCGAGCTCGAAGGCGGCCGGATGGCTCATCTGGAACGAGGAGACGAAGTCGAGCTTTGCCGCCTGCGCCTGGATCGCCTCGACGATGCGCCTTTGCGCATGTCCCGCGTTCACGCACCACAGCCCCGCCATGCCGTCGAGGATGCGCCTGTTGTCATCGGTGATGTAGTGCATGCCTTCGGCGCCGACGAAGATGCGCGGCTTCGCCTTGAACTGCCGGTTCGGCGTCATCGGCAGCCAGAACGGCTCCATGGCCTCGCGGGTGAGGGGGCTGTTGGAGGAAGCGAAGGCATTCATGGTCATGGCAACTCTTGCAAACGTCAGGAGGCTTTGGATGGCGTGTTGGAATTGGCCGGGCTGCGCTTGAGCTTTGCTGCGCCTTCGAGATGCCGGCGGAGCAGCGCGGCGGCAGCCTCGTTCTGGCCGGCTTCGAGCTGGTCGAGAATGGCGAGATGCTCGCGGCAGTTCACGATCACGCGCTCATGGCCAAAGGTCCAGTCGTAGTTGCCGAAGCGACGCAGCCGGTTCTGCTGCTGGACCGCGACCAGCAGATAGCGGTTGCCTGATGCGGCGGCGAGGCCCTCGTGAAAGGCCGCGTTCATTTCGTACAGCGCGATGCTGGCCGTGTCGCTCCACGGCATCGCCAGCATCTCCTGATGCCGGCGGCGCATCTCGGCGGCCCAGGCCGGGTCGAGCCTGAAGCCCGGCTCGAGCAGGCCGGCCGGCTCGATCAACAGACGGTAGCGATAGCTCTCGTCGCGCGCCTGCGTGTCCGCGAGCGTCGGCTGGAAGCGCCAGCCGTGGCCGGGCTTGCGCTGCACGGCGGCAACTTCGGCAAGCTTGGTGAGCACGCGCTGCACGATCGGCCGCGTCGCATCGTAGCGCTGCATCAGGTCGCGCTCGGAAACTTCCTCCGGCAGCCGGCCGGCGCGGCGGTCGCGCGCGATTGCGAGGAACAGCCGGTCGGTATCGTCGGGGTTCGGCTTTGGCGGTGCCTTGTGCGAGGCGGGGGCGGCCTCGGCGACGAAATAGCCACGGCTGGCGCCGGCATGCACGAGCTTGCGCCGCGCCAGCAGCTTCAGCGCGGCGCGCACCGGCGTGCGCGAGACCTGGAGGCGCTCGGCGAGCGCGACTTCGGCAAGGCGCGTGCCGGGTGCGAGCCCTTCGCTCCGGATCAGGTCCATGATCCCGGCCGACAGTTCGCGCTGAAGACGGCTTGGGGGCGCCTTTTCCAAGGTCAATTTCGAGGCTGAAGATTTTTGTTTCATGTCATTACAAAATACATTAGCCTTCCGGGAAAGCAAAAGGAACTTCACGAAGGAACTTGGCGTCCCATGATCGAACCCTTTCCCCTGATCGAAATCTCCGGCCCCCCGCGCGAGCGTGGACGTCAGTACGGGCAGAAGGCGGCGGGCCGCATCAAGAAGGGGACGACGCATTACTTCGCGCAGCTGAAGGAGCTTTCGCTCGACGCAAACGGTGTCGCCGCGCTGGTGCGCGACTATGTGCCGGTCATCGAAGGGTTCGAGCCTGATTATATCGAGGAGATGCGCGGCATTGCGGAAGGCGCCGACGTTCCGTTCGAGGATGTCGTGTTGCTCAATGCCCGCACCGAGATCATCAAGCTCGCCAATCCCGCGATCCGCGCGCGCCTGAAGACACCGGAAGATCCCGATGGCTGCACCGGCGTCGTCGTGATGCCGCAGGCGGCCGCCAGCGGCCGCCTGATCCACGCCCAGAACTGGGACTGGAAGCGCGAATGCGCGGAGACCGCGGTGGTGCTGAAGGTGCGGCGCGACGACGGTCCTGATCTCATGACCTTCACCGAAGCCGGCGCGCTCGGCCGCTGCGGCTTCAATGCCGTCGGCATCGCGATCACGGCCAACTATCTCGAGAGCGACCGCGACTATCGCCAGGTCGGCGTGCCGCTGGCGCTGATCCGCCGCAAGGTGCTGGAGAACGAGCATCTGGCGCTGGCGATGCGGGCGGTCTATTGCACGAAGAAGTCGGCGGCCAACAACATGATCGTCAGCCACCGCGAGGGCGTGGCGATCGATTTCGAGTGCGCCCCGGACGAGACCTTCCAGGTGCATCCGCAGAACGGCCTGCTGGTCCACGCCAACAACTTCCTCAGCCCCGTCGCGCTGAGCAAGTTGAAGGACACCGGCATCTTCAACACGCCTGATAGTCTCTACCGCGACATTCGCGTTCGCGATCTGCTTCAGCCGCACATCGGCAGCATCACCTTCGATACCGTCAAGAACGCCCTGTTCGACGAGTTCGCCTATCCTTGGTCGGTGTGCCGCCCGCCGCGCCGCAATCTCAGCAACAATCTCAGCGCCACCGTGGCGATGATCCTGATGGAGCCGGCGAGCGGGTTGATGCAGGCGGCGCCGCTGCCGGCGCTCAACCGCGAATTCACCGCATACCGGCTCGAGATCGACGAGATCGGGCGGGCCGCGTTCAAGCGGTCGGTCGCGGCGGCGGGGGCAGCGTGATGCGGCGGCGTCGGCCATCGCCGGCGTGGGCGGTCGCTCTGGCTGCGCTCGCCCTGTGGGCCATGCTGGGGAAAGCCGGCGCCGAGACATTACTGAGGGCCCGGCTCAACGCGGACATCCGCTCGACCGATCCCGGCACCAATCGGGACGCCAACACCGATGGCGTGATCGCGCATGTGGTGGAAGGGCTGGTCGCCTTCCGCGACGATACGTCCATCGGATCCATGCTGGCGGACAGCTGGACGATTTCGAACGAGGGAAAGACCTATACATTCCGCCTGCGGCAGGGCGTCAAGTTCCACAACGGCGCGACCATGACCGCGGATGACGTGGTCTGGTCGCTGAAGCGCTGGCTCGATCCGGCGACGCAATGGCGCTGCCTGTCTGAATTCAGCGCCACCGGCATCGCGCGGATCGAGAAGGTCGAGGCTCCCGATCCACAGACCGTTGCCATCACGCTTGATCAGCCGACGGCCTTGTTCCTTCCGACCCTGGCGCGGCCCGATTGCGGGCAGACCGCAATCATTCATCGCGACTCTGTCGGCGCGGACGGCAAGTGGATCGCCCCTATTGGCACCGGCCCGTTCAAGCTCGCCGAGTGGAAGCGGGGACAATATATCGATATCGTCCGTTTCGACGGCTATGTCTCGCGCAGCGAGCCGCGCACCGGCTACACCGGCGCCAAGGACGTCAAGGTCGATCGCGTGCGCTTCAACGTGATCCCGGACAGTTCGGCCGCGAAAGCGGGGCTGCTCAGTGGCTCACTCGACGTGATCCTGAGCCTGTCGATCCCCGATCTCGAAGAGCTCAAGTCGCGCTCCGACGTGCAGCTCAGCATCACGCCTGCGCTCGGCCTCACCGGCATCCTGTTCCAGACCAAGGACCCGCTGCTGAAGGATGTCCGCATCCGCCGCGCCATCGCGCTGTCGATCGACACCGCGCAGATCGTCGATGCCGTGATGATGGGCACGGCGCGTCCCAACAATTCGGCGTTGCCGCTCGGCAGCCCGTTCTACAACGAGGCGCAGTCGCACGGCTATGTGCAGAATATCGCCGAGGCGAAGAAGCTTCTGGCGGAGGCCGGTTATCGCGGCCAGCCGATCAAGATGATCACCAACAAGCGTTACAGCTTCGTGTTCGATGCGTCCGTGCTGGTGCAGGCGATGGCGCAGGCCGTCGGGATCAACATCGAGCTCGAGGTGATGGATTGGGCGGCTCAGCTCGATCGCTACAACCGCGGCGACTACCAGTCGATGGCCTTCGTCTATTCGGCCCGGCTCGATCCCTCGCTGAGCTTCGAGATGCTGACCGGGCCGAAGGCGTCGCAGCCGCGCAAGGTCTGGGACAATCCGGAGGCGCAGGGGATGCTGCGCCAGTCCATGATGATCGACGATACCACGAAGCGGCAGGCGCTGTTCGACGAGATGCACAAGCGCTTCATCGCCGACGTGCCGATGATCGTTCTGTTCAACGGCGCCGAGCTGACGGCGCTGCGCGAGAGCATCAAGGGCTATGCCGGCTGGCTTTATCCCCAGCCGCGGTTCTGGGGCGTCACGGTGCAATAGGCAAGGCGCACCATGTTGGGTTACCTCGCAAGACGGCTGGCCATGACGATCCCGACACTGCTGCTGGTCGCGATCGCAGTATTTGCGCTGGTGCGTCTCATCCCCGGTGACCCCGTGCAGGTCATGCTCGGCGATGCCGCCGATCCAGCACAGGCCGCACAGCTGCGCGCCCAGCTCGGCCTCGATCAGCCGATCCCGGTGCAGTTCATGCACTGGATCGCCAAGCTTGCGGCCGGTGACTTCGGTCACTCCATCACCAACAACCTCGCGGTGCTGCCGCTGATCCTCGATCGTTTCCAGGTCAGCGCCGTCATCGTGCTGGTGGCGGTCGCGGCGGCCGCGTGCATCGCGGTTCCGGCCGGCCTTGTGGCCGCGTGGAAGCAGAACAGCCTGCTCGATCTCTCCGTCGTCGGCGGGGCCACGCTGCTGCTGTCGATCCCGAGCTTCTGGCTCGGTCTTCTGCTGCTGCTTCTTTTTGGGCTCAAGCTGAAATGGCTGCCGGTGATCGGCTACGTGCCGTTCGCCGAGAATTTCTGGCAGGCGGCGACCTTCATCGTGCTGCCGATCGCGACGCTGACCATGGTTGAGATCGGCGTGCTCACGCGCATGGCGCGAGCCGCCTCGATCGAGGTGCTCAGGCTCGAATATGTCACCCACGCACGCGCCAAGGGCGTGCCGGAATGGCGCGTGCTCGCCCGCCACGTGCTGCCGAACGCCTTCGCGCCGACCTGGACGCTGATCGGTCTCGTGCTCGGCCATCTCCTCGGCGGCATCGCGGTCATCGAGACCGTGTTCACGCTGCCCGGCCTCGGCCGTCTCCTGGTCGATTCCATCTTCGCGCGTGACTATCCGGTGGTGCAGGGCTGCCTGCTGTTCACCGCCGTGATCTACGTCGTCGTCAATCTGATCGTCGATCTCTGCTATCCGCTGTTCGATCCGAGGGTGACGGTGGCATGAGGATCCGCGCCAATACCGCGATCGGCGGCGTCCTGATTGCGCTCCTGCTGGGCGCTGCCGTCACCGGTGCTTTCTGGACGCCGTTCGATCCGCTGCGCATCAATCTGCGGGCAAAACTTCAGGCGCCGTCGTCACTGCACTGGCTCGGCACCGACGAATTCGGCCGTGACGTGCTGAGTCGCATCATGGTCGGCGCGGGCGCCAGTGTGGTGATCGCTCTGGTTACGGTTTCGCTCGCCGTAGCCGCCGGCATGGTGATCGGCTGCGCGGCCGGTTACATCCGCGGCTGGGTTGACCGCATCATCATGGCCGTCAACGACGCGCTGCTGGCATTTCCCGGCATCCTACTGGCTCTGGCCGTGATGATCGTGGTCGGCGCCAACAAGGTCGGGCTCATTCTGGCGCTTGGCCTTGCCTACATTCCCTCGGTGGTCCGGGTGGTGCGCGGCACCGTGCTGTCGATCCGCGAGAGGGAATATGTCGAGGCCTCGCGCGTCATCGGCAATTCCGAGGTCTATTCGATGCTCCGCCACGTGATGCCGAACGCGGTCGCGCCGGTTGCGGTGCTCGCGACGAGTATGTTCGGCTGGGTGCTGCTGGCCGAGAGCGCGCTGAGCTTCCTCGGCCTCGGCGTGCCGCCGCCGGCGCCGACCTGGGGCAACATGCTGGCGGCAAGTCGTCCGTTCATGGAGACGGCGGCCTGGCTCTCGATCGCACCGGGCCTCTGCATCGCGCTGACGCTGCTCGGCATCAATCTGCTCGGCGATTCGCTGCGCGATCGCCTCGATCCCAGGATGGCGCAGGGATGACGCTGCTGTCGGTCGAAAATCTGCGCATCGAGGTTGCCGCCAGCAATGCCGTGATCGTCGACAACGTCTCCTTCGCCGTCGAGCGCGGCGAGTTTCTCGCCGTCGTCGGCGAATCCGGCAGCGGCAAGACAGCGGCGGCGCGTGCCGTGCTCGGCCTGTTGCCGCCGGGTCTGCGCAAGGCCGGCGGCCGCATCGTGCTTGATGGCGTCGATCTCGCCAACGTCTCGGCGCGCCAGATGCGCACCATGCGTGGGCCTACCGTCGGCATGGTGTTCCAGGAGCCGATGGTCTCGCTCAATCCCGCCATCAGCGTCGGCGCGCAGATGGCGGAAGGGATCGGCCTGCACGAGCGGCTCGGCAAGCGCGAGATCAGGCGCCGCTGTCTCGACATGCTGGCGCGGGTGCAGATCCGTGATCCCGAACGGACTTTTGACGCCTATCCGCACGAATTCTCCGGCGGCATGCGCCAGCGCATCATGCTGGCCTCGGTGATGCTGCTGAAGCCGAAGCTGCTGATCGCGGACGAGCCGACCACGGCGCTGGATACGCTGACCCAGCGCGAGGTGCTCGACCTCCTGGTCGGGCTCGCCCGTGACCACGGCACGTCGGTGGTGCTGATCACCCACAATCTCGGCCTGGTCTCGCGCTACGCGCAGCGCGCGCTGGTGCTGCGGCAAGGCAAGATGGTCGAGACCGGCACGACCCGGCAGATCCTGTTCTCGCCGCGCGAAGCCTATACCAGGCGACTGGTCGAGGCGCTGCCGCGGCGCGGCGCCACGACCAAAGCGCGACGGGGCGGCGAACCCCTCGTTAGCGTACGTGATCTCAAGGTAGGCTTCGCCGGGCGGCAGCGGCTGTTCCGCCGCGACACCGGCGTCTCCGCCGTCAACGGCGTCGATCTCGACATCGCCGCCGGAGAAACGGTCGCCGTCGTCGGCGGCAGCGGCTCCGGCAAAACCACGCTTGGCCGGGCCATGCTGCGCCTGATCCCGACGTCGGGCGGTGAGATCAGGTTCCGGGGCAGGGATGTCACGGCAACGATCGATCGCGACTTCCGTCTCGCCTCGCAACTGGTGTTCCAGGATCCTTACTCCTCGCTCGATCCACGCATGCGCGTCGGCGAGATTGTCGCCGAGCCACTGCGCCATGTCCCGGAATTGACGACAGCCGAGCGCGACACTCGGGTGGAGGCGATGCTGGACGAGGTCGGGCTTGCCGGTCTCGGCAAGCGCTGGCCGCATGAATTGTCCGGTGGACAGCGCCAGCGGATCGCCATCGCCCGCGCCATCGTGCGCGAGCCGGCCTTCGTCGTGGCGGACGAGCCGGTCTCCGCGCTCGATATGACCATTCAGGCGCAGGTGCTGAAACTGTTCGAGCGGTTGCAGACGCAATACGGCTTTGCCTGCCTGTTCATCAGCCATGACCTCGCCGCCGTCGAGCAGGTCGCTGACCGCGTCGTGGTGATGCAGGGCGGCAAGATCGTCGAGCAAGGCTCGCGTGATGACGTGTTCGATCACCCGCAGCATGATTACACCAAGGCGCTGCTCGCGGCCGCGCCCGTTCTGGACTTCGCCGGTGCGGCGGCGGCGTGTGCCTCGGGTTAATCAGGATAATGCGTATGAAGCGTTCTGTCGTTGCGTTGTGTCTGATCATTGCGTCGCTGTCCGCGGCCCGCGCCGAGAGCGTCCTGCGCAGCATGGTGACCACAGACATCCGCGGCCTGATGCCGGGCAACAGCCCTGACGACAACACCGGCCTCGTGTTGCAGCAGATCTACGAGGGCCTCGTTGCCTGGCGCGCCGACGGGACCGTCGCCCCGATGCTGGCCAAGGCGATTGAGACATCAGCGGATGGGCGCACCTACACTTTCACACTGCGTGAGGGCGTGACGTTCCACAACGGCGCGCCGTTGACCTCGCGGGAGGTGGCATGGACCTGGGAGCGCTTCCTCGATCCGAAATCCGGCTGGCCATGCCGGACAAATTTCGACGGCACGCGCAAGATCAAGATCGCCGAGATCACGGCGCCGTCGCCGGAGCAGGTCGTGTTCCGTCTGGCCGAGCCGAGCGGCGCCTTCTTCAGCACGATGGCGCGAGCCGATTGCGACGGCACCGGCATCGCGCATCCGGACTCAGCCGGAGCCGACGGCTCCTGGCAGAAGGCGATCGGAACCGGTCCGTTCAAGCTCGCCGAATGGCGCCGCGGCCAGTTCATCGAGCTTGCCCGCAACGAGGCCTATGCCGCGCGCAGCGAGCCGGCCGACGGCCTCGCTGGGGCCAAGTCGCCCAAGGTTGACGGTGTCAGGCTGTCCATCGTGCCCGACCCGGCGGCGGCGAAAGCGGCGATCCAGTCCGGCAATCTCGATCTCTGGCCGTCGGCCGATCCCAAATTCGCGGGAGAGTTGAAGTCGGCCGGTCTCGTGATCAGCGCGGCGCCCGTCGCCTCGCTGAACGCGATCGTGATACAGACGAACGATCCGCTTCTGAAGGACAAGCGCATCCGTGAAGCCATTGCCGCCTCGCTCGATTACCCCAGTATGAGCGACAGCCTGACCGACGGCTATGCCAAGCCGAGTACGTCTCTGGTGCCGCTGTCGAGCCGCTACTATGGCGCGGTGGAGCAGGCGGGCTTCAGCCTCGACGTCGCGCGTGCGAAGAAGCTGCTGACCGAGGCGGGCTACAAGGGCGAGCCGATCAAGATCACCACCAATTCGCGCTTTCCCGTCATGAACGACGTGGCCGTGCTGGCGCAGGCGATGACGCAGCAGGCCGGCCTCAACCTCACTGTCGAGGTCGTCGAATTCGCCGCCCAGCTGAGCCGTTACAACAAGGGCGATTATCAGCTCATGGTGTGGAATTACACGCCTTATCTCGATCCGGCTTTCGGTCTTGATCGCGTCATCGGCGACAAGGCGGCGCAGCCGGACCGCGTCTGGGGTAATCGCGAGGCGATCGACCTGCTCGGCAGGCTGATGGAGACGGCCGCGCCTGAGGCCCGTCAGCCGCTGTTCGATGCGCTCCACAAGCTGTTCGTGGATGATGCGCCGATGATCGCGTGGAGCTCCGGCGTCAACGTCTCCGCGGTCTCACCCAAGGTGCGCGGGTATGCGCCATGGGCCGGCCGCAAACCCCGTTTCTGGAACGTCGAGGTTGTCAGATGATCTCTCTTGCCCAGCGCAAGCAACATGCCTGGCCGGATGGCGCGCGCTGTGTCGTCGGCCTTACGCTCGATTTCGACGGCACGTCGCTGGAACGCGGCCGCGGTCAGTTGCCGCTCGGCGCGCGCTCGCACGGCCGCTACTCCGCCAAATGCGGCATCCCGCGTTTCGTCGACATGTTCACGCGGCACAGCGTGCCCTGGACGTTCTACGTCTCCGGCTATGACGCGGAGGAAAGCCCGGATCTCGTCCGCGACATCTCGCGCTCCGACATCGAGATCGGCTCGCACGGCTATTTTCACGAGGGCGTCGATCCCGGCGATGCCGAGCCGGAGCTGCTGGAACGGACGCACCGGCTGCTCACGGAGATCACCGGCGTCGCGCCGCGGGGATGGCGCTCGCCGTCCGGACACAAGACCGCGCGCACGCTGAGCAAGCTCCGTGAGCTCGGCTATGTCTACGATTCCAGCGACAAGGATTTCGACCTGCCTTATCTCGCGCGCTACGACGGCGAGGAGCGCAGCGACTATGTCTGCCTGCCCAACAACACCTCGAGCCTCGACGACTTTCCGTTCTACCGCGTCAGCTACACGCCACCATCCGAAGTGTTGACGCACTGGGAGCAGGAGTTCGATGCCATCTACGCCGAGGGCGGTTACTACAACCTGACCTTCCATCCGCGCGTCGGCTATGGCTCGGGCTCGCCTGCGCGCGTCGCGGCGGTCGAAGGGCTCATTAAATATGCCAAGCGCCATGAAGGCGTTCGCTTCGTCGGCATGCTGGAGCTGGCGGAATGGTGCCTGAAGCGTCCGTCCGACTGGCGGCGGGACTGGAGCGGACAATGAGCAAGCTGATCGTTCCCGTCGTCGTCACCGTCAATCTCCAGGGCAAGACGGTGGAGCTGACCCAGCTCGGGGAGGACGCCCTGTTCGGCCGCGCTTCTTACGGAAAATACGCCTATGCCGTCGGCTGCGAGCGGCTGTTCGGACTGCTCGATCGCCACGGCATCAAATCCACCGTGTTCGTGCCCGGCGCAGAGGCGGAAGCCAATCCCGCCTATATCGCGGCGCTTGGCGGCCGCGGGCATGAGATCGCCGCGCATGGCTGGGCGATGGAGGAGATGGACGCGGCCGGGATCGACGAGCGAGCGCTGCTGGAGCGCACGCATGCGACGCTGTCGCGGATCGTCGGACGTGCGCCGCGCGGCTTTCGGGCGCCGCATGGCCGCTTCACGGAGCGTACGCTCGGGCACCTCGCCGATCTCGGCTATCGCTATGATTCAAGCTTTCAGGACGACGACCATCCGTATCGGCTCCACGCCGATGGCGGCCGCGACATGGTCGAGGTGCCGCATGCGGAGATCCTGATCGACGCGACGCTCTACGCCCAGCGCCAGACGCACGCTCGCGTCATGAAGATGTGGCGCGAGGAGATCGAGGCGATGCATCGCGAGCGCTGCCTGATCACGCTGACGCTGCATCCGCGCAGCGACTACGGCAGCGCGCGGGCCAGCCGCATTGCCGCGCTCGACGATCTGCTAAGCTGGCTGCGCGGTCTCGATGGTGTTGCTTTCCTGACCTGCGAAGAGGTCGCCCAACGGTTGGGGGCTTGAACCTTACGTTCGCTGCGGCATGCGGGATTTGGCCAGCACGCAGTGAATGCCCTTGTTGCCGTCGACCAGCTGCGTGACCCTGAGGTCCGCAGCGATCGAGCAGAGCGTGTAGGCATCCCGCGCGCTGAGACCGCATTGTTCCCGGAGCAGCGCGATCATGTCGCGGAGCTTGCCGCTAGCGGCCTGCGCTGCTCGCGACGATCGAGGAGGGCGACGTCACGAGCTTGCCGAGCCCAAGATAGACGAGGCCCGCAACCCCGATGCCGAACAGCCAGCTCAGATCCGCGCCGCCGAGCAGGTTGATCGAGATCGGACCCTGGAGCGCGCCGACGAGGCCGTCCTCCACCAGCCATCCCGCAACGAGGCCCGCGAAGAACGCGACCATGCCGGCCCAGTTGATGTCGCCATAAGCGCTGGTCTCCGGCGAGCGATAGAGCTCGGCGACGTCGATCTTGCCTTTGCGCTTGATGAAGTAGTCCGCGAGCACGACGCCGGCCCACGGGCTCATCCACAGCAGCAGGCTAATCATCCAGTTGTCGAACGCCTTCGCAAAGGACGGCGCGAAGATGAAGTAGAGCGTGACCAGATAGCCTGCGACGCCGACGATGACGGTGAGCCAGAAGCGCGAGAATTTCAGTCCTGCGCTCAGCGCCGCCAGCGTCGCCGAGTAGACGTTGAGGATGTTGGTCGCGATCGGGCCGTGCAGCACCATCAAGAGCACGAGGATGCTGACCGGTCCGCCGAACACCGCACTGACCATTTTCGCAGGATCGGTGTCCAGCGTCGTCGAGGCGATGGTCGCGCCGAGGATGCCGAGCCAGACCGTCGGCACGAACATGCCAACATAGCTGTACCAGAACACTGATTTCGACGGCACGCTTTTCGGCACGAAGCGCGAATAGTCGGAGGCCCAGGTCACCCAGGAGATGCCCCAGCCGACGCCGATCGCGGTCATCAGCAACGTCAGCATCGCCAGATGCGCGCCCGGCGGCAGCGAGGTCGTCAAGCTCCAGTTGACGACGCCGGGTCGCGTCCACGCGAGCACGCTCATCAGCACCATGATGGCGATGGTCGGCGGCACCGTGTATTTCTCGAAGGTGCGGATCGCGTAGAAGCCGTAGATGCCGATCAGCACCTGCACGGCCATCACCAGCGTGATGACGACGATCTCGATGAACCAGGTATCGGGCACGCCGAACTGGCCGAGGATGCCCATCGACACCTTCACCGGGAAGTAGGTGTTCACGCCGATCCAGCCCAGCGTCATCAGAAACATCAGGATGCTGGGCAGGTAGGCGCCGCGGACGCCGAAGGCGGAGCGGCTCAGCACCATCTGGTTGACGCCGGTCTTGTGTCCCATCACCGTGAAGGTCGCGAAGATCGCGCATCCCACGATGTTGCCGAGCACGATGACCGCGATCGTCTCCATCAGGCCGAGTTTCAAGATGATGCCGAGCGCACCGAGCGCCCAGTTGACCGGTGCGATATTGGCGCCGGCCCAGATCCACATCTGCTGCGGGCCGGTCGAGTCCCGGTCCGCATCGGGAATTGGCTCGATGCTGTGAATATCAGCGCGAAGTTCGGAATCCGTCATGACATCCCTCAATACGAAGCACGCTTCGCATCATCGCAGCATAAATCGTGCCATTGGTTGCAGAGCGCTTGGCGCCGGGTGCGCGCCGATGCCGGCCGCGACGTGCGGATCACGGGCGGGCAAATCTGGATCGGGGTGCAGGAGCGGCAGCCGGGGCGATGATGGCATCATGCCCCTGTTTTGCCCGACGAGTCAAAGCCGTCGACGGCGTCGATTAGCCGTCAGGATTCGTCTTTGAAAACAACGGCGTTCTACTGTGCATGGGGTTGTTTTCGCAGTTTTTTAATCCGCTGCACTCCGACTGGAAAGCGGCTCGTGCCCGTGGAGGAGCCGTCCACAGCATCAAGAGCGGACCTCCGAGCTCCCCTTGCGGACCGGATTTTCTTGGTTTGGTTTGCAGGTGACGGAAAGCGCGACCCGCGCGGGCTTGTCAGCGCTCCTCATCCGCGAGACACTCTGTCGCAGAACCATTTGTTTTGCCGGAGGACTAACCTCTAGGCGGAAATCTACCGTTCGCAATGTCGAACGGCGTGCAGCGGGGCGATTCTGCGCCGCGTCGGTTGCAAGAGCCGTGGGCGTGGCCGCCCCTTCTGCTGATCCGTCCAAGAACATGAGAGCTGACTGCCGAAATTCTGACCGCTAGTCACGGAGGAGATGCCATGGCAGAGATCCGGCTGGCCTCGCTGCAGGGCGGGGCGATTACGCTTGAAAGCGATGCAATTGCTGCCCTTCGCCAAATCTTGCGAGGCAACGTCTGTCTGCCCGAGGAGCCGGGCTATGACGAAGCGCGCACGATCTGGAATGCGATGATCGATCGCCGCCCAGGCGCGGTCGTGCGCTGCAGAGGGGCCGCAGACATCATTCGCGCCGTACGGCTTGCGCGTGAGCACGGCCTCTTGGTCGCCGTGCGCGGCGGCGGCCATAACATCGCGGGCAATGCTGTTTGTGACGGGGGGCTCCTGATCGATCTTTCGCTGATGCGCTCCGTCCGGGTTGATCCATTTCACCGCACCGCGCGCGTGGACCCGGGGGCAACGCTTGGCGACTTCGACAAGGAGGCGCAAGCTTTCGGCCTTGCTACCCCGCTCGGGATCAACTCGACGACCGGCGTTGCGGGATTGACGCTGGGCGGCGGCTTCGGATGGCTTAGCCGCAAGTACGGGCTTGCCGCCGACAACCTGATCTCGGCCGACGTCGTGACGGCCGAGGGCGAGCTCGTCCGGGCAAACATCGCCGAGAAGACCGACCTGTTCTGGGCGCTGCGCGGAGGCGGAGCCAATTTCGGGGTGGTGAGTTCGTTCGAGTTCCGCCTGCATCCTGTTGGTCCGATGGTTCTGGCCGGGCTCATCGTCCATCCCTTTGCGCGGGCGAGGGAGCTGCTCGCGGGCTATCGCGATGTCGCCGCCAGGGCGCCCGACGAGCTGACGGTTTGGGTGGTGCTCAGGCAGGCGCCGCCGCTGCCGTTCTTGCCCGCCGAGGTTCACGGCAAGGAGATCGTCGCGTTCGCCGTCTGCTATGCGGGAGATGAGAACGAGGGCAAGCGCGCATTGGAGCCGTTGCGCGCGCTCGGAGAGCCGATCGCAGACGTGATCGGCATGCAGCCCTTCGCGGCTTGGCAGACCGCGTTTGACCCACTTCTCACGCCCGGCGCCTATAATTACTGGAAGTCGCACAATTTCGTTGAACTCAACGACGGTCTTCTCGATACGCTGGTGAGCCATACGACAAGCCTGCCGACCGGGGAGTGCGAGATTTTCATCGGTCAGCTTGGTGGCGCCACCAGTCGCGTGGCCGTCGACGCCACGGCGTTTCCCCACCGCGATGCGAAGTTTGTCATGAACGTTCACACGCGATGGCGCGATCCGGCGGATGAGCAACGTTCGATCGCCTGGGCGCGCAGGCTCTTCACTGAGACCGCGCCTTACGCAACCGGCGGCGTCTACGTCAACTTCATGCCGGAGGACGAGACCGATCGCGTAGCCGGCGCCTACGGCCCGAACTACGCTCGTCTTGCCGCGCTGAAGGCCAAGTACGATCCTGGCAACCTGTTCCGGCTAAACCAGAACGTCAGGCCGGCCGCTGCACAGCGACCGGCCGCCTGACAAGAGGAGGAGGGGATCCGTAATCGAGGGGGCTACGGAGACGAAGTTGGACATCGGAGAATGGCTGCGCAGCCTGGGCCTGCAATCCTACGAGCAGACGTTCCGCGACAACGGAATTGACCTTGAGATCCTGCCCCGCCTGACGGTTGAAGATCTCAAGGAGATTGGAGTCCTGGCTGTCGGCCACCGGCGGAAGCTTCTCGATGCAATCGACCTGCTACCAGCGGACCTGGCGGCGGCGCGGTCCCCCGCGTCGGTGGAGCGCCGTCAGCTCACGCTCATGTTCGTCGACCTCGTCGGCTCGACCGACCTCAGCCGCCGTCTCGATCCCGAGGAGCTGCGCGAGGTCATGCGGGCCTACTCGAACACGGTGGCGGGAGAGATTGCGCGACTGGAGGGCCACGTCGCGAAGTTTCTGGGAGACGGAGTGCAGGCCTATTTCGGCTGGCCGCGCGCAAGCGAAGATGCGGCAGAGCAAGCTGTCCGGGCGGGACTTGCGGTCGCAACAGCGGTCAGCGGCATGTCGTCGGGCGCAGGAGGCCTGCTGGCAGCACGCGTCGGCATCGCCACCGGGCTTGTCGTGGTGGGCGATCTGCTCGGGGAAGGTGCTGCGAAGGAGGAAGCAATCACTGGGGAAACGCCTAATCTCGCGGCCCGTCTGCAACAGGTTGCGGAGCCTGGTACGGTCGTTATCGCCGACAGCACGCGCCGCCTGGTCGGCGATCTCTTCGAATTTGTTGAGCTCGGTTCCCTTCGGCTCAAGGGCTTTGCCGAACCGGTGCAAGCTTGGAGTGTCACCGGCGAAGGCCGGGCAGAAAGCAGGTTCGAGGCCTTGCACGGAGCCCACGTCACGCCACTCGTCGGGCGCAGCGAGGAGCTCGATTTGACGCTGTCGCGGTGGCAGCTTGCCAAAGGAGGGGCTGGACAGGTCGCCTTGATTTTTGGCGAGCCGGGAATCGGAAAATCACGATTGGTGCTCGCGCTGCGCGAACGGCTACAGGCCGAACAAATCACGCTCGTTAGCTACGCCTGTTCGCCGCATCACCTAAACAGCCCGCTCTTTCCCTTCATCTCGCAGCTTGAGAGGGAGGCGCGGTTCGCACCTGAGGATACCGCGGAAACACGGCTCAAGCGCCTCGAATTGCTCCTCGGCGAAAACGGCGAAGGGCTGTCCAGTGATGCAATCCAGCTTCTTGCCGATCTGCTCGGCATTCCAACTGAGAGGCCGAGCACCCAGCCAGAGATGTCGCCGCAGCAAAGGAAGGCGCTCCTGTTCCGCACATTTCTGGCCCGACTCGATCGACTTGCCGCTCGCGGCCCGGTGCTGATGGTGCTTGAAGATGCGCACTGGCTCGATCCCACCTCGCGCGAGTTGTTCGACCAGATCGTGGATCGTCTTCAGGACCTGCCAGTGCTGGTCGTGGCCACATTCCGCCCGGAACTCCCGCCACCATGGATCGGGTTTCCGCACGTCACGTTGCTCATGCTAAACCGCCTGCCACAGGCGCAGGTGGTTGTACTCGTTGACCGGATCACCGAAGGCAAAGCGCTTCCCGCCGAGGTCCTCGACCAGATTCTGGCGCGGACCGAGGGTGTGCCGCTCTTTACCGAGGAGCTCACGAAGGCCGTGCTTGAAGCCGGGATCCTCCGCTACACCGGCGCTCGCTACGTCCTCGCCGGCGCGTTCCCGTCCTTGGCGATCCCAGCGACGCTGCACGATTCGTTGATGTCGCGGCTTGACCGTCTTGCTCCAGTCAAGGAGGTCGCCCAGATCGGAGCCTGTATCGGCCGCGAGTTCGATCACGAATTGCTTGCTGCGGTCGTGTCGATGCCAGCAGGAGAGCTCACCGCGGCACTTGATCGCCTGGTAGCGGCAGAGCTCGTTTTCCGGCGCGGCCTCGCGCCTGCCGCGACCTATGTCTTCAAGCACGCCCTGGTGCGCGATGCCGCCTACGAAAGCCTGCTCAAGCGGCGCCGCCAGGAGCTGCACGCGCGGATTGCCACATCGATCGAAGCGCTCTTTCCGCAACTTGTCGAAGCACAGCCGGAGCTCGTCGCTCGTCACTTTGGCGAGGCGGGATTGGCCGAGAAGGCCATTCCATACTGGCTGAGGGCCGGCCGCCTCGCAGCCGCCCGATCGGCGAATATGGAGGCAATTGCCCATCTGAGATCGGGGCTCGAGTGCGCCAAAGCACTTCCTCCTGGAGCATCACGCTCGCGCTTCGAGCTTGCCCTGCAGCTTGGGCTTGGCGGCCCGCTGATTGCAACAAAAGGATTTGCTTCACGCGAGGCAGAAGCGGCGTTCCAGCGCGCACAGGAGCTCAGCCGCGAGCTGCAGAGCGAGGTTGATCTCTCCGCCGCGTTGAAGGGGCTCGGCCACGTCTATCACGTGCGCGCCAACCTGCGCGAGGTCACAAGCCTCGTTGAGGAGACGGAGGCGCTCGCGAAACGAAGCGGTGATCCCGTACGTCAAGCCGAAGCCGATCATCTTGCGGGAGTGCTCTCGTTCCACCTCGGCCAGTTTCAACTCTCGCGCGACCGGTTCGAGAGAAGCGCACAAGCCGGCGAATACCGCGGCCGCTATTATTCCGAGGTCTACGGAATTGATATGAGCGTATTCTGCCGCGCCTACATGAGTCATTGCGATTGGCATCTCGGCTATCCTGTTCGTAGCCTTGGGATTGCTGAGAAAGGGCTCGCCGTCGCGCGTGAGATTTCACATCCATTCAGCATCGCGCTCGCGCTCAACTATCTGGCGATGCTGTATCAGTTCAGGCAAGAGCCCGATGCCGCGCTGAAAGCCGCCGCAGAGTCACGCGACATCTGCGCCGAGTACCGCTTCGACTACTATGGTGCATGGGCCAGCCTCGTTCGCGCCTGGGCGATCGCTGAATCCGGCAGGCTTGAGGAAGGTCTTGCGGACTTTGATGCTGGGCTTGAGGATCTCCGGCGAACCAGCGCGGGACTACGCATTCCGCACCATCTTGGCTTGCTCGCGGCGCTTCATCGCAAGGCTGGAAACGCCATGGCTGGGCTTCGCGTCATCGACGAAGCGGTGGCAATTGCGGACGCAAGTCTCGAGAGCTGGTGCGCCGTCGAGCTTCACCGGGGGCGCGGTGAACTGCTGTTGCTGGCAGGCGGGGAGGAGGCCGAAAATCAAGCGGATGCGGAGTTCGAGGCCGCGATTGAAATTGCCGCTGCCCAGGGAGCAAGGCTGCCCGAGCTTCGCGCAAGCGTTGCGCGCGCCAGACTCCAGGCGGCACGCGGCATGCGGCGAGAGGCGCGCGACGCTCTTGTGCCGATCTACAGCTGGTTCAGCGAGGGCTTGGAAACACGCGATCTCGTGGAAGCTCGCAAGTTGCTGGCAGACCTGTGACGAAGTTACCGCAATAGCGACCCATCTCCCCGTCCATCGTTCGGTAATGCGGTGATCAATTCGGTAAGGGTTGTGCGCTGACCTGGGTTGAGCAGCAATCGGGGAAGATTTCATCCCCCGGCTGTCGCTCGGCGAGATGACAAAACGGGCTTTCCGCATGGCCTGGAGCCGGACCGGCCCACCCAGGCAGATGCCGGGCAACCTTCCGCGCTTAATGAGCGCTTAACGCTTTTGCGCAACAGATAGATCACCAGCGCGGAATTAGTCCTAGTTACGATTGCGAGCCGAGCTCCCGAGGAGGGGAATCGGATGGGACTGCTTTTTGTTGGAGTGCTGGCAGGAATTCTGGTCGGCTTTGGCTGGTTCGCGCCGTCCCGAGGATATTTCCTTGGGTGTGCGGCGCGACCCTGTTTCGACAGGGTTGCAGTCGCCCGACCCGCAGAGCCAACGCCGGCGGCATTGGCGCCAACTCCTGCGATTGTCAAATCGAATTCTGCAACCTCGGCAAAGTCCGGCAAGAGGCCATCCCCGAAGAAACGCGGATCGGCCGATCTCGCCAAGGCGGCCGCCCCGCACGCGAGGATCAGCGTCCCGGCGCCCGAACGCCCGGCGGAAAGATCAGATACTGTCCTGGACAGGGCAAAGGTCACGATCGCATCGAAGATGGACGATCCAGGATCGGCCGAGTTCAGCGACATGAAGCGCGCAATGCGATTGAACATGTTTGGGCGCGCTGTGGATACGATTTGCGGTCGTGTGAAAGGAAGAAATGCGTCAGGTGGCGAGACTGGAGAGAGACCGTTTCTGTATCTCGTGAAGGAGAATGAAGCATATGTCGTCGACGGCAAGTCGGGGTCGGCGGCGTCAACCGCGTATCGAAATATCTGCAATTAAGGGGATGCGTCGACCGCGCCACGGCGCGGCACGCGTCCATGTGATTTGAGCGGAAAGAATTTCCACCCGGGCGTCAGACTATCCCGCAGTGGATACGATCCTAATGTTGGCGCCGCGCGTGACGATGCATTCAGGATGAATGCCGCAACGGGAATACGCAGCACGGATCGTGGGACTGTGGCAGAGATTCTTTTCATTCCGAGGAAATCATGGATGACCTAACCAACTTCTCAAAACGGCTCAATGGATCGCTTCACTTGCCGGTTCTGGTGATCATCGAGCCGCTCCTGTTGCCTCGCACATGCATTCTGAACGTCTTCAGGCGGGAATTGGCCGAATTCGAGATCCTTGACATGGCAACGGTCCAAAGTCTGGACAGCGCGTCAGCTCGCGATGTTCGTTTGGTGTTGCTGAGTATCGCGGACAAGCCCATCGGCGATCCCTCGGTTGAGGACGATCTCGCCTTCGTCGCGGAGTGCTGTCCCAACGCGGCCGTTGCAATCCTGTCAAACCATGACGACGAGCCGACCGCGCAGGCCGCGATGCAGCGGGGTGTGCGCGGTTTTCTCCCCACCTCGCTGCCAATAGAGGTCGTCATCGCCGGCCTGCGCCTTGTTCTTGTCGGAGGCTGCTACAGGCCGTTGCCCGTCGCTGGAATAAACAGGATACCGGGTTTCGAGCCACCGGATGCGCGTCGGTTCGCGTCCGCATATCTGACGAACGAAGCAGCCAGGGCGGCTATCGACAGGAGCTTGACCGATTTCACGCCTCGAGAGCAGCAGGTTCTGGCGGAACTGGAGCTCGGCCTGCCCAACAAGCTGATCGCCGCCAAAATGAACCTCTCGGAAAGCACCGTTAAAATGCACATTCAGCATATCATGAGGAAATGTGCCGCTCACAATCGCACGGAAGCGGTCCTCCGCTGGCGCGGCCGGTTGCCCGCGCAGAGTCGCGATCACGATCCGGGCGCAGCCTCAACGCCGGAGACCTAGTCACGGGGAGCTGGATCAATCCTCTCTGAATGCACCGCGGAAGCTGTCGAGCAGGGGGCTCAGCGCATAAAGTGCAACGGTGCCGCGCCCCGTGGTGATGAACACTTGAACGGGCATGCCGGGAACGATCTGGACGCCATTTGCAGCCATCTGTGCGTCGTCGATCCGAATCCTGGTCGCGTAGTATGGCTGGTCGGTACGCTTGTCGAGAAGCCGGTCAGCGGATACGTGCACGACGGTTCCCTTCAGACGCGGTACGCGACGCTGATTGTACGGTAGGAGATGCACTTCGGCATTAAGACCGGGATGAACCACGTCAATGTCCTCCGGTCGCAGGCGGGCGGTCACGATGAGGCGGTCTTGCCGCGGCACGAGGTCCATGAGCGGAGCACCAGCCCCGATGACGCCGCCGGTCGTATGAATCCGCAGGTCAGTTATCACGCCGTCCTCGGGCGCCTTGACCTCCGTTCGGGTTAGTTGGTCCCTGGCCGCAAGCAACCGTTCGCGGAGTTGGAATATCTGGTTCTGTGCTTCGCGAAGCGATTGTGCGATCTCGTTCTGCCTTTCGCTCTCGAGCTTGAACAAATTTGCCTGCGACTCGTTGATGACCTGCTCGGCGCGGGAAATCTGCGCCGCGATCTCACCACGACGTCCCTCAACGTCGGCCAGTTCACGCTGCAGATTCAGAAGCCGTGGCCGCCGTTCGAGTCCTTTGTTGACGAGGGTCGTGACCATATCGAGTTCTTCCCGGACGATGTCGCTTCGCTGCCCGGTGGCGCTCTCCTGAGCCTTGAGACCTTCGATCTCCTTCTCGACCTGATGCCTCCGCTCGCGAATGACCGCAAGCTGCGACTCGTGAACCTGCCGGCGTGCCTGGAAAATGAACTGCTGCGCCGACAGCGCAGCGGCCGCCGCTCCATTCTGTTGGCTGTCCTGGTCCAGCGTGCTCGGGACTGCGATCCTCTCAAATCTCTGCTGCTCGGCCTGAAGCCGCGCGGCACGAGCAATTGCATCCCACAACTGGCCCTGAAGACTTTGCACCTCCGAATCGGCGCGGGTGTCGTCCAGCGTGATCAGTGTTTGCCCGCTTCGCACGACATCGCCGTCGGAAACCAAGATGCTCCTGACGATACCGCCTTCCAGATGCTGGATCGTCTTGCGGTTCGATTCCGATTCCACGACGCCAGACGCGATTGCGGCGCTCTCAAGTGGCGCGAAGCTCGCCCATGTGCCAAGCCCAAGCATGAAGCCGAGCACCAGCAGATTGCCCGCGAGGGTGATCCCGCGAAGCCTGGCGCGCGGAGAGACCGGTGTGGGGGTCGAGCACCATGGAAATTCGAGAGGCTCGAAATCGTCGATTGCGGTAACAACGCCTCCAAGTCGCCCGGCGAGCGGGGGGCGTACGGGTGTTCGCGTGATCTGGCCCCAGATCATGGGAAGTTGCCAGACCGCGGGAAGCTTCCAGCTTGTGGGAAAATGCCAGATCATGGCGCAACTTGCGACGTAACCTGGGGCCGAGCCAGGTGCCGTTCAAAGATTTCCTCGCTGTCGCCGAACGCGACGACCGCACCGTCTTCCATGATGGCGATCTTGTCCGTGGCTGCGAGGAGACCCATCCGGTGAGTGACGACGACCAGGACGACATTTTCGCGCTTCATGCGCTCGATGGCATCCAGCAGCATTCGCTCGCCCCCGTAGTCGAGGCTGGCGTTCGGCTCGTCTAGAACAACGAGACGCGGACTGCCGAAAAAGGCTCGGGCCAGACCGAGGCGCTGCCGATATCCGCGCGAGAATGATTTTTCACTGTGAACCACCGTGTCGTACCCGAGCGGTAGGCGCATGATCGCCTCATGGATTCCGACGAGCTTGGCCGCATCGACCACCTTCCGCCGATCGGCATCATCAAGCCGTGCGATGATGTCGTTTATGGTGTCGCCGAGCAGATTGATGTCCTGGGGGAGATATCCGAGACGGTGGCCGCTTCGTTGCTCGCGAAGCAGCGAGACGTCGGTATTGTCGAGGCGGACACCGCCTTGCGTTGGCATCGACAGCCCGGCGATCACTTGGCCAAGCAGGGACTTGCCAGAACCGGACGGACCGATAATGCCAAGGCACTCTCCGGGCGCGAGGCTGAACGAGACATCTTTCAGCAGAAAGTGGTCGGGCCCCGGTAGCTTTACGCCAACGTTATCGACGAGGAGACCGCTCCGCGCTGGTTGCGGCGAGATCTCCGTATCCTGCTGCTCGGTGGAGGGGAATGCGGCGAGAAGAGCGCCGAGCCGCTGACAGGCACTCACGGCCGTAACAAGCGATTTCCAGCCTGCGATTGCACTCTCGACTGGCGCGAGCGCCCGGCTGAACATCAGCGTAGAGGCAAAGATGATCGCCGGACTTTTCCCGTGATCAAGGACGAGCCAGGCGGCTGCTCCCATGATCAGGACTTGCGACAACGCGCGGACCGGTTTGGTGGCCAGCATCACGATTTCGCCTCGCCGGAGTGCCTGATCGTGCTCTCTGCGGGCGTCCTGCGCGTCGTGGTAGATCGTTCGCGCTGCGCTATCGAACATTCCCATGGCGCGGATCATGTGGACGTTGCTGGCGGCAGCCTGAAGGCGGCCGTAGCTTCTGGACAGCGCGGCGTTGGATTTGAGCAGAACGTCCTCGGTCACCAGATCTCCGGCAACCGTGAGAGCGAACAGGAAGGCCACGCAGCAGGCGCCCACCACGCCAAGCAGGGGATGGATCAGAAAGAGGACCAGGAGGAACAGGGGCGCCCAGAGCGCGTCGAACAGCATCGGACATGCGCCGGACTCCACGAACTGGCGCAGGACCGTGAGATCCCGATATGCGTCCGACGCCCGCGTCCAATCGCTGCGAAGCGCGGATTCGAGGCTGGCCGAAAGCACGCAAGGACGAAGCCGACCGTCGAGCCAGGAGCCAAGGCGGCCCAGGACGGCACGCCGCAACGCATCGAACACACCGCCGACCATGACCGTGATCGCGACAATGAGCGTGAGCAGAAGCAGCGTGTCGGCACTCCGGCTCGACAAAACCCTGTCGTAGATTTGAAGAAGGTAGATGGGGGGCGCAAAAAGAAGCAAATTGTAGCTGCAGCTATATGCGAATACGAGACCAAGCGGCCCCGCGCAGGACCAGAGGGCCGCGTGCAGCGGCGTCCGGATTGGCGGCAGGATGGGCAATCGAGTGGGCGGCACCAGCATGATCGTCACCGCCTGAAATCGAGGTCCGGCGCACTTGCCCGACGGCCAATGCAATCTGGCAACGGCATCACGGGAGCATTGACGTGAAATCCAGGACCGGCGGCAGTGGCCGCCGGTCCCGCCAGTCGGACGAGCCGCTGGTCAGAGCGTATCGAGGTGGAAGGTCACTCCTCCACCCCACGCGAAGTTGCCGTCTCCACCATCGCCGCCGATGCCAGCCACGACTTCCTGGTGCTGGTCCACAATGAGCTTGTTGATCTGGGTGGCATCCGTATTGGCGTATACCTTGGAGGTATCGTGGCCGCTGTAGGATTTCTGGCTTCCGTTCGACTCGGCGTCTCCGCCATGGGCCTTGGAAAACCATGAGGCCTTGGTGCTTGCACCCCCAGCGTCCCAATCCGCCGTCTGTTTGACGTGATCGCCGGTGTTCACATGCACATCGGCACCGTCGGCTTTGTTGGTTGGATCGAAGTTGAGAGTCGGCTTGCTGATGATGGCTCCCTTGAAAGTACCGTCGCCGCCATTTCCGGCACTTTGACCACCGGTGTTGATCGATTTGAAGTCGATCGTATCCGTGATGTTGATTGCCTTTGGCATCATTTGAGGCCTCCGTCGTTCTGTTGGCTGTCGTGCAACATCCATCCCGATCAGGCGGACGCGCGCGGCAAGTCTGATCCGCCCGTGCGCGAGTGCGATAGATGTCAAATCGAATACAATCCGGCTTTGTCGGCCTACGTACGAAAGTACGCCATCCGTCAGGCGAGGGGGCCTCTACGTGGGGCTTTGCAGGCGAGGAGTGGCAACTGCACGTGCCGCCATGCAATCGATCATGCAAGCGGTACGAAGTGTCGCTATGCCACCAGGTGAAGATCTGACAAGAGATGCGCGGCATCGTCAGCTAGCGCAAGATTGCCGTAGCCGCCGTCCCCGCCAACTCCGGCGATCTGAACCGCACTCTGGTCGATGTGCACGTTGTTGACCTGATCGGCCACGGCCGTCGAATGTGGACCTGCGATGGCTATATTGATGGGCGCATAGATCGCGACGCTGACATCGATCAGACTGCCGGCAAAATAGCCGTTGCCGCCATTGCCTGCGCTGTTCGAACCGGTCGCGACCGTATCGGAGCCGCCCCACAGATTATGGGAGAGAAGGTTTGCATGGCCGCCCGCTGCGGCGTTGTCGTTGCCGCCGTGTCCGCCAATGCCGGCGATCTGAACCGCGGATTGATCCACGGAAACATCATTTGTCTGGACCGCGTAGGCGCCGGAGCCATAGCCCGCGATCGCGATGTTGATCGGGTTGTACAGCACGAACGAGGTATGGACGAGTTCCCCGTAAAACGCGCCGTCCCCGCCATTGCCGGCCTGGCTCCCGCCGGTTTGAACGTCCCAGGCGCTCACTCCGGTGCTTGATCCCCAGCTAGGGTCGAGCGTGAGGATGCTACCGCCGGCCGCCACATTGCCATGTCCGCCATTTCCGCCGACGCCCGCGATCTGCGAGACCGATTGATCGATGTCGACCGTGTTCGATTGACTTGCATGAGCAGAGCCGCCCGAGTTCGCCAACGCAATGTTGATCGGATGATAGATCACCACAGGAACGTCCACCAACGCACCCGAGAAATAGCCGCTGCCGCCGTTACCGGCACTGTTGTCGCCGCTGGCGATCACATTCGTCCCCGAGGAAGTACTGACGCTCCCTCCCGATGCAACGTTTTCACTGCCACCATGTCCGCCGCCGCCGGCCATCTGAAAGGCGGATTGGTCGACATTCAAATTGTTGGACTGGTTGGCCAGAGCGACCGAACCGTATCCTGAACTCACCGAGATGTTGATCGGCTCATAGATCAGCAAAGACGCGTGAACGATGCCGCCGTAGAAGTAGCCGTCTCCGCCGTTCCCAGCCGTGTTCGTTCCGCTCTCGACCGTGGCGGCGCCCATCCCGAAATGGCCTGCGCCCGAAGCCGACTCGGTGGCCCAAGGATTCTGGCCCGCCGCGGTGTGGTGGCCGAAGTGCCCCACCGATGTGGTGAGATGTTCGAATTGAATTGGGCCAGAGTCATGGGGCAGGGCATGAGCGGCTCCATGGCCCGCAATCGGGCTTGGACTATGGACCTTGACGCCACTGTCGATCAGGTGCGGGACACGCGGTGCCGGACCGGAGTCGTCGTCACCATCGTAGCCATGGTGGTGATGGGAGGCGTGATGCAGCCGGATTCCATCCGACAGTCGTGAAAAATCCATTGTAACCTCCCTCATCGCAATCGCTCCGCGCAATCGGAGGGATTCTGCAGTCCGGACGGAATGTCATCCTGGGAAGATCGAAAGCCCAGTCGTCAGTTCGGATATAGCGCTTCGGGTGACAGCCGTTACATCGGCTACATCCGTTCGAGTGGGCCGCTCTTGGGGCGCAGAGCGGACTAAGTTTGATGTGGCGCGCGAGGTGCTGACGTGCAGCAACGCGGATTGAGCGACTGGACACCGCTGCACTATGCCGCAAGCGCGGGATGATGACGAGGTAGTCGAGCTTCTGCTGGCTGACGGTGCGGATATCGATGAGCGAGCTCGAATCGATGATTGCGTCACCCTAGTACAACTGGCGAAATCATGTGGCTGCAACGCAGCGATCAGGGCCTTCAGAAGGATCGCGCCTGAGCCTCGTGGGTAGGTGTACCGCTTCGCGCCCTTGCACGTCGATCGTCCTTGCGAAACTGCTCCAGGCGTGCCGGCCGAGTACTTCCTCGCAGCGTCCTCGCGATTGTGGGAGCCTGACACATCGGCGTGGCACGCAAATTAAATGCCGCCGCACAACAGGCGGTCTTTCTCCAATATTCCGATTATTATCTCTCGGACGTGCCCCGTATTATTCCGGAGAACGCTTCCGGCTCTCTGCCAACAGTCTGACCGGAAGGGAGGGGGTAGCTATCGTATTCGTATCACGGGAGTTTCTGTTCGTCCTAGGCGCGATCCAACGATGATTCGCTTTGGCGATAAAATTCAAATTGGTTAATTTAAGGACAATTTTATTTTAAATATTGACTGGGGCGGATATTTAATGAAGAGTTTATCGGTGGCGGCTGGGATTTAAAAGCCGCAGCCGCTAAAAGTTGCCGAGGTGTCTACAAATCCATGTTGAAAGAAGGGGTTTCTCCTATGTTGAAGTATTACGTCGAGACCAAGGAAGCGTTGAAGCGTCTGCGGACGGACCAGGATGGCGTGGTGTCGTTCGAGTACATCATCGTCGCGGTTTGTATCATTGGCGCAGTGTCGGCGGTGTTCGGTGTTGGGGCTGGTGGTGCGATCGGGACGGCGCTGACAGGCGGGATTACCGCCATCACCACCGCTTTCACTGCGGCAGTTTGATTCTACCAACTGACGCCAGAGGGGGGCATTGGAACGTGTCCCCCTCCTGAATGGGCTCCCTTGATTTTAGTGTGCCTACCACCTCCTTGAGGCATGCATTCCTATGGGCTGGGTTTACATAGTCTCAATACTGGAAATCTTGTTGTTGCTGTACGTCGCAACGCTCGATGTCGCGACCCGCTTGATCAGAAATGACGTCTGTCTGGTGCTGGCGCTCCTCGGGATTGCTGGGCAACTTGCTAGCCCGATGCAACTGATCGAATCCCTGACTGCCGCGACGATCCTGTTCTTGTTGCTTTTCATGATTTTCCAGCGGAGGTGGATTGGCGGGGGCGACGTCAAATTGCTGGTAGCTTTGGCCATTGGTCTGCCGCCGACAGCGTTGATGCAGTTGGTGACCGTAACCTCGTTGGCCGGCGGCGTGCTGGCCCTGGTGCATCTGATGATGCGCGTCCTGCCATATCCGAAGCTGGCGCCAGTCGGATCATCGCTCGCACGCCGAGTCTACGCGATCGAGCGCTGGCGCCACGTGCGACACGCGCCGCTCCCTTACGGCGTGGCCATAGCGTGCGGTGGCATCTGGGCCATCTTGAGCAAAGGATTGTGACATGTCATCCGCGTTGCGTCTCTCAATTATCCTGGTGCTATTGCTCGCAACCGCTGCGTTCGGGCTGATTGGCTACAACATGAACCTGCCGAAGCAGGTTCCGGTGGCGGTCGCGGAGCCGGCGCCGGCGCCTCCTTCGACCGTCGGCTATTTTGTTGCGGCACGTCCGCTGTCGAAAGGTACATTGGCCCGCGAAGAAGATTTCGCAGTACGCTCGGTGCCGCCTGAACGTCTTCCAGCAGGGGCGATTCTTGAAACGCCAGACTCCAAGGTCGGACTTCCCGGCTCTCTGGTTCGCAAGTTCGTCGACGCCGGCAGTCCGATCACCTTGCAGGACGTATTGCGGCCGCGGGATCGGGGTTTCCTGGCCAGCGTCTTGGCACCGGATAGCCGTGCAATCAGCATCAAGGTGGACGAGGAGTCTGGCGTCTCGGGGCTGATCAGGCCGGGTGATTATGTTGATGTCTTATTGACCCAGGTGTTCGAAAAGGCAGAACCCGCGCGTCGGGCCCTGAGTGAAACCGTCCTAGGCAACGTCCGAGTCATTGCGATTGACCAGGAGATTGTGCAAGGCGGGCGAACCATAAGCTCGGTGGCTGGCAAGCAAGCGCAAACAGTGTCGTTGGAGCTTGCGCCAGACCAGGTCAAAAAGATCACTGTCGCAAGGCAGCTCGGAACGCTCTCTCTGGCCGTACGGGCAGCAGTCGAGCAGTGGGATACGGCGGACACTGGCGCCATGTCCAGCTGCGATGTGTCGCCGGAAATTGCTCGCCAGAATGCAATTGCCGGCCGCACAGCGGCGGTGGTCGTTCATGCTGGCGGTCAGGTCAAGCAATACTCGGTCAGGAAACAGGATTCAGGCGACGGCGACACGATGGTCAACTGCGATGGGTCGGAAGTTTCCCGCCGGGGTACGACGATGGTGGTTCAGGCAGGCAAGTTGCTGGAGAAACATTGATGAGCGCTAACATTGCAGTCGTCAGTTCGCCTGAAGACGCCACATCTGTCGTAGCGCGCAACCGGATCGTCTGTTTTGTAAATGACGAGCTTAGTGCTGCGGCTCTGCGCAAGGGCCTCGAAGGCAGTAACATATCGATCAAGCGTGGCACGATCCGTAATGCCATACGGATGCTCGAAACCGACACCGAACTATTCGCGTTGGTGACGGACATCAGTGGAATCGATGATCCATTTGCCGAACTGGAGAGGCTGGCCGGCGTCTGCCCACCCGATGTCCGGGTGGCTCTGATCGGTGAGAGCAGGGAGATCACCTTCTACCGCGAGCTTATGGAACTCGGCTTGACCGAGTACCTGCCCAGGCCGCTCACGCGGGACATGGTGCTGGACCAGCTGCGTCCGAAGCTGCTTGGCGACGTGACGGCCGGTTCGATTGATCGGGGCGGACATGTGATCTCGATCTGCGGTGCGCAGGGCGGTGCCGGCGCAACGAGTATCGCAATCAATCTCGCGCTGCAGCTGGCCGAGACCACCAAGGCCAAGGTCGCGCTGCTCGACCTTCACCTGCAAGCCGGCGAGACGGCCGTGATGCTGGGTGTTCAGCCCGGACCAGGGCTGCGCATCGCTCTGGAAAATCCCATGCGGGCGGACACACTGTTCCTGGAGCGCGCGGCAATTGAGGTCAATGAACGGGTTTGCCTGATCTCCGCCGATGAGGAACTGGATGCGCAGCTCGACATCACTGAAGCGGGCGTGAGACACGTGCTTGGTCTGCTCCGCCAACGGTTCAATTACATTGTTGTCGATGTACCGGTCCCGTTTCCGCCATCTATCCATCCGGTGATCACTCATTCTCGTCACGTGCTGGTGCTGCTGGAAGCCGAGATAACCGGACTTCGCAATGCCCACGCACTGCGCACCGCTGTCACGAACATCGCCGGCAAAGATCGGGTCTTTACTTTGCTCAACCGCGCCAATCGCCCCGGCGGCCTTCCCAGGGCTGCGATTGTCAAGGCTTTGGGCGCAGAACCAGACATGGTGGTACCCGATCTCGGCAAGGGGATGACCCAGGCGGTCAATCTCGGAATTCCAGCGCTGAAGCACGTATCAGGACTGCGACGTCACCTCGCCCCGATTGTGCGCGAGATTACAGGGCTCGGCGCCGAGCGGAAGGGACGGCTGAGGAGGCTGCTCGGATTATGAAGACCTTTGGTCGGCGCGACGACGACACGCCAGCTCGTTTGCCTGCATCGATGCCACGGCCCGCGTCGACGCCGAGCTTGCCTGCAACTGCGCCCAGGCACGAGCCATTGCCTCAGCGGCCCCTGATGTCAGCATCGCTCCGCGAACGGGTCATTGAGCAGATTGAGCCGTCGGTGGCCGCGACTGTTTCGCGCGATGTCCTTCGCCGGCAGATCGAGGAAATCATTCATGGAATCGCCAATGAGGAACGGCTCGAACTGTCAGGTCGCGAGCAGCTTCAGCTGGCTGACGAGATTGCGGACGACATGACCGGCTACGGGCCGCTGCGTCCGCTTCTGCTCGATCAATCGATCAACGATATCATGATCAATGGACCGAGTAACGTTTACGTGGAACGAGCTGGCAGGCTGGAACGGATCGCGGTGCGATTCCGCGACAATGATCACATTGCGTCGGTGGCGCAGAAAATCGCCGGTCAGGTTGGGCGACGCGTTGACGAATCCAGTCCGATGGTGGATTGCCGCTTGCCCGACGGCAGCCGGGTCAACATCATTTTTCCGCCGCTAGCGATCCACAGCCCCTGTATTTCGATCCGAAAATTTCCAAGCCGCCGTTTGGACATCGCCGGAATGGTCGAAAACGGCTCAATGACCGCAGCCATCGGACAATTACTGGAGATTGCCGCTCGGTCTCGGCTCAATGTTCTGGTCTCCGGCGGCACCGGCTCCGGCAAGACCACGCTGCTCAATGCCATGAGCCAGTTCATTGATCACAGTGAACGCGTCGTCACCATCGAGGATGCGGCAGAGTTGCAGCTTCAGCAGCCGCACGTGATCAGCCTGGAGACCCGGCCTCCCAGCCTTGAAGGCACTGGGCAGGTGACACAACGCGATCTGTTGTGGAATGCCCTGCGCATGCGTCCTGACCGGATCGTCGTGGGCGAGGTGCGCGGCGCCGAAGCGTTTGACATGCTGCAGGCGATGAACACGGGCCATGATGGTTCGATCTCCACGGTCCATGCCAATAGTGCCCGCGATGCCCTGACCCGCATCGAGAATATGGTGCAGATGGGACAGGTCAATCTGCCGTCGCGGGCCATTCGAGCTCAGATCGTCGCTGCGCTGGATCTCATCGTGCAAGTCGAACGCATGCGCGATGGACAACGTCGCATTATCCAGATCACCGAGGTGATGGGGCTGGAAGGGGATGTGGTCACCACCAATGACATCGCAGCCTTCGAGTACCAGGAGGAGGATGAGCATGGGCGGATATCGGGCACTTACAAGTCTACCCTTGCAGTCCCGAAATTCAAAAGCCGTCTTGTCTATTTCGGCCTTGATCGCGCTTGGGCCGAGGTCATGAGGCAAATATGATACCTGAGTTCGTGATCGTCGCTGTTCTGGTGCTCGCGATCTGCGCAGCAGTCGGTTCGTTGTGGCTCGACGCCCGAGAACGACGCATGCATCGCCGGCTGGCGGTAGCTCTACCGGCCTCCCATCCGGCCAGCCTGCCATCCATTCGTCGGGCGGAGACCGGATCCCGATCTCTGCTTCTCCACGGTTTGGCCAATTACAGGCCTGAGATGGTTCACGCCTGGCATCCGGCGTATGTACTACTGGCCTCCGCCATCACGGTGGCCGCAATCTTCTACGCCAATAGCCTGCTGGGATTTTCCATTCTATACGTGTCCGTCGCGGCTGCAGTTGCCGCCATAGTGGTCGTGCGAGGTCTGTTTGGATGGCAGCAACGTCGCTTCGCCGGTCAACTTTTTCGACAGCTGCCTGACGCGATCCAGCTGGTAACAAGTACGGTTCGATCGGGTCTTCCGGTGCACGAAGCATTTCGTACCATCGCGCGCGAGATGCCGCAACCAACGGCTGGACAGTTTGCCATCGTATGCAGCGAAGTGAATCTGGGTAGACCGCCGGAGGAAGCCGTCGAAGCCATCTATCGGCGAACGCAGGTGGCAGAGTATGCGATGTTCGCGGTGACACTTGCAGTCCAATTGAAGTCAGGCGGCAGCTTGGGTGAAACCTTGCAGACGCTAGGCGACACAGTAAGTCAGCGTGTTGCGCTAGCTGCTCGCGCCAAGGCGCTGGCAGGAGAGGTGATTTTCTCCTCGCGAGCACTTACGGTCTCGCCCCTGATTGCCGGAGCGTTGCTCTACGCCGCCAATCCGCAAAATGTCGATCTGTTGTTCTCTGATCCGGTGGGAAACAAGCTTCTGGCTTACGCAATAGCCTCGGTGCTTATCGGACACCTAGTGATAAGCTGGATGGTCAGACGGGAAACAGAACTATGACGTTTGGTCTCAGTCTGGTGGCCCTCGCAGTAGCAGCTGGAACTGCGGCCTGCCTGTTGATCATCCGCGAAATGCACGTCCGCGCGATGGACACGCGGGTGTCAAACGCCGTGATGGGTATCCCTTACCGGTCAGCGACCTTCCAAGACGTGACCAGCTGGTTTTCATGGCTCGGCATGCGGTATCGGCGCTTCTACGCCGAGGAGAATTTGGAAGAACTGCGAACGATCCTTCACTCATCTGGTTTCAATCATCATCGAAGCTTGCCGATCTGGATCGGCGTCAAGGTCGTCAGCATGTTCTTTTTCCCGGTGATTGCGCTTCTTCTTGCGCAACTCTCGGGAAGGGGGCCTGCCGACGTGCTGGTCTTCACGCTGGTGGGCGTCGTGATCGGAATCATGGGGCCACGATTGATTCTGACGGTGCTGAAGCGCCGTTTTGATGCGACCATTCGGCTGGGCGCGCCGGACATGATCGACTTGCTGGTCGTGTGCAGCGAAGCGGGAATGGGCATGGAGAGCGCGCTGGGACGTGTAGCGGAAGAAATGAAGCAGACCAATCCTGCCATGGCTTGGGTATTGCACCGTCTCCTTGATGATCTCCGGATATTGCCAAATCGCATCGATGCATTCGAGAATTTGGCAAATACCTCAGAGGGGCTTCGCCGGTTCGGCACCATGATCAGCCAGAGCCTGCAATACGGAACGCCCTTGAGCCAAGCACTACGCAGTATAGCGGTCGACCTGCGGCGAGAACGTATTACCAAGCTCGAGGAAAGAGCACACAAATTGGGCGCCAAGCTGACCATTCCTATGGTGCTTTTCCTGCTTCCAGCCATGTTTGTCATCATGGGAGGAAGCCCCGTTTTGCACCTCGTGCGTTCGTTCGCAAGCTTCGGTAAGTAGCCATGAGCACAATCGCCCTTTCGAAAAACTATTCGCACGATCGGATCATGCGACTGTTCGGCAGCATGTGGTTCTTGTTGCTGGCGCTTTGCGTGGCCGTCAAGATTGGGGCATCGCTTGCCGATCCCTGGCCATCGCTTCTGTCGGGTTTTTGCCTTGCCATTTTCTACATGCTCCTGGCGCTGTTGATCATCACTCGCTCTCCAGCAAAGGCGCATGCAGACGGCCTACTTCCGAGAATAGCTGCGTTCGTCGGGAGCTATTTGCCATGGACGATCAGCTTCCTGGGCAAAACCGACGAAACGCTGCCAAACCTGGCATCGACAGCTTGCGTGCTGGTCGGCACGATCATGATGCTTGTCACCATCCGACATCTAGGTCGGTCGTTCAGTTTGGTGCCGCAGGCGCGTTCGGTAGTGCAGACCGGTCCTTATCGATGGATCAAGCACCCACTCTATGTCGCAGAAGAGATCGTGGTCCTGGGCGTCGTGCTGCAATACCTGACACCGGTTACGGTGATGGTACTGGTCCTGCATATGGGCATCCAGGCATGCCGGATTCTTTACGAAGAAGACCTGCTTCGGCGCAATTGCCCTGAATATTCCAGCTACGAAGCATCACGTTGGCGCGTGATCCCGTATGTTTGGTGAGCGGCTATGCGTGGCCGGATTGTCATGGACATGGTTCAAATCGCCAAGGCTCGGGCTCCGCGATCGGAAGTCGTAGGTATCGGTCAAGTCAGGCGCGCGTGCCGTAGGGAGTCCTTCATCGCAGATCAGCGCGGCGCCGTCGCGTTTGAGACAGTGTTCGTCTACATATTCTTGGTGTCGTTCCTGCTGATGCCGCTCGCCGACGTAGCCGCCGCGGGCTTCCGCTTTATCTCCGCGTGGACCGCGTTGCGCTCCTTCGGGCAATATATCCAATACAAGAATCCGCCCGACCCGGCGAACCCGGGGACCTGGGTGTCAACGCTGCAGACAACAGTCGCAGGGCATACGATCGGCAACATCCAGGTCATGTGCGGAAGCACTGCATGCAACTCCGGCAATCTTGGTTCGACTCCAAAGTACTTTACGTTTTCGACAACTGTCACTTTGGCCCCGATTGTGTTGACGTCGGTGCTGTGTCCCAGCGGTTGTACCTACACGCTGCCTTACTCTGAACGCTTCCAGTAGGTGTTTCCATGCGTAGTCTGCTCCGTTCCAGACGAGGCTCCGCCGCATTCGCAACCGTCATCGCGCTCGTCCCCCTCATCGGCGTGGTCGCACTCGGGGCTGAGGCTGGATCGTGGTACGTCACAAGGCAACAGGCGCAGAATGCCGCCGACGCGGCGGCCTATTCGGGCGCCTTGCGGCTTGCATGCGCGAATGCTGGTGTGCTCTGCGATACATCAGTGGACTATCACGCAAAGGAATTCGCGGCACAGAACGGGTTCTGCAACTCCGGCGACACGGCCTATCCGGGCACCAATTGTGCGACCAGCCTTCCGACAGGAATCTCGCGGGCCGTGCAGATCGATATCGGCAGCTACAGTGCGGGTGCGTTCACAACGCCGCCCGCAGGAGGCGGTAACGCCGTTCGCGCCAGGGTCAGCCAGCAACAGCCGGCCTACTTGTCGGGAGTGCTGGGTTTGACGACCGTCAACATCCCCGCCCAAGCCATCGCTCTGGTCGAGTTGCCGAGCAAGGTGTGCGCCTTGGCGCTTGGGCCTGATCCGAGCGGCGGCGGAGGGGCGCTTAAAATTGCCGGCAACGTCAGCAACAACGGAACGGGTTGCCCGATAATGTCGGATGCCAGTGTTCAATTTGCCAGCACTGCCTCTTTCACCGGTTCGGGATGGGCCGTCTTGGGTGCAACTGGCTGTAGTCCAGCCAGCACCTGCGCCAATCCCGGCGTCACACACAACTATTTTATGCCGTACGCAAACAATCCACTTAGCAAATTGGACAGCGAAACGTTCAACAGCTTGACCTCGAGCGGGAGGCCAAACGATTTGGCCTGCAGTGGTACGTTGAGGCCCAATACCCCGCCAAGCAGCACTAACCTGTACCGCAACCTAACGTGCACGACTGGGAACACGGTAGATTTTACTCCGGGCACGTACTTCTTCTACAATGGGACAATAAAATTTAATGGCGGAACCATCACCTGCAGTGGCTGTACACGTTGGCCACCGGCGGGCACGGGTTTAGGCGTAACCCTTGTATTGCTCGGGGATTCGAGCATTTCGATCTCTGGCGGCGCCAGCGTTGAGCTGTCCGCCCCTTACACCAACACCTTCTCTTCTGATCTGAACGGCGTTCTGATTGATGATCAGGCACCGAGCAAGAGCAGTAATCAGGTCACCATCAATGGTGGTAACGTGAAATTGGGTGGTGCGATGTATTTCCCGCACGTCGACGTTACGTGGAACGGAGCGACACAAAGTTCTAATACGACCTGTTCACAAGTGATCGCCAAAACACTCACCATGGGCGGTGGCGGCTTCCTGAGCACGGATGGATGTAATCCGGTCACCGTCCCTTACACCCAAGTTGTCCGCTTGGTGCAGTGATGAGAAAGCTCGATCAGCGGGGTATCGCGGCGTTCGAATTCGTCCTCGTCTTCGTGCCGCTTTTCATGTTGATCTTCGCCATCTTCGATCTCGGACGCTATGCCATCACGATGCAGTCTTTGCGGACGCTCGCGAGCGCCGGCGCCCGGGCGGTCATGATCAACTGCTATACGCCTGACTTGCTTCAGAGCCCGCCTCAGTCGCCGGCCGGCTGCACCGGCGATCCCATGTCCACCAGCGCTAAGCAGAACGCGGCGCCGTTCCTGTATTTCGGCGGTCTCACGCCGACGCTGAGTGTGGCGTCCAGCGGCAACAATTTGACTGTTACAGCTTCTCAAGCCGGCTTCGCCATGCTGATGCCGATATGGGGCACAGCACTCAATGCGCCGAGCGCGTCCACGCAAATTCCCTTCTAGCGCACTCCCGAGCATCGGCCAATGAACACCCGCCCCCCTGGCGATGGCGATGATGCCGGACGCGAAGCCAAGACATGCCATGGCAAGTGCCACCCCGCCGCAGGCCTAAATATGGCAATATACCTGACGCATATTGGCGGGCGCCGCTTCGCGGCGGCGCCGGTGGAACTGGCCAAACGCTTGGCATCGAACTGCGTCAGAGCAATTCGCGCCTGGCCAAGCGCATCTCAAGACTGCGAGTCGACCCGTTCGATGGCGGGGCGACGACGGAACCTCGCGCAAGGTGGTTGTGCGGCAGGATAGTTCTGAACAGAGCTGCAGAGAAAATGATGCTCGCTGGCAACATTGGAAAGTTTTCTTTGCAGCTTGTGGCTGTGCGGTAAGTGTCTCTTGTTGCAAGGAGGCAGGATGAAGGGCGATGATCTTGGAAACATGAAGTAACGAATTGTAGTGGGACAGATTGTAAGCTCTGCGACGTGGTGCGCAGAGGGGAACTGTTGAGGGACGTCGAGCACGTAGATTTGCGGGGATGCCGCGGATCGCGGCGGGGGGACTCGAATGGGTGGCGGTCGCGTTTCGGATAAGGCGGTAGGGGGGCTTCTCGCCTTCAGCGTGATGAGTTTTGGCGCGGCGCTCGCCTTGCTTGGGTCCGCAGACCTCGCGGCGGCTGCAGACCGGCGGGGCTCCTCCGGCGGCGTGATCGTCAGCGAAATGAGCGACGTCCAGCGGGTCAGGGTGGTCGTCAACAAGTCACGCACCTTCAAGGTCGACACGGCTTTTTCGACCATCGTCGCGGGCTCGTCCGACATCATCGACGTGAAGTCCCTGAGCGATCACATGATCTACATCCAGGGTAAGCAGACCGGTACCACCAACGTCATCCTGTTCGACTCGTCGATGAAGCAGATCGGAATCCTCGACATCGAGGTTGTGATCGACACCGGGAATCTGCAGCAGAACATCCGATCCAGCACCGGCATGCAGGGCATTCGCGTCTCGGCCTCCGAGGGACAGGTGGTGCTCAGCGGAACCGCCAATGACGCGGTCGCGGCTGAGCGGGCTATGGCCATCGCCACCAGCACAGTTGCGAAAGGCGGTGTCGTCGTCAACGCGATGAGCGTCGCGGCGCCGCAGCAGGTGATGCTGGAGGTGCGGTTCCTGGAAGTTGCTCGGGATGCTGGTCGCGATTTGGGAGTCAATCTTTATGGTGGCAACGCTAGCGGATCGCGAGGATTCAACACCGGCCTTGGCGCTGGCGGATCAGCTGGTGCGGTGACCTCAGCCGGACGTATCCAGGCGGACAGGACCGGCACGCCTTTGCAGGATCCCGTGACTAAGGGCCATGTGTCAACCCCGGGCGGTCTTCCGCTGATTGGTACCGCCGCTACGTTGGCAGGAAACGCTGTACCGTTCGGCAGCTTGTTGACAAGTGTTTTGAAGCTCAACAATGGCAACACGTTGGACCTCCTGATAACTGCGCTTGAGACCAAAGGTGTCCTCCGGAGGTTGGCGGAGCCGAACCTGATTGCGCTCTCCGGAGATGCGGCTCGATTTCTGGCCGGCGGCGAGTTTCCTGTGCCTGTGGCTTCAACGCCCGTCGCCGGTTCATTGCCAACAGTGACAATCGAGTTTAAGAAATTCGGTGTCGAACTCGCCTTTGTTCCGACTGTGCTTTCGCGGGGTACAATCAATCTGCGTGTTGAACCCTCTGTAAGCGAGCTCGACTTCAGCAATGCTGTGACCATCGCGGGCACACAAATCCCGGCGTTGACCCGCCGCGACGCGCGCACCACGGTCGAGTTGCGCGACGGCCAGAGCTTTGCGATCGCCGGCCTGCTCCAGACCCGCAATCAGCAGGCTGTGTCCCAATTGCCGTGGATCGGCTCGGTGCCGGTGCTTGGAACCTTGTTCAGCAGCAAGTCGTACCAGCAGCAGGAAACCGATCTCGTTATCATCGTCACCCCGCGCCTGGTCGCGCCGGCGGCGCCCGGTCAGCAATTGGCCTCACCGCTCGACTCGCGCCTGCCGGCCAACGACGTCGATTTTTTCCTCAATGGCCAGATGGAAGTCCGCAAGCGTTACAATGACTACGTCAATTCCGGCGGCGACGTGAAGGGGCCGTACGGGCACATCATCGCTCCTGAAGTCAGGGCGCCCGTTGTAGCTCCGGCCGCTGCTGTCGAGCAGCCGGTCGTGAAAACACTGAACTAGAGGAAGCGAGAGATGACCATCAGGTATCTGGCTCTGTTCGCACCGCTCCTGCTCGGGGGATGTTACGGGCTCGCCGGTCACGACGAGGTGGACCGTTACTTCCAGCGTTCCGACACCATCACGATGAGCGCCGGCAACGCCAAAGAGGTCAACGCCGTCACCCACACCATCCACCCATGGCCGCGATACGTCGGTGATCGCCGGATCGCTTACGATGCTCGGCGCGTGGGGGCAGCCGTTTCGCGTTACGGCAATACGCAACAGCCGGTGGATCAGCTTCCCGACATGGGCGATCCGACGAAACAAATGGGCCAGCGGCCTCCCGTCACCCAGAATGTCAACGTAACCGGATTGGGGGCTGGATCGACTGCTGGAGTATCGGTGCCGGTCGGTGGTGCACCAGGCAGGTAAGGGGCGCGGGGGCTTTGCGTAATTTAGCAATGATATTTCCATGAGGCCGCTGATCCGGGTGGGGGCAGTGCCTATGCGGCGCATCTTCTTGATGCTGACCTGTTGTTGGTTAGGGATAGGCCTTGCGGCTTGTGACCAGACACTGAGGGAGGCCGCCGTCGTGGCTCCCGTCGAGCCGCCTGGCGGGGATCCCGTCCAGGAGCCGACCGACGTCAAATATTATCCCTCGGACGAACCGGTACGGCTGGGCTTGGAGCATTTCAACCGCGGCAACTACGGGATTGCCCAACGCTATTTCAAGGACGGCGTCGAGAAATCGCCCAGGGACGTGACCGCTTGGATCGGGTTGGCTGCGAGCTATGATCGGATACGTCGTTTTGATCTGGCTGACCAAGCCTATGCCCAGGCGATCCGGCTGGGAGGCGAAACCGTGCAAGTCCTGAATGATCAGGGATATTCGTACATGCTGCGTGGCAATCTGAGTGCGGCGCGGCGGAAATTTGAGAAGGCCTATTCGCTCGATCCAGGCAACCCGGTTATCGCCAATAACCTTGAGCTACTGAACGGCAGCCGACGGTTCATTGAACGGCCGCCGAACAACCAGCCATAAGTCGAATAACTACCTGCAAAGCTATTGCAGGCGGGCTTTGGCGCTCGCCCTTGAACGTGCAGATCGGTTATCGAACCTTGCGCGCCATTCTATAAGCTTCACAGTCGTTGCAGGGCGTTGGGCCGCCGCTCGTCAATTGGACCCGATCACAGCATCAGCGTAGTGGCTCCCATTTCGCGTAATGACAATGACGCCGTTGCGAATGGTAAATCTCGCGCCAAGCAGTTTCCGCACCTTCTCCGTGATCGGAGAAGGGAAGGGGATGGTTTCTCCCGAGACGGGATCGCCGACCTTGATCGACTCAGTCACGGACCCCGCAACCGGGGCAGGCTTGATATAGTCGCGGATCAGCTGAATCTCTTCGCGCGACAGGATGAGCGAAGCCTGATCAGGCCGGGTCTCTGGCGGCGGCTTAGGCGGTTCACTGCTTGGCTTCTCACGTGCCTCGTTGGCGGTTGCGATCTGATCAAGCCTGGCTACGCGGAGCTTGAGCGCGATGATCTCGCGTTGCAGCGTGGCGATCTCCACTTTGAGCGACTTGACCTGCGTGAAGACAATCGTCGCGCAAACGCAGCTCACGAGAACAACAACGCTCAGCAATCCGAGCAACCAGCGCTCGATGTTTCCCATCGACCCTGTGGGCCCCTCGGGTAGTTGACCGCGCTGCAAATGCTCGTGCCAAATTTGGCGTCCTCGCTTCATCCAATCTGTATAGGCGGTCACACTGGCGGACACACCTCGTACAGAACCGAAATGTGCGGATGACGCAGCAGAGGCCTCCTGGGCCGGATGAACTATAGGTGCTTTGTTGGTTTGCTCGGCGCGTGGCTCCGGCTTTTGGTTCTCGGGCAGGTGACGCTCCACCGGCCGATGAGCGGCGGTGTGGAACGGATCACGCCCCATCGGCTGATCAGGCTGGCGGATAGTTTTCTTCGAAAGAGTCATCTATCAACTTTAGCGGGTGCGCCGACGCGGCTTCGAATAGGGCACCAAACGGTCGTTTGCACGCTGCGTTTGCGTGCCGACGTCGCCGGGTCTGTAAATCATTCACCATTTCCGTGGGCGCAAAGCGTGCCGAAAGGCAAAGCCTATGTCAATTGAGGACAACGGCGGCAGCATTGGATCAGGACATCGGAACCACAGATATCGTTTCGTAGCACAAGCCCTATGCGCGGGGCACCGCGCACAACGGTTCGCCTTACAGACGAACGACTTCGCCGCCTTCTGGAGGACTTCGAGCGCCTGATCCGCTTGCAATCGTTCTACGAAGATGCACCGATACGATTGCTTTGCACGTCGAGCATTGATGGCGTCATGAATCCAAGCTACCAGATTCTGCTTGTCGGGATGGCCATCCTCGTCGTCATCGGCCTGCGGGCTCCTGATCAACCATATCCGGCTTGGGCGCCTGATTCCGGCGGTCACCAGCGACCGCGAGATGGCGTAGTCAATTGGCATCGATATCAACCGGACCCTCATCTTGGCGTTCTCGCTCGGTGTCTTTCTCGCCGCATTGGGAGGAGCTCTGGCGGCATGCTCTAGCTTGCGTCGTTTGGCTGGAGGTTGCTCAAATTGGCCCATGATGGATTGGAGCGAGAGCCATCAGCTTCCCGGCAATCGCCAGCTGACCGATCCGGCCCCATGCCGGCGAATGCGACCCGCACTCAGCTACACCATGCCACGGGACATGATCCATACCCGCCCCAGTCGGCGCAACGTGGGCGGCGAGTTCGCTCGCCGTTTTAGAGCGAGAGGTCTGCTGTTGGCGGCGCGAAGCGGACATTTGCCAGAAGTGCGAAGCGCTGCTGACCGTCGGAAGGAAGTCTGCCGAACGAGCGGCGGCGAAGTGGGCTCCTATCACGCAGCGCAGGCGGGACCACAGCGACTCAGTTTCGCGATTATTCTCTGTTCTAACGGAGAGGCCTAGCCAATCTGAATTAAAAGCCGCTCGAGTAAACCTAGTGGCGACCGCGTTCACTTTGCTCTCATGTTTCGGGCGCGATCTTTTGGGCAAACGTCACATCGCCCGACTGGCCGGCACGGGCATGAAGCACAAACTATCGTCCAGCTCGGATGGCTGAGGAAGCCCAATACAACTCGCTTCACCCATGTCGACGGCGCGACACGCGACCTCCGCAACTTAGGCAGGTGCCCGACTGAAAGCGGCGTCCGAATTGCAATTAAAGTTCCGGAAACGTTAATTGCACTGCAGCTAACACTTAGGAATTAGTTTGCATAACCAAAAATATCATTCATGAACTTGGCATAAGTATGATAGCATCACCTTGAGTCATTTTCCGAATCCCGGCGTATATGTTATTTGACGCTGGTCAGGTCGAGCCCTGGCCAAGCCAGACAGCGAATTCTGCGCGAGCTTACGGGCCGCAACGAATACTAGGCGCGAATATGAAGAAGCATTCTCACGAAGAAATCATGCTGAAACTTGTCCGGGCAGATGAACTGGCCCGAGCGGGCAATTCCCAGGTGGAGATTTGCAAAGCGCTTGGGGTGAGCATCATGACACTGCATCGTTGGCGGAAACTGTCGCTAGGCAAGGACGAGGCGCAATCTTCGAACCTTCGCGAAGCTGGCACGAACGCGCCCACCGATCTCCCGACTATGAGTGAAATGCGTCGTGTGCTGGAAGAACTCACGGTCGAGAACCAGCGCCTGCGCAAGCTTGTCACGGATCTTATGCTCGAGAAGATGAGGCTTGAAGAGACTTCGACACCGGCGCTCCGCGCTGGCCAGGCACGCAAAGCCTGATTCGAATATCATTCATCTCACTGGTCGAACGAGTACCTGCATCTCTGCGGATCATGCAGTGGATGTGCTGAGCGCGCGTCGTGCGATTGTCGGCTGCTGCTATCGCGCGATTCCGACGATTTTCTCGATTTCGTCTGCCAGGGCTTGAATTTCTCGATCGGCCGGATCGCCAGCCACGAAGCTCGCGACCGACTGTCCGTAAGTGAAGGACCGAACGAACGCGAGGCGGCTTGCGATCGGGGGCCCAACGATCTCGCCGAATTCACTCAGTTCCTCGACAAGCTGGCGCCCCTCAAGGGGACGGCCATCGACCCGGTTCGGAACCAGAATGACCTGAACTCGATCTCGCCGGCGCTCGCGCGCCGCCTCAATGATGGCCAGCGTCTGCGTCGTTGCATCGAGATCCAGCCCTGAGGCAGTGCAGGGGACTAGGATCAAGTCTGCCACCGCGATCGATGCTCCCATTCCGCGCGCGTTGGGGGCAGTATCGATCACCACCATGCCGGCCTCGACGTTTCGGACCTCCTGAGCCCAAGCGGATACGGAAATGTCCTCCAGGGCCATCTCGTAGACCGGGAATTCCAGATTGCCCAACTCCGCCCAATGAGCGGCGGAGCGCTGAGGATCGCTGTCGACCAGCGCGACATCGTGACCCCTGCGGGTCAACTCGGCGGCGATACAGATCGCGATCGTCGTTTTGCCGACCCCGCCCTTGCGTTGGGTGACTGTGATGGTTGTCCGCATCGGTCGGGGAGAATTCATGCGGCGCTACAATAACAAGTGATCGTATTCTCGGCAGATTCGGTCGGTGCCCTTCATCTCGCGGGCTGCCGACCGCTTGCTCCTCGCGCAGTGAGGCGGGCGAAGTTCGTACATATGGTCTCCACACATGCCTCGTCGACGAATTTCGTATGGGTACGGATCAAACCGCCGGCACATGGCGAGAAAAGCGTCATTCGATCACGGATTCCCCTGCATCGCCGCGCGATAGTTAACACAATATGACATTGCCTCAAATTCGAGTTAACAGCGCGTGAATTTGATCCTTGACAGTGATTGTGCGCCGCGACTAACATTCACCATAACAAAACTAGCCAGCGCCTTAACATTCTAACATAAGGCGCGGGTGAGCCGGGCGGATGCAACCTGTTTGCTCCCGTTCAAGTCGCAGCACATTCAGCCTCAAGCACCTTTGCCGCTGATTGGCGCGTCGGATCATCATCAGTAAAACTTGAAAGGGGGTACCATGGCCGTCTCGTACCTGACGAAGACTGAGCTGGGCCAATTTCTTCACCAGAACGGAAACCACATCGAGGCGAGCGTCAGATCGGCGTTGATCGACTCGCTCGAGCAAAGCGGTGTATTCAGTGACGATCCCGGGGATGCTTCGAGAGCATGGTTCGAGTCCGGATCGTTCTCCGGAGGGAGCGTTCCGCCGGTCGTTAACGTCCTCGACGTTTCGCAGTCCACCACGGTCGAGACCACGCCGAACCTGAAGGCGATCATCCTCGATGACGCCGGCGGCAAGACGCTCGACGTGATCGGCGGCGATAACGACGTGTTCGTCGCCATGGGCAAGGGTTCCGACAGCGTGAACCTGTACGATAGCGGCGACGACACGGTCTATGGCGGCAGCGGCAACGATGCGATCCACGGTGGGCACGGCAATAGCTCGCTGTTCGGCGGCGCCGGCAATGACAGCATCTATGGCGGCACTGGCAACGATACGTTGACCGGCGGCACCGGCAACGACCGTCTCGAGGCGGGCTCCGGCGCTCAGTTGCTCGAAGGCGACGGTGGCAACGACTTCCTGAAAGATCTGGCGTCGGGGCACAGCACGCTGTCCGGTGGCGACGGCAACGATACGCTGGTCGGCGCGCAGGGCGATGTCTTCCAAGGCGGTGACGGCAAGGACGTGTTCTGGGTCTACGGCGGCGGGGCTGCTGCGAACTCGACGCTGCAAGGCGGAAGCGGCGACGATACGTTCCACGTCCAGACCCACACCGGAAACGATACGATCGTCGGCGGCACCGGCACGGACACCGTGGACTTTGCCAATCGCTCTTTCTTCGATGTCACGAAGATCGACGTCGACGCGAAAACGAGCACCTACACCCTACACTTCAGCGACAACCAGACGGTCGCGGTCAGTGGCGTCGAGGATTTCCACTTCACCGATCAGGACGTCCATCTGCCGAAGCTTTGATCCGGCTCCTGCAAGCTACGTGTGTGAAAGCCCCGCTCACGGCGGGGCTTTTGCGTTGGAGTTCGAGAGTTAAGCCGTCCTCCGCCTCCTGTCGTCTTATCATTGCCATGTCTTGCTTCGATGCTGGAGAAGTTCTGATTTGCTAATATTATCACCTGGCGCTCACCGGGCGCCCGATGCCAGGAACGGATCTTGTCTGCCAAGATGAAACGCTTGCTCAATGCGGGCTCGGGACCCGGTACGGCCCAGCGCATTGCCCGGATGATCGTCGACCATGGCTGGGAGGAGACCCGGTTCGACATCGACCCGGACGTCAAGCCAGATGTGCTCGGCTCGATTCTTGGTTTGAGCGGTGCGTTCGAGTCCCAGTCTTTCGACGCGGTTTGGTCGTCGCACGTGCTCGAACACCTCTATGCCCACGAGGTCTATCCGACGCTGCGTCAGTTCCACCAAGTCCTGAAACCAGGGGGATTCGCCTTAATTATGAGCCCGGATGTGGAATCGGTTGCTCAGTTCATCGTCGAGCATGGCATTGCCGCGATAGCCTATCATTCGCCGGCGGGGCCGATCAGGCCGCTCGACATGCTCTACGGCCATTCGCGCGCGATCGAGGAGGGGCGCGTCCACATGGCCCACCGCACCGGATTTACAGCCGAGCGACTCGGCAATCTCCTGCTGATGGCCGGTTTTCCGACCGTTTCGGTCAGCACCCAAAATTTCGAGGTCTGTGCGCTCGCGCTCATGCCCGAGGCCGACGGCGAGGCCATCCAGAGGTCTTTGTTAGAATCCGGCTTCAATTTTCAGGAAGCCCGGTCCTGACGTATCTGCGAGTGTGGCCAACCATTTCTCAAATTCAAGGATAAGTGCTGCTGGCCTTTTTGCCACAAAATGTTATGCTCACAGTCGAATGTGAAAGTATTAACATAGATGGCAGGTAGCTTGACATCCATGACCGTCCACGGTGTCGATGACCAGAACCTTGCCGATGCAGCACCGGCATCGGCACTGGGGTGCCTGATCATCGTCGCACGACAGCACGGGCTGCACCTCACGTCCTCACAGCTCATTCAAGACAACCTTCTGCCGGACGAGAACGTCACGCTCCATCAGCTTATCCGCTGCGCGGAGAAAGCGGGCATGCGCGCGAAGTGCGTCAAGCTCGATTGGGGCGGACTGTCTCATCTCAAGAAGGCGCTCCCGGTCATCGTTCGGCTTCGCAATGGGAGCCATATGGTGCTCCTGCGTGTCGAGGGAGACGCCCACAATACGCGCATCGTGCTGAGGGATCCGAATGCCGCGGAAGACGCGCTGCTCGTGATCGACCAACCACGATTTGAAGATATTTGGTCCGGCGATCTCGTCCTGATCAAGCGCAACTACGAGATATCGGACGAAGCGCAGCCGTTCAGTTTCGGCCTCGTAGCCGCGCTGTTGTTCCGCGAACGCCGCATGGTCCGCGACGTCGCGATTGCCGCCGTGATCCTCGGGCTTCTCGGCCTGGCGCCGATCATGTTCTGGCGCTTGTTGTCCGACAAGGTGATCTTCTACAAGGCGTACAACACGTTCTATGTGCTCTGCGTCGCGATGCTGGTGGTCATAGCCTTCGAGGCGGCTTTCTCGTTCTTGAGACAGTTCCTTGTCCATCGCTTGACGACCAGGCTAGACGTCAAATTGTCGACCTACGTCTTCGAGAAGGTCCTCAATCTTCCCATCGACTATTTCGAGCAGACGGCCGTCGGCCTCGTCGCGCGCGACATTCGGGAAGTCTTTCGCATTCGCTCGTTCCTGATGGGGCAATTGTTCGGCACCATTCTCGACTCTACGACGCTGATATTCTTCCTGCCCGTCATGTTCTTCTTCAGCCCCGTCATGACGATCGTGGTTCTCGCCTTGTCGGCATTGATCGTCGCGTGGCTCGTCCTGATGTTGCCGAATTACCGCAAGGCGTCGACTGCGGTGCTGGCCGCGGAGGGCGCGCAGGGCGCATTTTTGGTTCAGACCTTGAATGGCATCCGGACGATCAAGTCGCTCGCGCTCGATACGCGGCAGCGCCACATGTGGGATGTTCTGGTCGCACGCGTTGCCAAGGCCCGGCTCGTGGAAGGCATGACTGGAAACGCCATCCAGTCGGTGGTGCGTCCGCTGGAGCGGCTGGCCGTCAGCGGCTCCTATGCGCTCGGCGTCTATCTCGCGCTCGAAAGCAACGATCCTGTCTATATCGGGGCCCTGTTCTCATTCCTGCTGCTGTCGCAGCGCGTCTCGGGTCCGCTGATGCAGATGGCGCAGCTCATCAATCAATACGACGAGGCGCGAAGTGCGGTTGCAATCGTCGGCAATCTCGTCAACCGGCCGGCGGAAGAGGGGCGTTCCGGCCATGGCGTGCGTTCGCCGCTCGAGGGCAAGGTGGAGTTCTCCGGCGTCACCTTCAAATACAAGGGAGCGCTATCGCCCACGCTGAACAACATCTCCTTCGAAATCCCGCTGGGGACTACTTTGGGCGTGATGGGCAAGAGCGGATCCGGCAAGACCACGATTACGCGTCTGCTGCAGCGGCTGCATTCCGATTATGAGGGATTGATCAAGATAGATGGTATCGACGTTCGCGAGTATGACATCGACCATCTCCGTCGTAACGTGGGTGTGGTGCTCCAGGAGAATTTTCTGTTCAGTGGAACCATCCGCGAAAACATCACCGCGGCCAAGCCGGACGCGTCATTCGATGATGTGGTCAGGGCGGCGAGGCTGGCGGGCGCCGAAGAATTCATCGACAAGCTGCCGCGTGGCTACGAGACGCATATCTATGAAGGTTCGCCGAACCTCTCGGGAGGGCAGCGGCAGCGGCTTGCGATCGCGCGTGCGTTGATCGTCAACCCGCCCATCCTGATTCTCGATGAGGCGACAAGCGCGCTCGACGCCGACAGCGAGGCGATCGTGAACGCCAACATAACGCGCATCGCGCATGGCCGGACGCTGATCATCATCTCGCATCGCCTGTCGTCCCTGACAAAGGCGGACGCAATTCTCGTGCTTAATCGTGGTGTGGTCGACGATATCGGGCGGCATGAGGAGCTCCTGGCGCGCAACGATATCTACAGCTCGCTGTGGTATCAGCAGAACACGCATCTGGCGCCGGCAGCCCGCAGCGATCGGTCAAAATTTGGGAGTCCGACGCTTGTCTCCTGATGGTGCGCTTGCGACCGTTCGCCAATTTCAATCGGAAACGGATGCGATCCGAGAGGAGGCTGAGCCTCTGATCGCGCGAGCAACGCTGTTTGTGCTCTCGGCCTTCCTGGTCACGATCGTTGCCATTCTCGCTCTGACGCGGATAGATCGCGTCATCACCAGCGTCGGGGGGCGGATCGTGCCGGTGGGACAGATCAGCGTCCTTCAGGCGCTGGATCCATCGATCATTAAGACGATTGACGTGCGGGAAGGCGAGCAGGTGCAACCGGGACAGCTTATTGCGACCCTGGACGCGACCTTTACGTCGGCGGACCTGACCCAGGCGAAGTTGCAGATCGCTAGTCTCGATACTCAGGTGGCGCGCGATGAAGCCGAGCTGAACCAGCATCCGCTGGTCTTTGCGAGCAAGCCAGACCCGGACTACCAGAAATACGCAGCCTTGCAGAAGGCGCTCTATGATCAGCGGATGGCGCAATATACCGCGCAGATCAATAGTTTCGATTCGAAGATCAAGCAGACGCAGGCGACGATGGAGAAGCTTCGCGGGGACGATGCGAGATATCGGCAGCGTGACGAGATCTTGCAGAAGATCGAGACCATGCGCACGACGCTGGCCGAGCACGGCACGGGCTCGCAACTCAATATGTTTATCTCCCAGGACACAAGGCTTGAATTGCTGCGGACCCTGGAGAACACCCATAACAGCCTAATCGAAGCCCAGAATACGCTCGCCGCGTCAATCGCGGACCGTGACGCCTTCAAGCAGCAATGGTTTGCGCAACTGAGTCAGGATCTCGTGACGACCCGCAACAAGCTCGACGAGGCGAGAGCCTCATATGAGAAGGCGCTCAGGCACCAGGATCTGGTCCGATTGACCGCCGCCGAAGACTCGGTCGTGTTGACGATGGCAAGGCTCTCGGTCGGGTCGGTGCTGAAGCCCGGCGATCCCTTCATTACTCTGATGCCGACCGACACCAAGCTCGAGGCTGAAATTCGCATCGCCTCGCGCGATGTCGGTTTTATCCGGCCCGGAGACCCCTGCACGATGCGGATCGATGCGTTCAATGCCGCGGAGCATGGTACAGCCGAGGGCAAAGTGCGCTGGATCAGCGAGGGTGCCTTCACAACCGACGACGATGGAAAGCCTATCGAAGCGTACTACAAGGCGCGGTGCTCGGTGGATTCGACCAACTTCAAGGATGTCCCGAAAAACTTCCGCCTGATTCCTGGCATGACGCTTGCGGGAGACGTCCATGTCGGCACGCGGGCGGTCGGAATGTATCTGCTTGGCGGAATGCTGAAGGGCATCCGGGAGGCCATGCGTGAGCCATGACGGCATTGACCCGATCGCTCCTCCAATGGCTTCGGCCCGCGTCTCACGGATCTGACAAAAGGCGGCTTGGTCCGGCGGAGGCGGCGTTCGAGCGCGGTCACTATCTGGAGGCACTAAAGTTCTGGAAGCGTGCCTCGCAAAACGGCGACGCGGAAGCGGACTATCGGATCGGCATGCTCTACGCCAAGAACCAGGGAGTGGCGGGCAGCATTCCCGATGCCGCGGTGTGGTACGAACGCGCGGCGCAGCGAGGTCACGCCGAGGCGCAATATCAACTCGGCCTGATTTATCTGTACGGTGTCAACGCCAGCCTCGGACCGAATAGGCCGGAGACCTGGCGTCAATCCTCCGCCGCGCGATTGGGCGATACCGCGTCGAATGTGCATCACCTGATATTCCCGCACGGGACCAGTGTCGCTAAGGATATTTGCGCTGCGTTTCGCTGGATATCGGCCGCGGCCGAAGCCGGCAAAGCGGATGCTCAGACCATCCTGGGCAATCTCTACAGCGAAGGGCAGGGGTGCACGAGGGACCTCGCTGCTGCACTTCGTTGGTATCAGGCGGCGGCCGATCAGAAATTTGCGCCGGCCGAGTTCGCGCTCGGCGATGTCTATTATCAGGGACGCGGCGTACTCGTCGATTTCGCGCAGGCTGCGATCTGGTATGGCAAGGCCACCGCGCAGGATCACGTGAGGGCGCAGATTGGGCTCGCATTCATGACGTTGAAGGGTATGGGCTTGCCCGAGAACCCGACTGAGGCCGCTCGCCTGTTCCAGAGTGCGGCCACGCATGATGATCCGATCGCACTCTACAACATCGGCCTGTTACGGCTCAGCGGCAAGGGCGTCGCCAAAGACCTCGATCGGGCCGAGTCCGCGCTGCGCAAGGCGGCGCGGAAGGATTACCTTCCGGCAATTCAGGCACTCGCGGAATTCTATTCGAACGGAGCCGATGCCGAGCCCAATTTGCGGGAGGCGGCGGTTTGGTACGAGAAGGCCGCCGAGCGGGGCGATGCGCAGGCGCAATTCTTCGTCGGCCGGTTCTATGCGACTGGTGTCGGTGTCTCGCCCAACATTCGTCAGGCCGCGAAGTGGTTCGAGCGCGCGGCCGAAAATGGCCATGCCACTGCGGCATTCAACGTTGCGATCTTCTATCTCAACGGCTCCGGCGTTCAGCGCAACGTGGAGGCCGCGATCAAATGGTTCGAACGTGCCGCAGATGGCGGTATCAGCGCCGCACAGGTGCAACTCGGAAAGCTCTATTCAACCGGTGCCGGCGTTCCCAAAGATCAGGAAATGGCGTCGGAATGGTTGAGCAGGGCCGCCGGTAGCGGAGATCCTGACGCCAAGACCGCCTACGCGCTCTTCCTGCTTCATCAGGATGCGTCTGATGATAACGTTGCACGCGCGCACTCTTTGCTGAGAGAGGCCGCGGAGGCCGGTCATCCTCCGGCGGCGTTTCAACTGGGCGCGCTGAAGATAGGTAAGTTCGGCGGAACCGCCGATATGCTAGGCGCCACTCCATGGCTCACGCGCGCAGCGGATGCTGGCCATGTCGAGGCGCAGTACATGCTGGGGCTTCTCCATCTGGATCCGAAGAGCGGGGTGGGGAATGCGCAGGCAGCATCATCATGGATGGCCAAGGCGGCGCGCGCGGGGCATGCAGCCGCACAATTCCAGCTCGCCGTAATGTACTGCACAGGCTACGGAGTGGGCCTGGATCTTGCTGAGGGTGTGAACTGGTACGAGGCCGCTGCAGAGCAGGGACATACGGTTGCGCAGTACAACCTCGCCGTGATGCTCGGGAGGGGACAGGGGCGCCAGGCTGACGTGACGAAGGCGACGGAATGGTTTCAGAGGGCCGCCGAGCGAGGCATGGCGGAAGCGCAGGTTGCGCTGGGCGACGCGTTGATGTCGGGCCGAGGCACCGCGCAAGATCGCGACGCGGCGGTCAATTGGTATCAATACGCGGCGCGGCAACGCAATGAAGGCGCCGTGCGGCGCCTCCAGTCGATCGGCGCGACACGCGACGGGACTTTCACACTGGAGACAGAAGCCTTGCGCTAGTCTGCTAGTGCGGAACGAAGCGCCCAATGCATGAGTGAGTAACAATGGCTGATTTTCTTTCGAAGCTCGCGCGCGACGCCGGTCAAAGAGAACCCCGGGCGAGGCGCAGCGCTGCCGCAAGGCTGCAATCCAGGTCAGAGCCGGGCGCCACAAAAGTAAACAGTTCTGCGAAGGGGCTCGCCGCCGAGGGACCGGCGGGCAGGCAGACGGAGCCGCCGCGCGAAGTCGAGCAGCCAGCGCCGGCCGCCGACCTTGCAGATGCCGCGCGCACCCTCAAGGGCCTCGGTCTGTTCGACGAGGATTTCTACGCCGCGAGTTATCCGGACGTGATCGCGGTCGGCGCCGATCCGTTCGAGCATTTCTTTCTCTATGGCTACAGGGAAGGTCGTAAGCCAAATCCGATCTTCGACCCGATCTGGTACGTCACAACCTATCCCGATGTGCAGGACGCGGAGGCGCATCCGTTCCTGCACTATGCGACGGTCGGCGAGCGCGATGGGCGGCGGCCAAGCCCCTATTTTCAGCCGGCCTGGTATCGGGAGAAGTACGGCATTCCGGAAGGTGAGAGCCCGCTCGCGCACTATCTGAAGAACCGCCTGGGCCCGTTCAGCCCGATCCCGGAATTTGACGCGCAATATTATCGTCAGACCTATCAGGACGTCGCAGCGGCCGGCGTCGATCCGTTCGAGCACTTCATCTTTCATGGCTATAAAGAAGGGCGCAACCCGTCGGCAGAGTTCGACACCAAGTTCTACATTCAGCGCTACTTCAGGGGTAAGACGGACCAGAATCCGCTTCTGCACTATCTCGAGCATCGCCACGAGGATGGCATCTATCCGTCACCTCCGGAGAACGAAGCCACCATTCCGGCCGAGATCAAGCGGTTCACCCGTCCGAGCCCGCTGTTCGAGGAGCAGCGTCCATTGCCGGCCGGCGCCAAGCCGCGCGCCAAGGTGCTGGCCTACTATCTGACCCAGTTTCACGCCTTTCCTGAGAACGACAAATGGTGGGGCACCGGCTTCACCGAATGGACGAACATCCCGCGCGGCATTCCGCGGTTCAAGGATCACTACCAGCCGCGGATTCCGCGCGACCTGGGCTTCTATTCGCTTGCCGACATCGAGACCATGCGCAAGCAGGCGAAGCTCGCCAAGGCGGCGGGTGTCCACGGCTTCGTGTATTATTACTACTGGTTCAACGGCAAGCGCCTCTTGGAAAAGCCGCTGGAGCAGTTCCTCAAGACGCGCGATATCAACATGCCCTTCTGCCTGATGTGGGCCAACGAGAACTGGACACGGCGCTGGGACGGCATGGAGGGCGAAGTCCTGATCTCGCAGGACTACCTCTCCGATGATGACGAGCGCCTGTTGTCCGACTTCAACCGGCACTTCAAGGACAAGCGCTACATTCGTATCCAGGGCCGGCCGCTCCTGATGATCTATCGGCCGCGCCTCATTCCGAATACGGCGAGTGTGATTGCGCGCTGGCGATCGATCTTCGCGAAGAAATTCAACGAAGATCCGATCATCATCATGAGCCAGAGTTTTGATGATTATGATCCGGCTGCGAGCGGCATGGACGGCGCGATCGAGTTTCCGCCGCACAAGCTGACCAAATACGTGCCGTTGGTGAACTCCGAAGCCAAGATCCTGGACGACACTTATGCGGGCCAGATCTATAGCTATGACGATGTCGCCAAATATTCGCTTGACGAGCCGCGTCCGAAGTTTCCGCTGATCAAGACGGTGGTGCCGAGCTGGGACAATGATGCCCGCCGGCAAGGCTCGGGCCTGGTGATCCAGGGTTCGACCCCGCAGAAATATGAGGCGTGGTTGTCGGCGCTGGTCGACCAGGCGCAGACCCACACCTTCTTCGGCGAGTCGTTTGTCTGTATCAACGCCTGGAACGAATGGTGTGAAGGCGCTTATCTCGAGCCTGATCTGCATTTCGGCTCGGCTTACCTGAATGCCACTGCGCGTGCGGCTACCGGTCTGACCCGGGACCTGTCATTGCCCAAGGTTCTATTGGTCGGACATGATGCGTTCCCCAGCGGCGCGCAGCATCTTTTGCTCAACATCGGCAAGACGCTGCGCAGCGCCTTCAACATCGAGGTTGAATATCTCCTGCTTCAGGGCGGAGCGATGGAGGCCGAATACGCCTCGGTCGCTCCACTCACCGTGCTCAGGCAGGCCTCGGAGCTCCCTGCGACGCTGCGACGCTTCCGGGAAAAGGGCTTTACGGCGGCCATCGCCAACACGGCGGCGAGCGGGCGCGCCGCGAAGTTCCTCGTCGAAATGGGCTTTCGGACCGTTTCCCTGGTCCACGAATTGCCGCGGATCCTGCACGAGAAGCACCTGGAAGAGCTCGCGCGGGCGGCGATTGGGAGTGCGCATCGTGTGGTGTTCGCCTCGGATTTCGTGCGCGACAAGCTCGTCGAAGCGCTTGGGCTTGATGGGACCGATGAGCGTTTCCTCATTCGCGCGCAGGGCAGTTACAAGCAGATCGAGCCGGCGCCGACGGAAGCCGGGCTCGTTCGCAAGGAATTTGGCATTGCGGCTGCCGACAAGATGGTGCTCGGCGTCGGCTATGCCGACCTGCGAAAAGGCTTTGATCTGTTTCTGCAAGTCTGGAACTTGGTGCGACGACACAATGAAAATGTCCATTTTTGCTGGGCCGGCGGCATCGATCCAAGCCTCCAGGAATGGCTGGGGCCGGAGATCAAGCGTGCTGAGGCCACGGGCCACTTTCATCTCGCCGGTTATCGTTCGGACATGCAGGCCCTCTATTCCGCGTCCGACGTTTACGCGCTGACCTCGCGCGAGGATCCGTTTCCGACGGTGGCGCTGGAGGCGCTCAGCGTCGGCGTGCCCGTCGTTGCGTTCCAGGACTCTGGCGGTATCCCGGGCTTCCTTCTCAAGGAGAACGTCGGGCGCGTCGTGCCCTATTGCGATGCGCCGGCGATGGCACAGGCCGTGGAGAATGTTCTGCGCTGGACGCCATCGGACGCCGAGCGTGCCCGTATGGCTGAGATCATCCAGACCAAGTTCGCCTTCGCAGACTATGTCCGCGATCTCCTGCGGCTTGCCGTTCCATCCGTGCCCACCGTCTCGGTCGCAGTGCCCAACTACAACTATGCGCACTGCCTGCCGGAGCGGCTTTACACTATCTTCGACCAGAACCATCCGGTCGAGGAGATCATCGTGCTGGACGACTGCTCGTCCGACGACAGCATTTCCGTCATCATGAAGCTTGCGGACCAGCGCCAGCGTGATCTCACCCTCGTCATCAATGAACAGAATTCCGGCTCTGTGTTCGCGCAATGGGCGAAGGCTGCCGAGATGGCGAAGGGGGAGTTCCTTTGGATCGCCGAGGCCGACGATCTCTCGGAGCCGACCTTCATCTCGAGCCTGCTCGCGCTGATGCAGGGTGACCCCGATATCGCTATAGGGTTCACCGATTCGAAGTCGATCGATGCCGATGGCGCTCATCTTTACGCGAGCTACAAGCCGTATTTTGCCACGATCGAACCTGGCGCGCTGTCGCGCACGGAAGTGTTTGACGGTCGCGATTTCGTAACGCGCTACCTCGGTGTCAAGAATACGATCCTGAACGTCAGTTCAGTGCTGTGGCGTCGCGAGGCGCTGTTGCGCGGGCTGAACGCCTGTCGAGATCGTTTGAAAGAGTTCCGGATGGCTGGCGACTGGGTGCTCTATCTGGAGGTGCTGGCAGGACCGGGCGCAAAAATCGCCTACGTCGCCGATCCCCTCAACGTCCATCGGCGCCATGCGGCGAGCGTCACCCATTCGTTGAAGGCCCAAAAGCACATCGAGGAGATCGACAATATGCATCGTCTCGCGCGGAAGCGTTTTGGCTTCGGGGAGCGGGAGCTTGGGGCGCAGGCCGCTTATCTCAACGAGGTGTCGGCGCAACTGGCGAGCACTGCTACCAAGCCTGATGCGCCCAAGCGGGCGGCGAAATCCGCAGTGCGGGCGACTGCGACAACGTGATCGCCCAAGGAAAACAACGAGAGCAAGTCGGGGTTGTTATGTTCGTGCCTTCCGCCGTTTCACTGTTGAGTGCACTCAAGGTAGACAGTTCGGCCTTCGAGAACGGAGGTAAGATCGAAATACCAAGTGCGCTTCTGAAGCTGTTGTTGCAGATCGCATTGGCGGCCGCTGACTTTGATGAGGACGTTTATCTCAGGGAAAATCCGGACGTGGCGAAGGCGCTCATGAGCGGTGAAATCGAGAGCGCGCACGTGCACTATATCGGCTTCGGCTATTTCGAGGGACGACAGGGTGGTGGACCCGAAGTCGACGAGGCTTGGTACATGGGCAAATATCCGGATGTGGCGACTGCCATTCGGGAGGGTAGGATCAAGTCGGCCAAGCATCATTTTCATATGATCGGGGCGGCGGAGGGACGCAGTCCTAACCTCGATCAGGAGGAGAATGCTGCTCAATGGAAAAAGGCGCTTCGCTCCTGAAAGCAAAGCGCATGACTACGGATCGAATCAGGGTGGAGGACCGCAATTTGCCGAATTGGTGTGTGAGGTATCTCGGAGCAGGCGTTGAATCATACCGAAGCGAGCCCGATGATCGTGGGGATCGGCAGCGCGGGCTGAGCATCGTCGAAGCGCTTTCCTGACAGGGGGTGGGAGGAAGCTCAAAATGCCAGGGAGATGTTTGAGATGTCGCTTCTTCAATGGGACACGGATCAGCCGGAGATTCTGAGGCGCCTGCAAAACCGGGCCAAGCTCAAGATTTGCTGCAAGACCCTCAGCGAGCCCGAATTTGTCCAGAGTTGGATCAATCATCATAGCGCCATCGTCGGACCGCAAAATCTGATCATCGCGGACAACGGATCGTCAGATGCCGCGACGCTCGACGTCTATCGTCGGGCTGCCCCTGATGTCACGATCTTCCGCTTCTCCGGGGCTCACAACGACATTCACTGGCATCCGAGGTTCCGGCCATTGTTCGATCGCTTGAGGGAGACCGTCGAGTTCTTCTCCTTCGTCGACGTCGACGAGCGTCTCGTCTGGATCGATCGGGAGCGTTGGTTCGCGGACGAGCGGGTCCTGGATTGCCTGAAGGAGCGTGGCGCAATCTATCCAGCAACGTGGCTAATCAACGCGATCGGACGCGTGAATCACTTCACGTTGTTGGACACCGAGCGTCGGCGCAACTTCTCGAACAATCTGAAGTGGGGAAAGCCCATTCTTCCGCCCGAGCTGATCGCGGCTCAATCGGGCATTCACAACATCCAGTACGCTGGTAGCCGATTTTCTGTGAGCTGCGGCAGCAATCTGTTTCTGCTGCATCTGACACAATTTCCTGATCAGCGGATCGCGGCCAATGTGAGAAAGTTGGCGAACCGGAATCTGATCGACCACGCCATCGATCCGGAAGCGATTTCGAGGATGGATTTCAGCAGACATCCCGATCCAACCGTGCTTCGGTTCCAGAAGGAGGTTGCGGAAATGATCGCTTATCTCAAGGGTGACAAATCGATTCCCAACAGCGAGACCGAGGTCATAGAACTGGGACGGGGAGGGACGGTCGTCTTCTCCAACGCGGACGCGCGCGGGATTTTCTCGAAGTTCATTGAGGAGGGCCCCTCTATCATCGTGGAGATGTTCAAGTGAAGGGGGGCGCCATCAGAGCTGCGACCGTGATTGGGACGATCCTGCCTCTTCTACTGGGCGGATACCGCGCGACTGAAGCGGATGACCTCTTTCACGTTGTGTCGGACGCGAAATGTGACGCTCTGGACATTCCCGATGCTCCCTTGCGGGCATTTCGCTCGCCCGATGGTTCGATTACGGCATTCGCGACACATTATCGCAACCGGGCGCTGGTTGGCCGTAGCTTCGGCACGATGGCGAAGAACTGCTCGGTTGCGTATGAGGGAGCGTTGGATCCCGATTCCTCGCATTTCAACTACAAGACGTGGATCGCGGCGACGTGGATCGGCGATGATGGATCCGTCATCGCGCTTGGGCACAACGAGTATCAGGCCCACGAGTTGGTGGGGCATTGCCGTTTCACCGACTATTCGTCGTGCTGGTACAACAGCATCGTGCTCCTCAGGAGCAATGACCGTGGTCGGACGTTTCACCGGGCCGACGATTCGGACAAAGCAGTCGTAGCCCCCGACTTTGCAGACACGCTCGGCCAGGGCCATCCGAGAGGTTATACGAGTCCGACAAACCTGGTGAAATGGGGGGGCTATCTGTACACGCTGGTTGGCTATTCCGGCGTGGATAAGGGCGATTCCGGGAGATGCGTGCTCCGCAGCCGGTTGCCGGTGACGACGAACTCTTGGGAGATTTTCACGCGCGACGGCTTTGTGCGCCCAAACCAGAGCGCTTATGGCGATCAGGCGCGCGTTCGCTGCAAGTATGTGGCGGGCATGCGAGGCTTTGTCGGATCGATTGCCAAGCTGGCAAATTCGAATCTCTTCGTCGCAACCGTCGCGGAGGACGTCAATGGTGGAAGCATCGTCGCATATTTCTCGGACGACCTGGTTCATTGGCACGATCGGCAGGTCCTGGAGCAGGTGCCCCTGTTCTGGTCGAAGGATTGCTCGATCGGAAAGCGGTTCAGCTATCCAAGCCTGATCGACGAAAACTCTCCTGCGCCAAATTTTGATCAGGTCGGCCGAACGCCGACGCTCTATCTAGTGCAGGGGGGATGCAAGATCGGAACGGAATTGGCGTTGGTCAAGACAAAGGTCGAGATCAAGCCGCCGTCGGAAGCTCATTGAGCTTGAGTGGGAACTGGGTGCGGTGCTAGGACGGCTCCGTGTAATGGGAGCGAAGGATAGCTTCCGCGGCGTCCCTTCTCGGCAGCGGAAGGAAAAACGATAGGTCGCCGGCCGTTGCGATCTCCTGGGCTATCTCTCTCACGCAATGATAGGGGGGGCGGGAGCTGAAGTCGTGAAAGCCGATGATGGCTGTCGGCTTGCAATGCAAGACGGTCTGCGCAAAGCAGGCAATCCTGAAGCGGCCATCGACAAGGTAGAGATCAGCGTCTGCACTCTGCTCATACCTCCAGATGGCCGAATGGTAATCAGGCCAGCGCGACTTGGTGGCGCCGTCAGTTGGAAAACCCCAATCACCGATGGGACCGATGTCGACGAGCATCAGCTCCGGTTGGGTCTGGCATTCGGCGCATGCGCCGCCGACGCGATCCAACCATTCCTGAGACCGTATCGAACGTTTGACGTGCTTCGAAGCGAGAACGGTGCTGCCACCCGTGCCGAATTCCACGTAGTCGCGGCTGTTTCTGACAAACGACAGGAACAGAGCCGTTTCTTCCTCTGACATTCTTGGCAGCATGAGCGCCTCGCGTTCAGGTGGACCCGACAACAGAGGTCTCACCGCCGTACGACATAATGGTTGAAACCGAGTGATGGTCAATCATGACCTCAGTGAGACGACGGGGTTCGGCGACGACGCGTCGGCACTATTGGCTCAGTCCGACCCGCTTGGTCTGATATCCGCGCTCCAGGATCGCCTGCCACCACGGCTGTTGATCGACGTACCAGTGCACGGCCTTGCGAATGCCGGTCTCGAAAGTCTCCTCCGCGCGCCAGCCGAGATCGCGTTCGAGCTTCGAGGCGTCGATCGCGTAGCGGCGATCGTGGCCGGGGCGGTCGGCGACGAAGGTGATGAGATCGCGGCGCCGCCCGCTTTGACCCGGACTAATCTCGTCGAGGAGATCGCAGATACTTTCAACCACATGGAGATTGGTGCGCTCGTTTCGGCCGCCGATATTATAGGTCTCGCCAACGGCTCCGTGCTCGAGCACGAGTGTGAGGGCCTTGGCGTGATCCTCGACATAGAGCCAATCGCGAACATTTTTTCCGTCGCCGTAGACGGGAAGCTGCTCTCCGGCCAGGCCCTTGATGATCATGTGCGGGATCAGCTTTTCAGGGAAGTGATAGGGGCCGTAATTGTTCGAGCAGTTGGTCAGGAGCGTCGGCAGCTCGTAGGTCTCATGCCAGGCGCGTACCAAGTGATCGGATGAAGCTTTGCTTGCGGAGTAGGGTGAATTGGGCGAGTAGGGCGTGGTTTCCGTGAAGAAGCCTTCTTCGCCGAGCGAGCCGAACACTTCATCCGTGGAGATATGCTGGAAGCGGAACCGCGCCCGCTTGTCCGGAGATAGCGTCCTCCAGTAGCGTAAGGCCTCCTGCAGCAGTGTGAACGTTCCCACAATATTGGTCTGGATGAATTCGCCGGGGCCGTCGATCGAGCGGTCGACGTGACTCTCTGCGGCAAGATTCAACACAGCGTCGGGCTGATAGTGCTCGAACAGCCGGCGCAGACCAGGCGCGTCGCAGATACATTGCTTCTCGAAGGCGTAGTTGAGGTTTTCCGTCGCGCCGGGTAGGGAACCAAGGTTCGCGGCGTAGGTGAGCTTGTCGAGGTTGACGACGCGTGCGTGGCTGTTGCGAAGGAGATGTCGTACGACCGCGGAGCCGATGAACCCGGCCCCGCCCGTCACGAAGATGGTCAATCCCTTCAAACGCATGATCAATCAACTCCGTGTGACGAATCAGGCTGCTCTGTGCGCGCGTGCGACAGATTGTAGATATTCGCCGTAGCTGCTCTTGGCGGTTTTCGCGGCCACCCGCTCGAACGCTTGGATCGTAATGTAGCCCTGTCGCAACGCGATTTCTTCTGGGCACGCGATGCGCAGGCCCTGGCGTTGCTCGAGGATCTGGACGAAATGGCTGGCTTCGACGAGCGAGGAATGCGTACCGGTGTCGAGCCAGGCAAAACCGCGACCGAGCACGTCCACGTAGAGATCGCCCCGATCCATATAGGCCTTGTTGACGTCCGTAATCTCGATCTCGCCACGAGCCGACGGCTTGATCCGTGCGGCAATGTCGACCACGTCATTGTCGTAGAAGTAGAGGCCGGTCACCGCGACGTTGGACTTCGGCTGTTTCGGCTTCTCCTCGATCGAAAGCGCGCGGCCGGCCTGATCGAGCTCGACCACGCCATATTGCTCGGGTGTGTTGACGACGTAACCGAATATGGTAGCGCCTTTATTGCGCAGGGATGCCTTAGTTAACATTCCAGGCAGGCTGTGCCCGTAGAAAATGTTATCGCCTAACACAAGGGCGACCGGATCGTCGCCGATGAAATGCCGTCCGACGATGAACGCGTCGGCAAGTCCGCGCGGCGTCGCTTGCGTAGCGTAGGAGAAACGCAAGCCGATTTCGCTGCCATCGCCGAGCAGGCGCTCGAAAAGCGCCTGGTCCTGCGGCGTGGAGATGATCAAAATTTCCCTTATTCCACCGAGCATTAGCGTGGAGAGCGGATAGTAGATCATGGGTTTGTCGAAGACCGGCAGAAGTTGCTTCGAGACGACAGTCGTCACGGGATAGAGGCGAGAGCCGGTGCCGCCTGCGAGAATGATGCCTTTCATTGCTCCTCACAGTTTACTTATCACAACCATAACATATAATGTGAAGAGTACAAGTTGGTGACGACGCCGAGAGATCGGGTCTGGTTGGCAAATTCAAAGTGCTTCGAAATGAATGTGATCCGGACCGAGCTTCCCGAAGTTCTCATCATCGAGCCCAAGTTCTTCGGCGACGACCGTGGCTTCTTCGTTGAGAGCTATCAATTCACTCGTTACATCACATACGGAATCACGCGGCCCTTCGTGCAGGACAACATGTCCCGTTCGCGCTACGGCGTGCTGCGGGGTCTGCATCTGCAAAATCCCGTTACCCAGGGCAAATTGGTCGCCGTGCTACGGGGCAAGGTGCTCGACGTCGCCGTCGACATCCGCGTCGGGAGCCCGAATTTCGGACGTCACGTTGCCGTCGAGTTGAGCGAGCAGAACCGGCGGCAGCTATGGGTTCCGCGGGGATTCGCGCACGGTTTCCTGGTGCTCTCAGAGACCGCGGACTTTTTCTACAAATGCGATGATTTCTATAGTCCGGAGAACGAGGTTTCGATCCGCTGGGACGACCCGGCGATCGGTATCAACTGGGGTATCGAAAAGCCGTCGCTCTCGGCCAAGGACGCGGACGCGCCGCTGCTTGCGGACATCAAAAACCTTCCATTGTATGGGCAAGTCTGATGCGGATACTGTTGACGGGAACCGGCGGGCAGGTCGGAGGTGCATTGCAACCAGTCCTGGCTCGACTCGGCTCAATCATCGCGCCTAACCTCAATGATTTCGATCTGTCGAAGCCTGACAGACTCGTCGGGGCGCTCGACACGTTCCAGCCGGATCTCATCATCAACCCCGCGGCCTATACCGCCGTGGACCGCGCGGAGGACGAGCGCGAGCTCGCATTCCGTATCAATGCCGGGGGACCCGAGGTGATCGCCAAATGGGCTGCGAAACGTCGCGTACCGCTGGTGCATTTTTCCACAGACTACGTCTTCGACGGCTCCGGGAAGGCGCCATGGCACGAGGATAGTCAAACGGGGCCGTTGTCGGTCTACGGCGCGAGCAAGCTCGCCGGTGACACCGCCATTTGCGCAGCAGGCGGTCCGCATCTGATTGCACGTACCTCTTGGGTCTATGCCGCCAAGGGCGCCAACTTCCTACGCACGATCGCGCGGCTTGCGGCAGAGCGCAAGGAGCTGCGCATCGTTGCTGACCAGATCGGCGCGCCGACCACTGCGAGGACGATCGCCAACGCCATTGCAGATATCGTGCTGCCAAATTTGTCGAACCTTAACGAGCTCTTTGCGCGCAAAGGCGGCGTCGTCAATCTCGTCTGCGCCGGCGAGACCAGTTGGCATGGCTTTGCGAGCGCGATCGTCGCCGGCCTGAGGTCGCGCGGCCTAAGACTCGAGGTTGAAAGCGTCATTCCGATCGCCACGGCCGATTTCCCGACCAAGGCAATACGGCCCGGCAATTCGCGGCTCGACCTGTCGCGCCTGAAGAAACAGTTTGGAGTGACCATGCCGAATTGGCAGGAGGCGTTATCGGTCGAGCTCGACGATTTCGTTGCCTTGCAAGAAAAAGCAGCACGCGCCGAGCCGGCGCGCCAGCTCCAGCAGCGAGTCTATTCGTGACTGAACGGCGGATCGAGCGAAGGGGGCGCGCGGCGGCCTGAAGGACGATGAGGCGCCGCCTCAGAACCCCAACGGCACGTCGCGCGCCGGTTTGAGATGATTGTAGCGAGGGGCGCGTGGCCCGGGCGGCCAGGCGAGGCCGCTGTAGGGAATCCCGTCGCGCGAGAGCTGCGGATTGTAGGTAGGGTCCTCGTTGAGCCATTCACCCCAGCGCGCCCGAAGCAGATTAAGTTCATGCTCGAACCGGCTGCGCCGGTCGGCGCGATCATCCCGCCCGCGGCTGGCTGATTCGGCGTGAACCAACTTCGCATGCGGCGTGAAAACGATACGCTTGCCCGCTTGGCGCAACCGTAAGCAATAGTCGACGTCGTTGAAGGCGACCGCGAAGCGCGACTCGTCCATCCCGCCGACGGCAAGATAGTCGCTGCGTCTGGTTGCGAGGCAGGCCGCAGTCACGGCGCTGCATTGGTGCGCGACAAGGAGCTGGTCGAGAAACCCGGGATCATCGCCGAATCTGTCGGTAAAGGCGTGAGTCGCCGCGAAATTCATTCCCAGGACGACACCGCCATGCTGAACGATGCCGCCAGGCCAAGTCAGGAGCGCGCCGACCGCACCGACATCAGGCTCGGCGAGCCGCGTGAGCATCTCCTCGAGCCAGTCTTCGGAACTCGCCTCGATGTCGTTGTTGAGGAGACAGAGCACGTCACTGTCGAGTGTTGCTGCGGCTTGATTGTTCAGCCTCGCGAAATTGAAGGGACCTTCGACCCGCAAAGTCCGCACGCCGCGTCTCGCCAAGCCTGCAAGATAGGCGATCGTCTTGGGGTCGGCACTGTCATTGTCGACGACGAGAATATCTGCGCGGCAGCACTCGACCGCCGGCGAGATGCTGTCGATACAGGTGCGCAAGAGCGGGAGACGGTCTCGGGTCGGGATGACCACTGTCACGCGCTGGCGCGGAATCGCTCGACCAATTCGAACCGCAGGAAAGAGGCCAACTTGTTGCGGGGTGACGTCGGCACTGACGGCACGTGCGTCGAGGTGCATTTGGCTCGCCGCGGCAAGCTGATGGCTGGCATACGTTCGATCGAGTTTAGGAAGCGTCGCCAGTGCTCCCGGCAGATGAAGGATGTTGTCCTCACGTGGACCAGCGCGATCGAGCAGGCAGTTGAAGAGGCGGTAAAGATTGTCGGGACGGGCGTCAAGGCCGGCGAGCAGGGCGTCTCGTCGAACAGCAAACAAATGCGCACAATAGCCTTGCTCCAGCATCCTTTCGTAGTCGAATGCAGGAAAGGCCAGCGGCCAGAGCCGGCCATCCTCGGCGAGAAAATCGAGGTCGCCGTACAGGGCGATCGCATCCGGATAGGCGTCGAATGCTGCGGCAATGCGGGCCAGGGCATTCGGCTCGAGCACCACACCCGCCATCGCGATGACGACGTGATGTGAATCGGATGCGGCGCCGTCCAGAAACTCCAACAGAGCGTCGCTGTCGACGGAGAGTAGCTCCCCGTCAATCACGCCTGCCGTCCAGCTTTCGTGGGTCTGGGTCTCCAGCGCGGCAAGCGTTTGCTCTGCGCCGGGGGCGCCGGCGACGACGATCGCGAGTGAAAGGCCACTTGCTCGCGGCATCGGCAGAGGGAAGCGATCGCGCCAATTCACGTAGTCGGAGAACGGAAGCGAGGCGGGAATCAGTTGATCATACAGCTGGCCGCGCAGGCGCTCGGCACCGTAGCCGCCGAGCGCGTCGATCATTCCGGCAAGGCCGTCGGGAAAGGCGACAAAGACGGCCGTCGCTGGAATTGGCTCGCCGTCCTCCCTGCGCAACGAAACGCGGTGAACGCGCCCGTCGGCAAAGCGTTGCGGGACGTGGAAATCAAAAGCGCGCGCATTCCGGTGTGCCGCAGCTTCGCCAACATGCGTCCAGGTGGTTGCATTAACCTGGGCGACAGCCTCTCCGTCGACGATTGCCTCCAGAAAGAGCGCGGAGTCGCTATCGATCCAGCCCTGGAAATGCAGCCCGCCGAGCCAGCGCAACTGGCACGTCTCGCGCAGATCGGCGCGATTTGCGTACTCGCTCTCCAAATCGACCGGTTGGCCGACAGGCGTGCCGAGATTGGCGAGGCGGGCCTCGAGGGTGCGTGCGGCGCGCAGCAGATCGGGCTCAATCGTGATCGCGAATCCGCAACTCGCCTGATGCGCTTGTTCAGCAAGCTCGGGAACGAAGGCGTCGGCATAGGTTGTGCTGAACACCAGGCCGTCGAGCAAAATCTCGACGCTATAGCGGCGCTCCGGCGCCTGCGCGTCGTAGACGAAGCCGGACAACGTGCCATCGCGCGCGAGCTCAAGCCGGCTGACGAGCTTTGGTCTGATCGACAATTCGGATGGGTGGCGAGAGAGACGCGACATACTCAGCACCGCGTGACCCAGTCGACCACAAGATCGGCAAGCGCTGCCGCGTTCACAATGGCAGAAATGGCAAGGTCGCCTTTGCGGGGCTTCAGCGCGCTGCCGGACCAGTCGCGGTAGGCGACTGGCCTTGTCGCCTGTCTGGCGGTCTCGACGAGAGGATGGCCGAAGACGGGCTGCTCAAAATCGGTGAGGATCCAGCCCGGATTATGCGGTCTCAGGACATCGCCAAGTTCGTCCGCGGCAATCGCGCCCGTGACGAAGATATTGGGCCGCGACATCAGGCGATCATCGCCGCAGGTCGCCCCGGCAACGACGATCGGTAGCGATGGTTCGCGCCGCCACAGACGATCGGCCAATGTGTTTATCATGCGCAGGGATGCGAGCGTTGGCGTCGAGGGAACGATTACAAGGGACTTGTCATTGGCGGAGATGGGCGGCAGTGTCATGAAACATGTGGGCCAGTCATGCAGCAGGATCTTGCGATCGGGCCACCTGCTTTGTGCATAGGCCTTTGCCATTTTGCTGGGAACGAAAAGTGGAGTTGTGCCGGAGGGCAGGGAAGCAATCTCGCCAATGCTCTCCGATATCAGCCAGCGATCGATCGGAACATCGAGGCACCGGATCAGCTCGATGAGCCGCGGCGGCGGGTTTGGCTCAAGGATCTCGACACGCGTTGGGGATAGCCGCCTCAGGATGTCGCCAGCGCTGGCGAGATTTGCCTCTGTGTCGAGCCTCAAACGCGAGGTCTGCGGCAAACCTCCGTCGGCAGCTCGGAGGTGAAGCACGTTGTCGTCCCGCGAGAGCAGGACCGTGCGCTCGCCATGCAGGCGCAGATGGCGTATCCGCGCGTCGGTCACGGCAGGGCAGGTCCGCTCTCCCGCGAGAACTAGTACCGATGGCTCAGCGGGCCATGGCAGCGCACGCTCGAGCGCAGCGCGCACCGGCCGTAAAGGATCAGCGATTTCAAAGGCGCGGCATTCCTCCCGGTAGTCCGGGAATCGCTGGTCCAAAAAGTTAAGATTGCGAAGTACGAGACCGCGCTTCTCCTCTCGAAAAGATTTCGAGCCGTGATGTCCGACATAGACCGACGGCGCGCAAACATTCCGGAAGCCGTTGGTCCGCGCGCGGAGGCAGAGATCGATGTCTTCGAGATAACCGCGATCGAAATTGTCCGAGAGCTCGCCCACACTGTCGAGGCAGGCGCGTGTAACATAGAGGCAGAATCCGATGCCGCTTGCGACATCGATCGCTTTCCCCGCATTAGCTGCGCTGGCGACGCGATCGATTGCGACAATCTCGTCATAGCGCGGCATCGGATTAACTTCGTTCGGCGTTGGAAAGGAAAAGATGTCGCCGTTGTTGGAAAGTGGTGTGACGGTTCCGATGTTTGGCGCCGAATATGCCACGTTGGCCAACCGATCGACGAAGCCGGGCGGAACGAGCGTGTCGGAGTTGAGCAGTACTACGTCACCCCTCTGGATCTCGTTCAGCGCCCGATTGATCGCGCCGACAAAGCCGAGATTGACCGGGTTTACGAGGAGACGAATCTTGCCTGCCGCCGCAAGCTCGCTCAGATGGGGCCGCAGCTCCACTTCCGGACTGGCATCGTCGATGGCGAGAACCTGAAAGGCGTCCTTACCAGTCCCTCGTGGACGCCTTGCCTTGTCGAGGCTCTCGAAGCATTCGATCGTTGCCTGCGCATCCCCATAGACGGGGACAATAACGGTCGGCAGGTCGACGTTCGGTCCGATTCTGATGGAAGAATCGCGAGCGGCTCGGAGGTTCATCGTCGAGGTGAGGTTGGGCGCCACGCGTCGAACCTGGACGACGTCTTCGCCGCATCTCAGCGTCACGATTTGAGCTGTAGTGGACGGTGGCCGCCGAACCAAGAAGGTTGTTGCCTGCACATCTGCGCTCGCCAGGGGGTGAAACGGATTGGGTTCGAGAATGCTCGTCAGCGTGCCGTCTTCGGTTGCAAGGCTAACTTCGACGGAAAGGGCGTTGGTCCAGGCGACCCAGCCCGTCACGTGATTGTCGAACACAGAGCAGGCCGCCCAGTGGCGGCCCCCGGCACGCCGCAGCTCCGCGATGGCAGCTCGAAGGATGGCCGGATTGCCTTCGCGGCGTATTAGTTGAGCGGCTGCGGCCAGTCGTCGTTCGTCGACAGCCCACGCCAGCATCCGGCGGTTGGCGCCGACATCGTAAGGATCGACAAGAAGCGCCCGCGCAAGATCGGACAGCGCAGCTTCGTTAAGTCCAAGCCTCCAAGCGGCTTCGGCGCGGAGAACGAAGCAGTGAGCTGCTGGTGGAGGCGAAACTCGAATGCGTCGATCGGCGTATTTGAGCGCCGTCGCGAACTCCTGCGTGGTCAACGCCTCGGCTGCGAGGCGTTCGAGCGCGATATGCGCGTGAGGCCCGACAAGGAAGGAAACATCGGGAATCTTGCGATGGTGGTCCGACCCAGCCGATCGCTCACCCACGCTACGCGGCTCCATTTTCGGATTGCCCCTAGCCGATGGAGCTCTCTTGGCGCGCCCGGCTGCGGAAGACGCGGACCCGGCTGGAGCCGACCGGTTTTCGTGACGGTTTTGCGGGAACGACGACATTGTCTGGGGCTGCTAACCGGTTGACGCCGATGCGAATGCCAACCAGAGGCTCGCGGCTAGTCGGCCCCGACAGAACGACGCGTTTTCCGATGGCGCGCAAGGTCGGCGCGTTCAAGAACGTCGCTTCCGCCACGAACTCGAATCCCCCGGCGCCACTGATTTCCAGCACGACGCCTGTAATCGGCAAGGCTCGTCCACGCGTGCCGGCATAGGTCCCGAGCGACACCATTTTGCCGCTCCCCGCCTGGCTAATGGGGAATTGGACCGCATAGCGAATATCGAGACCCGCCGGCTTCTCCGGCCATTCAAGGGCAATTCCTTCGATGCGCGATGGGGCCGTTGGACCTGCAATCCAAGCATTAGACGCGACGACAACATCGCCGCGACCTGCGACGTGGCCGAGGATCTTGAGACCGTCCATTGCAACATTTGCGTGCATGGCCACGCTCTCATTTTGCGCGCCGAGCGGCGCTCGGCCGGACTGAATCGGTTCGATACGAACCATGGCCGCGCGCGATCCCCCGGGTCGCATCGGCTGAACCTGAATCTGCAACGTGCCGGGTGTGTTGACCCGGACCATCAGGCCCGAATTCGGCTCCCAAAGCGTCGGCTCCGTTGCGTCGGGATGCATGATGAGCTCCATGCGCCCTTCATGTCCCTGCGTCGGTACAACCGTCACGTGCGGCGGCGAAGCGAGATCGTCCGCACTCTTGTAGCTCACGAAGAAGAGTCCCCGATCTAGACTTACGACCTTCTGCTGCTCAACATCATCCATCATTGCCCCCAATCAGATTCGATGAACCAAAGATTGTTTCTTCTCGCTTGACGATCTTGCGTGAGCGTCGCTCTGACGAACCGGTCCGCGAACAAGATGGCTTAAGGAACGCTTCTCAAGCGAACGGCAGGACGCCAATCCGGCGGCAATAGAGATCGGCGTATGTATTCGGTTTCTGCGCTGAGCAGCTCCGCGATTTGACGGAGCCTTTCATTCTCATCTCTCAGCAGCGCGATGGTATTCGCGATATCATCGACCCCGATCAAGTCAGGATGCCAGCTGCACAACTCACGGTCGAAAGGGGGGTGTTTAATCGTCATCGGATGGCTCACCGCGCGCTTGGACTTGGGCCTCTAAGACTAAAGCAATCATCAAAAACTCGCGTGGCGAGAACAAAACCCAAAGTGGCATACGTTTGGACTTAATCGCTCTAATTTGGGGCAGGAAAATGTCAGGCATATCGAAAGCTTCGAGGCGAAGAGATACTTCAGCAGTTTAATCATCGGGAACTTGTGGACGAGTGACACAGTCGTGTCATGACGGATTGGTTTGAGTCTGTTCAATCAGATGGCGCCTTTGCTCACGAAGCGAGCAAGACGAGAACAGATAAATCTTGAACTCAATTGCCTGTTGGAATCTGCGTGCTTCGCTGTCGCCAACTCTTGCTATAGATATCTCCCATGCTTGCATTCATTCCCGATTGATTGCATGCCACGAGGGGCTGGGCCGAGAGCGGCGTCGATGAAGATCCTAATCGTTCACAACAATTTCCCGGCACAGTATCGCAACATTGCGGCTGCTTTGGCCAAGGAGCCTGGCTTCGAGGTCGTAGCCGTCGGTGCATCGACTGCAAGATCGATGCCGTCCGTACGATTGATCAAATACGCGCTTCCTGACGCTGACGTTTCGGGAACGCATCCGTTTGCACGACGCTTCGATATCGAGTGCCGGCGTGCCGAACAGGTGCTGTACAGTCTTTCGAGTCTAGCGACGTCTGGGTTCAAGCCGGATCTGATTCTCGCCCATCCCGGGTGGGGCGAGACGCTGCCGTTGCGTACGATGTTTCCCGAGGCACGTTTGCTCATCTATTGCGAATTTTTTTACGGGGCCGAGGGGCGTGACATCGGATTTGATCCGGAATTTCCAATGCCTGGCCTCGATGGTCACATCGGGCTCCAGTTGAAGAATGCGACGACCCTGCTCGCGCTTGAGGATTGCGAAATGGGCATCTCGCCAACGAAGTGGCAGCAATCGACGTTTCCCGCACATTACCAGGGCAAGATCGACGTAATTCACGAGGGCGTCGACACGGCGCGCGTGCGGCCGAATCCGCAGGCGCGCCTGCTGCTGCCGAATGGACAGCACGTCCGACCGTCCGACGAGGTCGTGACGTTTGTCGCGCGCAATCTCGAGCCGCTTAGGGGCTACCATATCTTCATGCGCGCGCTGCCTGAGATCTTGAGACGGCGGCCGAACGCACAGATCGTCATCATCGGCAGGGATGGCGTATCCTACGGACTTCCGCCCCCGGCGGGCACAAACTGGAAGTCGATCTTCCTTGACGAGATGCGCGATCGCCTGGACCTGTCGCGTGTTCATTTCATGGGAGGAGTCTCGTACCAGACCTTCATTGCAGCCCTTCAGGTATCATCGGCGCACGTCTATTTTACATACCCCTTCGTGCTGTCTTGGTCGATGCTGGAGGCGATGAGCACTGGCTGCCTCGTCATCGGTTCTGACACGTCGCCGGTGCGCGAAGTCATCAATTCGGGCGAAAATGGCCTGCTGGTCCCATTCTTCGCAGTTGACGAGCTTGCCGGGCGGGTCGTCGAAGTGCTCGAGCAGCCGGCGAAATTTTCCGTGCTCCGCGAAAGCGCCCGCCGCTATGTTGTCGATAATTACGACGCGGAGCAGGTCTGCGTGCCCCGAATGCGCCGCCTTATAGATCTGAGGGGAAAGGCCGCGTCATCACCGCGCGTATTCTGGCCAGCGCGTCCGGTTTCTGAGTGGCGGACCAAGAGCGCCAAGCGCGCGTCGCGCAACATGCCGGCAGGTCGCCAACTGTGATGCAGTCGATGTCGTTCTTAATCCGTTGTCAAGTTGCCGATCAGGACGCGCCTGGCGAAAGTGAGCCATCGCTCGAAGAGGCGGCGGAGGGGGCGAGCATCTGGTTGCCTGTCACGTCACCTGACAAGGGCGATCGCGCAATCTCCGCGAGAATTCTTGCCCCATGCTGACAGTTCTCGCCGAGCTGGAACGTTGAAGAGCGTATCGCAGCTCCGACATGTATGACGAAATGAGGCAACGCACTCTCGACTTGAACCTATGGCGATATCGCTCGCTTCTTGAAGGTTGCTCATGTTGCCTCTGTTTTGCTCAGCTTAGCCCGAGTTAGCCCATGATGGATTGGAGCGAGAGCTCAAGCGTTTCAATCGGTTGAAGGGTGGCGTGCGCACGACGTGTGCACCGGTTCCGGCGAGCCGCATGAGTCCGGACTAGGCGCGTTTCGGATCATCGCGCCGATCAGTTCCGAACCTGACTTTATGATCCAAACCGGACGGATCTGGGCGGCGGCGGTAACTGACCAGTGATGAGTGTGATGCGAGACTTAGCTTGCTGCTTGGCGTCACGAACCTGTGGCATGTCCATTGCACACTGGGAATCAACTGAGATTTCAGTACTCAGTTAGAGAATATGGCGCCGCTGGGACGCTTATTTCGAGCCCGGCCGCGCTTCTTCTAACAGCCATGCTGATCTCCCGCCGTCATAAATCCGTAATTTTCAGGCACCGAAGCTTGGCGCCGTCTCCCGATTTGTCTGGGAGTGGGACCGCAAAAGGACCTGGTCATGACCGACAGTACCCAGCACGACGCGGCTAGACGCAATCGCCTGCTCGAAGCAGCCCAACAGGAGATGATCAAGTTCGAACGCAAAGAAAACGAGTTCCGCAAGAAGGATCGCGCGGAGAGAGCGGCCGAACTTCAACTGCCGCTGGATAAACTCAATATTCATTGATTGCGAGGCCGATAGTTTGACAGGACTGTCATGGCACGTTTTTAGCTTAGTTGCGCGACCAAGGACCGACGCGGCAGCTCCTCGTCCATCCTCGGCCTAGATCACCAGACGGGCGAGGAGCTTGCCGGGTATGAACCAATCATCGATCAGCCGGTTATCCCGGCATGTATCGCCTTTGGTATTTCGTCGCCTTCCTTACCGTCACTGCGGCGGTTTTTGGTGCCTTGGTTGGGTTCGATAAGTTTCTGGGCAGTTAGCCGAAGGCCGCCCGTTCTTCAGCCTGATAATTCAGCTTCTGACCTGAAGCAGGCTGCAATGGAGGGACAGAGTTTGCTCTGCCCAGTCGGTCCAGAGGTCGACCTGCTCTGCTATTGCGGGCGCGTTGTCAAATTCAATTCCGATGTTCCGGACGATGCTCTCGCTTTTGGTGTGCCCCCAGAAGCCGCTGCGGCTCGCAAACGACATTCTCTCGCGCCTTCAGAACCCACGTCGACCTTCGGACGATCGGCCCGTACTTAGGGCCAATTCGATCAGCGAAAAGGCGCAATTGACCGAAGCGGACCGTCAGAACCGAGCTGCTATTGTCAACCGCACGGCGCGCGGCTCGGCGGGATGAATATGGCGATCGGCGAAACCGCCGATCGGCTCGCCCGGTAGGCGCGACAGGTAATAGTATTCGATTTGATTGGTCTGCGTGTTGAAGAGATTGAGCACGTCGAGCTGCAGCCTCACGCCGTTTTCAAATTGATACCCCGCCCGGGCATTGAAAATCAGCGAGGACAGCGACCGCACGCTGTCATCCTCGATCAGCGGACGCGGGCCGAAATAGCGCGCCTTGAGTGCCCCGAACCAGCCGGTCTCGCTGCCAAAGGTAACTGCGCCACTCGCCACCCACGCCGGCGCACCGGGAATGCGATCGCCTGCGGGATCGAAATCGGTGAAGCGCGCGCGGGTATAGGCAATGTCGAGATCGAACGACAGCCACGGCACCGGCTTGTATTTGTTCGTCCATTCCACGCCGATGCGACGGCTCGGCCGGCTCGGCTCGGTGGTACCGGCATCGCCGACGAATAGCAGTTCCGAGTCGAAATCGAGCACGAACACCGCGACCGAGCTGGTGAGGCCTTCGATCGCCCTGGTGCGGATGCCGAGTTCGGCGCCGCGCGAGCGCACCAGGAGCGGAACGCGCTCGAGCGGCGTCACCTTGTCGTTTGGATCGACCGTGATCGTCGCGCCTCTAATATCGTTGCTGTGCAAGCCATAGCCGGCATTGCCAAAGAATTCGGTCTTGAACCAGGGACCGAGCACGATGCCGGCCTTCGGGCTTGCCATCGTCGCCTGCGCATTGCCGGAATTTTGTGGCGTGTCGCTCAGCACGTGTCCGGCAAAGATGTCCTCGCGGACGCCGACGGTCGTGTGCAGCCAGTCGTTCCAGTGCGTGGTGCTGTCCGTCCAGATGCCGACGTTGCCTTCCTGCACGCGATCGTCACGAACGGTCGAGAGCACATTGCGCTGTTCGATCTTGAACAGGCCGACATGGATGTCGTCGTAGCGGCTCTGCACGCCAACCCGGGTTTGCGTCACCAAGCCACCAAACCGCCAGTCGAAGGCGTGCCGCGCATCGAAACCTCCGAAGGTGCGGCGATCGAGCTGGTTGAACTGGTCGCCGTTGACGGGATTGTCGAGGAAGTAAGTGAAATTGTTGAAAAGCTGTAGATCCGAGCGCACGACATAAGCGCTGATCCTGCTCTGGCCATAAGCGCTCGACTGTGCCCAATTGCCGGATAGGCTGAAGCGGCTGGAGGTGCCGCCGTCGGTCGGATCGAGTGTGCCGAAACGGCTGATGATGCCCTTGTCGATGGCGCGCTGCGCGACCTGGTCGGTCGAATTCCAGCCGTTGGAATAGGCCATTCCGGTGAGCGTAAATCCGTCGGTGGCGGTGCCCTGGCTATAGCGCAGCACGCCGTTGATCTTGCGTACGTCGTCCGGCAATTCCCAAGGGCCATTGTATTTGGTAGCCTCGATCGCCGTGAGCAGCGTGCCGTCGCCGATGGCGGTCGAGCCTGCCGCCAATCCACGACGATAGCCAAAACTGCCAAATGTCATCTCCGCGATATTCTTCGGCAGCTTGTTGAGGTAGTCGATCGCCACCGCACCGGCGGTGCCGAAATCGCCCACATCGGCGAAGTACGGACCCTTGCGGACATTGACCGACTGGATCAGCTCGGGAATGAGGAAATTGATGTCGGCATAGCCCTGCCCATGACCGTGCGTCGGCATGTTGACCGGCATACCATCGACGCTGATGGCGAGATCGGTGCCGTGGTCGAGATTGAAGCCGCGCAGGAAATATTGATTGGCTTTACCCTCCCCGGAATGCTGGGTGACGATCAGGCCGGGCACGACTTCCAAGGCCTCGCCGACCCGCGCGAACGGCACCGCGTTCACTTCGGCGCCGCTGATCTTCATAGCGCTGGCGGCCGTGGGCTGCAGGGCAGCGGTCTTGTCGGACGAATCGCCGGTAGTGACGTCGTTGGCGCCGACTGCGACTGGCAGCTCGGACCGGGCTACGGCCCCGCGCTGCGTCACGCGATTTTGGACCCGTTTGGGCCGGGCGACCCGATTGGGCTGCACACCGGCTGCAGTGACGGTGACGGGCGGAAGCTGATTGGAGTTAGCTGTTGTGGCTACTTCGTGCGCCACTGCCGGGAACGCGCACACGACGGACGAAGTGGTGGCGGCAAATATCCGCAACAACAAGGCCCCACGCACTGACACGCCCCCGCACAATACCTGGTACAGTCGATGACCACTGCACGCACCCAAGCCAGCCCACTCACGTAGCAAGCCGGTATGACGATTGAACAACAATGTCATACCTAATGACCAAGATCGAGCGGGCACCACACCAGCCAATACGCCCCGCTCGCGGGAATCGATGCGCCAGCAAAAGCGGGCGGCTGGCGATGGCTGCGCTTACCGGTTAACTCGTTGCCCGGTGGCTCGGAGCACTCTCTCGCTTCAGGCTAAGGTGTCCGCACCAACGACCGACTCAGGAAGCGAACGCGAGTCCGGTCATCATCAACCCGATTGCGGCGACCCAGCCGCCGAACGCGCGAATTGCGATCGTGCGCCATGCAGTTGGGCCGGCGCTAACCGGTCGCTGGAACGTGAGCGTGAGGGCCATGATCAATGTGGTGACTGCGTAACCCGCACTGGCCAATCCTGCTGCGAACAGCAGCCGATTGGTTTCCGGCTCGAGATTGCTTGCATTCGCCGCGCCACGCGCCGCTGCCAAGGCGAAAACGATGACGCACAAGAGCGTTGCTGGAACTGGCATTGCCGCCGCCAGCAGCAGTCCGACGAGCAGAATCATTGCTGCAGGCAAGGCCGACGACTCGGACGGCACGAATCCGAGGCCCGCAACAAGGGAAAGTCCGGCGAGCAGCCCCAGAGGAAACGCCAGGACAAGCCACCGTCCTTTTGAAGCTCCGAGCGAGCCTCCGAGAATCCCGATCGCCAGCCAAAGGATGATATCATGGAGGTCGGTGAAAGGATGCACGGCACCGACGTAGAAATCGCCAAGTCGCGCAGCAATGACGTGCGCTTCTGATGCGGTTGTGGAGGCAAGCAGGGTGGCAGCCGCGATCCAAACACCGCCGAGCCGAATCTTCATGCGGTGGCTCCCAGACTGTGCACGAGGAAGTAGCATCCGAGCGCCGCAATGACCGCGCCGAGAGCCTGAACGACGCGCGCTCCGGCAGGCCACCGCGTCAGGATTCCAATGACAATTCCGCAGAGGTGGAGCATGCCCGTGGCAACGACAAAGCCGATGCCGTAGGCCAGCGGATTGGCCGAACCCGGAAGCTCGACCCCGTGCGCGTGTCCGTGAAAGATCGCGAACACGGCAACCACCGCAGCCGCGACGGAAAACGGCAGCTTCAGACGCATCGCGACCGCGGCACCCAGCGCGAGCGCCGACAGCGCGATCACGATCTCGGGCACCGGCAGCGGAATTTTCAGCACACCCACGACGCCGCCCAGTGCCATCACGAGCGGAAAGGTGATAGGCAGTACCCAGATCGCCGGCGCGCCGAGTTGCGCCCCCCAGATTCCGACTGCGACCATCGCAACCAGATGGTCCATCCCCGTCAATGGATGCAGCAGCCCACTGACCAAGCCGCCCTGCACGCCGGTTTGCTCGTGCGCGAGTGCGGGGTGTGCGAGGCAGAGCGCGGCAAGCGCAGCCAGGCACGTTATGATGCGCGGTGACATGAGCTTACTCCTTGCTCTCACATGGTCGCGAGCACGCGCGCAAGACGGCCGAAGAACCAGAACATCGAAACGGTACCGATGGCGTAGGCCGGGAGAGCGTCTCCCCAGCGTGGCAAGACGGCGCCGAGCCGGCGATGCGCCCAGATCAACGCGAGCACAAGCAGCACAAAGGCAAGCTGGCCGATCTCCACGCCGACATTGAAAAAGAGCAGCGCCGCCGGCAGGAGACGGCTTTCGAGCCCAAGTCCTGCCAGAGCGCCAGCGAACCCGATGCCGTGAACGAGCCCGAACGTAAATGCGACAGCCCACGGATGGCGAGCGGTAAGGCCCATCTCTCCACGCTGTTGCTTAACGATTTCGACTGCGAGGAACGCGATGCTCAATGCGATGCAGGCGTTGAGTGGGCGTTCCGGCACACCGATCAGGCCGAAAGCCGCCGCAGCAAGCGAAGCGCTGTGTCCGATTGTGAAGGCGGTGATCGTTTTCACCAGCCGCCACCCGCCGCCGACGATCCAGATCAGGCCCAACACGAACAACAGATGATCGGCGCCCAAAAGGATGTGATCGATTCCGTAGTTTACATAGCTCTTGGCGAGCTCGATCCAGGTCTGAAGCGTCGGTGCGCCAGTGCCGAGTACGGACACCACTGGATTCGCAGTCGAAATCGTGTAGCTGCGCGGCTCACCTTCGATCGGAATGATCTTGATCAGCACAGCCGACATGTTGGCGCCGAGGTTGGTAATGGTGATCGGGCCGACCAACCCTTTTTGGCCGCAGTTCATTTCGGGCAGCCGGAGGAAGCAATGGGGCGGCACCCGCAGATCGACCCGCGCAGCGCCGATCGACGGCTGCATGGTCCAGCGGCCGACGAACGCACCCGATCGAACCTCGCGGAATTCGAGCACGCCGAGCGTTGCCTCATGCGCGCGGAGCGCGCAGGGTTGCACGAGCACGGCGAGGATGAGCAGCGCCAATCGCAAATACAGGGGCGCCATCACTGCTCGTACCGCACCTGATAGGAAGCCTTGAGCCGCTTGATCGCATCCCAGGCGAGCTTGCGCGTTTCTTCCGTCTGCCAAGTCCTGGCGGCCTCATCCCGCACCTTCTCGAGACTAGCAAGCGCTCCTTCACGCCGCGAGTCGAGGCGAACAACGTGCCAACCCTCCTTGGACCGCAACACCTTCCACTGCTCCTGCGGCATGCTCAGCAGCGCATCGCGGAAATCCTCGCCGAAAGATGCGGCCAGGCTTCCGACGGGCCGGGCGAGAATTGCGCGAGTTTGCTGCTGCAACTCCGCTGATTCGTGTTGTTGGACAATGTCCTCGAGCTGACGTTGCGCCGTGGTCTGATCCGTCGGCGGGGTAATGTAAAACGAAACGCGTTCCGGCTCGTCGAAGCGGGCGTGATTTTCGGCAAACCAAGCCTGCAGTTGCTCTTCGGTCGGTTTCGCGATCCGAAGCTGATCGAAAATCAGCAACTGCATCTTGAACGCAATTCGGTCGCGGATCATCTCGTCGCCGCGGTCCACGGCAAGCGCCTTGCCCTCGCGGTAAAGGATTTCGCTCGCGATCCAGGCGTCAATCCGTTTCTGAAGCTGGTCGTCGGAAGGCGTGCGTTCTTTATCCTCGTCGAAGTTCTCGACGAAGGATTGGCGCAACGCCTTGGTAACGGTGATCACCTTTTCGTCCTTGGCGGCCGGATGCAAAGCCGCGTCGGCTGCGAAGATCATCCCTCCAAGCAGAGCGAAATGCAGTAGCGGTTCGCGCGATAAGCGCATGAGCGTTGAGATGATAGAGCGCGAATGACGCGTCACGCCCTGCGCAGCTTCCGCGCTCTCATGGTCGGAGCGTCCGGCGTGCGACATCTGAGAGGACTGCACTTCAATCTGTGTCGCTGACATTGACATAAAAGCTTTACAATTCTCAGAGGGTAACTGGCGGCCGCTGACAGCCGACAGAGCTCTCCATCTGTCATCCACAATCGTGTGTCTCGTGCAAGAGAAAATTTGCAGACGGAAGTGTTCGCAGGTGGAAGTGTCTGGGCTTCCGTGGGCGCTCTGCGCGCCAACACAAAAGCTTCACGCAATTGTCTCTGAAGTCTGCTGTTGTCCGGACTGCAGAGAGTGCAATCAAACGCGGCTCGCTACGGCCGCTTGAGATTCCTTTCCTTCCTGCCGTACCGACGAAATTAAATCCGAAGAGGGGCGATAGATGTTTCCATCTACCAAAGCGATTCTGTTGACCGCAGCATCGGCGTCATTGGCGCTAACCCAGAGCGCTGAAGCCCAGCAGTGGGGCAGCGATGGGCACAGGGGCAATCCTTACGTTGCCGGCGACATGCACAATCACAACACCTGCACGGATGGTTCGGTGTCCGCGGGCTATGCGATCGACCGCGCGGTCGGAAGGGGCGTCGCGGCCGGCGGTGGCAACAACTTCGATCTCGACTGGTTCACTCTCGGCAATCACGGCGGTTCGGGTAACCGCGACTGCCGCTTCAGCGACACGAGCGCCAACCTTCCGGGCGACACCACGAGGACGTGGAATCAGACGCTCGGCCAAACCATCGATGGCATCACGATTACCAGCCTGAAGGGCACGCCAAACGGCACCGGCAGCGATGCGAAGATGTGGCGCTGGCAGTCGATCCGGGAGGTCGAATACCCGATCATCGTCAATCGTAGGCCGATGTACAACAAGGTGCTGATCGAGGGTCTCGAGTGGATCGCGCCCGGCCACGAGCACGTCGACGTGGCGGTCATTGCCGGCCAGCACCCGAGGGGCCACGGCAGTGCCGACAAGATGGCGGAATTCGAATATCGCTTCGACCGCGCCGATACCGACGCGATCGGTCTCGTGGACGGCGAAAACCAGCTCTGGCCGGGTAAGGACAACGTCAACAATACGGGCACGGCCGGCCACCAGAAGGCGCTGGAAGGCATCAAGTGGTTGCAGGCGAATTATCCGCTGCAATCCTATGTCATTCCCACCCACACCGAGCGCCAGGGACCGTTCAGTCCGACGGGCACCAAAGGCTACAACATCGAGCACTTCCGCAGTTTCAACAATGCCGGACCGACCGTCGCGTTCGGCATCGAGTCGCCCGGTCACTTTGCCGAGGGCGGACTCAGCGGCGGATCCGGATCTTACGGGAGCGGTGCGGTTGGCGGCGGCACATACGGCATGGCGGGCATTTACACCGCGAAGGTAGGCGGACTCTGGGATGGTCTGCTGGGGGAAGGTCGCAACTTCTTCGTCTATGTAAGCTCCGACTGGCATAACCGCGGCGCGGGCGGCGCGCGCGATTCGTTCACGACAGCCGATTTTATTCCCGGCGAGTACACCAAACTGTACGTTCCGAATGCCGGACATCACTCGGCGCAATCGGTCATCGACGGCATGCGTTCGGGCAACTCTTACTCGGTTAACGCCGAGCTTATCGGTCCCGATCTGGTGTTCCGTGCCCGAGCACGTGGCGAGGAATGGAAGGGCATGGGCGAAACGCTGGTCGTGAGGCCGGGCGATCGAGTGACGCTCGAGATGGCGATGACCATCCCCCCCAAGAACAACAGCCCCTACAGCTTCAACAATCCTCTGCTGGTGCCGGTGGGGATCAAGCAGCCGCTCGACAAGCCGGCGGTCGACCATGTCGATCTGATCACGGGGGACATCACCGGCGTGATTGCACCGGATGCTCCGGGGTATGCGGTTCCGAATGCGGCGGGCACGGCTGGTGCGTCGATTGTGTACAATCCGTCGGCGAAGATCGCGCAGCAGATCAATGCGACGCAGATGCATCGCGAACACGGTCGGGATGGTTCGGTCCGGCTGCGGTTCACGACGACGTTCACCGCTGGCCAGACTCCCTTCTATATCCGCGCACGCGGAACCAATATTCCGGTTGGCACCCCGAATGTCTCGGACTCGGCAGGCAATCCGCTGCTCGACGCCAACAATGCGCAGGTGAGCTGCACCGACCCGGCCTGCCCGGCACATTTGGAAGCGGTGAATGGCGTCAAGAAAGTGACCCACGACGTTCAGGCCTACTCGAACGTATGGTTCTACGCCAATCCCATCTTCGTCCGTCCGGAGGGCTCGCCCAAGCTGCTGGTCGAAACGAACGCTGATTTGGCGCGCAGGCTGTCGCGTCGGGCCGATAACGGCCACGACGAGGGACACCACGACGGCCATCAGTAACGGTACAACGAGGTCGTCCGGCGGGAAGCTACAGCTTTCCCGCCGGAACCTTTGATTGCGAAATGTGCCACTCTTGCTTGCGAATTAGTGTCTGCGCGCTGTGCCTTGTCATTGGCGCCAGCTGCGGCACGGCCGCTGCGGCCGACGTTGCGCCCGCCTCGGACGAACCCACGCTGGAAGATTGCAAGGCTGCGGTCGGCGAGGCGCGCACCTTGGCCGCAGACTTGCCCCCGGACAATCTCTCCCGCTACTTTGCCGAGCGTCACTTGCAGCAAGCCCTGGTTGAAGCCGGCAATGGTGAATTCGACGAGTGCCTGGAGATGGCCGCGCGCGCTGCTGAACAGGTCCGCGAACGACGCCATGACGTCCCGCGCGGCGAAAAGCTGAAAGTGCTCAAGCCCGACGAATAGGGGAGGGCTTCGCAAATCATCCTTGCCGTCATCGCAGTGTCATCTTTGATCGCGCATTGTCGGGTCCGTCCCAAGAACAGGTAGATTTGCGAAATGGATCAGATCGAGCCGCTTTTCCCGATCCCCTTGTTGCGTTCGCCGCGGCTGCTGCCGCAGGTGCTGAACGAAGCCGCTGTCGCAGCAATCCGCAACGCGCGCATTGAGAATAATCTGCGCTCTGACCAGCTATTCCATACGCAGGTGGCCGATCCGCGCGACAACAGTCTGTTCCGCGAGATCGCTGAGCTGACCATCCCGAAGCTGGTGGAGTTCGGCTACCTCCTGTTCGGCGAGAAGCTGCGCTGGACGGTCAAGGAGATGTGGACGAACATGCTGGAAAACGGCGGCAGTCAGGCACTGCATTCGCATGCCAACAGTTTTGTTTCCGGCATATTGTACCTTACGCCGTCGCATCCGGCCTGCAAGACGGTTTTCGTGCGGCCACCCGGTGGATTTGATTTCTCCTTTCGCCACCACACGCGAACCGCTGCCATTGGACCATTCAATGCCGGCAAATACGTATTGCCGGAAGCCGAGCCGGGCGATCTCGTCCTATTCCCCAGCTATCTGTATCACGAGGTGCCAAGAAACCAGGGCGAACAGCGCATCACCATCGCGTTCAACGCTATTCCCGACAGTCTGGATTGCTGGGGCTATCGCATCAACTTTGCACCTTGAGCCGGAGTTCGCTCCAGCGGGACGGCATGGTCACCGCCGGCCCTGATGCGCCAGCAGCTCCCGCGCCTCGATGCGTGAGGGCGCCGCCTTCTCGATTTCATGGAGCAGGTGCGTCGCCGCCGCCGGATCGGAGGCCATCAGCGATCGCGCCATCGCGATCAGCGGGCGGTAGGCGGGCTCGAACTCTGGGCTAAGACGCACCGCGTTCAGCAGGCCCGGAGCTGCTGCCGTGATCAGCGCCGCGCCGCGAGGATCTCCCGGCAGCGTTGCGCCGGCCTCGAGGAAGCGATCGCGCGCGCGCCAATACGCGAGCAGGCGCGGGCCTAGCGCGTCACGTATTGACAAAGGCAAGAGCTCGGCCGGATCGGGTTGCATCACCTGGATCACTGCAAGCAGCAATTTCCACGGTGGCTCGCTCAAGGCTTTTACGTTGCGGTTTGCGTCGAATGTGACGAAGGGACGATCGTCGGTGTTCCGAGGTCCCGAGCCGGCGAAGGCAGACAGCGCGCGTGGTCCTCCGAGATATTGGCCAAGCAAATCCATGTCGGTCTCAAATCCGATTTGTCGCGCCATGGATGCGATGGACGATTCGGCGAGCCTCTGATCAAGCGTATCCAGGTCGGGGCCGCCGCCGCCGCGAGGGCCAATCAGGGCGAGCATCGGCGTGCGCACGCTGTAGTGGTTGAGCCATGCCGATCCAGCCGGATAGACCTCCAGGAACGAGCGCACGATGGCGCGCAAGGATGGCAAATCGAGCTGATAGAGCGGAAGCCATTGGCAGAATACGCCCTCGGGGGCCAATCTGTTTCGTATCGCGGCGAAATGTTCAGTCGTGTAGAGCGCGCCGCTCCCGTCCAGCGCTGGATGAAACAGATCCGCCACGATGACGTCGTAGTGACGGCTGTCCGCCGCGACATGGCGGCGCGCGTCGGCAACCGTGATGCGAGGCGCCGGACCTTTGAGGGTCGGATCGGCGAACCAGGGAAGCAGCTCGACGACCTCCTTCGACAGTTCGACGCCGTGCACCGAAAGTCCCTGCACCTGCGCTCCGCCGGCCAGGGTGGCGCCCGTGCCGATGCCAAGGAACAAGGCGTGATGCGGGGCCGGATGTAGGAGCAGCGGTAACACCGCCTGCCGATAGTCCGACCGTGCTGAACTGGTACCACCCATGCGGAAACGGCCGTTCACTTCCAGATATCGGGCGCCGGAAGCATCATCGACAACACTCGCCGTGACCATCGGACCTTCCTTGAAAGCCAACAGAGTGCCACCCGCCGGCACCCGTGTGAGGGACGGGTGAGGGAGCAGCAGCAGGATCACCGCGAACGTCGCCGGTAGCGCCGACCACATCAGTGCTGCGCGGCGCAGTGGGATCAGCAACAAATAGCCGAGCGCGACCGCAATCAGCGCCGTCCATGCGCCAAGGGCAGGAATGATCAAGATTGCCGCCAGCATAGGCGCCATTGCCGCGCCAATGCTGTTGACGCCAACTGCCCATCCCAGCGACCCGCGTTGTTCGCGCACCCGCTCTGCCAACAGACCGAACAACGCGCCCATTGCGGCCGATGGCGCCAGGAACAGCGCGGCCGCAACCGCGAGTTCTCCGACGACACCCCACGCGAGCAGGCTGTCCGTGACGCGGGCGATCGACGGCATGAACAAGGCGGTCAGCAGGCAGGTGAGCGCGGCGCCTGCAAGGAGCAACCCGAGGCTTGCGTCATCGACACGGTTGCCCGCGCGTTGCCAGGCCAAGCTGCCAGCCGCGGTGCCGAGCAGATAAGCCGCGAGCAACCCCGCAAAAGTATAGATCGTATCCTGCAGTACCTGCGCCGCGAGCCTGACGACAAGTACTTCGAAGCCAATTCCGAGCACACCGGTTGCAAGCAGGGTGAGTGTTAGGCGCGACTCCAATGCCATCCGTTCGGATCGTTGCACGGCTTGCAAGGGCATTTCAGTATTCCGCACGCCGAGCATGAGCGCACCCAGGGCACACAGCGCATTCATGCCGGCGAGACAGGCGAGCGTCACGGAAAAGCCCAAAGCCGGCAGCAGGGCGAACGTGGAAACCAACGTTCCGGCCACGGCACCGGCGGTGTTTGCTCCATAGACGGCGGCGGTTACCCGGGAGCCGTGGCGGGCCTCCCTCACCATGCGCTCGAGCGCGGTCAATGTCCCGCCCATGGCTGCGGTTGCTGGGAGCAGAATCAGAGTCGGCAGTCCAAAGCTAGCCGCCCACAGCAGCGCTGGCGCCGGCTCTGGGCCGAGAAGCGGCGCCAAGGAGCGGCCAGCCGCAGGTAACAGCCATATGCAGAGCAATCCCCATATTCCGATGATAGCTTCCAACACCGCATAGGCCGTTCGCGGCGACCTGGTGCGGCGGATCGGCCGGTCCAGCACGAAGGCGCCAAGCGCAAGCCCGCCGAAGAAGCCGGCGATCGCGCCCAACACCGCCATCATCTCGGTGCCGAGCGCAAGGCTCAGCTGGCGCGTCCACACAATCTCATAGCCAAGGCCCGCGAAGCCGGAGGCGGCGACGATCGATATCAGAACCCAGCCTGAACTGATCGATGAATGATCCCGGGCGTCAGCCGAGGGCGGCGCGAAGTCGGCCGAGGAAAGTGTCGCGCCGTTGTCGGGATTGGATTGCATCGTCATTCCAGGCGAGGAGATATCTGCGACCGCGTTGTTGTCCATTCATCACCTGTCGGACGGGTAGGGACCATGATGGCTCAACCGAGACTGCTCGCGGTTCGAGCTTTTCGCGCTCACCGGCATCTATCGAAGCTTGTCACGTTTTTGCAATGTGACGGCAAGGTCAGGGGCGACCAGCTGCGAAACGGAGCGCCAGATGCTGTCCCTCCGCGATCTGATCCTGCGACATTTTCGAGGCGACCGCGTTGCGCAGCCGCAGGTAATAGTCGCGATCGCGTTTCGGCGCCCGCGCGGCGGCAAGGTTCAGCCATTTATACGCCAGTACGAAATCCTGTGGCACGCCGTGGCCCTTGTCATAGAGCAGGCCGAGCATGGCCTGCGCGAACGGATTTCCGCGGAGCGCGGCCTGACAATACATATCAGCAGCGGCATCATAGGCCTGCGGCACGCCAAAGCCGTTCTCCGACATGAAGCCCAGGAAGGCTTGCGCCCTCGAGTTGCCATTCAGCGCAAGCGGCATCAACAGATTGACCGCACGGACATGATCTCCCCGCGCGTAAGCTGTGTTGGCGCGGGCAAGCGCGTCGGCGCGCGCCGGAGCCGTCCCTGCCGAGCAACAGGCGATAACGATGAGGCTCGCCGCGAAGCGGCGCGGGCGCGCGAGCCCGAATGCCCTAGCGTACCGTCGGGACCCGCAGATCATCGGTGCTCGCTCCCACGCTGCCCCGCAATTTCGACCGCAATTCCTCCGCTACCTGGTGAGCGTCGAGGCTGTCGCGGATGATCTGGGGGCGGATGAAGATGATCAATTCGGTGCGCGTTCCCTTTTTGCCCTGATGCGAGAAGGCGTCGCCGATCCCCGGAATCTGATCCAGCAGCGGAATGCCGTTGCGGTCGCCGTTTTGCTGCTCGCTGATCAGCCCTGCGAGCAAAACCGTCTGTCCCGTGGCCACCGAGATCGAGCTCTTGACCCGGCGTTGGGATACGGTCGGCGTCAGACTCGCAGCGGTCGCAGGCGAGACGTTGCTGATCTCCTGCTCGACGTCGAGCCTGACGTTGCCGTTGACGTTGATGCGCGGGGATACGCGGAGAATGATGCCGGTGTTTCGATAGTCGATCGTATTGACGACTGTATTGTTCGTGGTCAGCACCGTGGCGCTGCCGGTCGAGATCGGCACGACATCGCCGACCTGAAGCGTTGCGGCCTGGTTGTTGATAACGACCAGCGACGGATTGGATAGTACTTTCACGCTAGTAACGGAATGCAGCGCGTCGAGAATAGCGCTCGGCTGCGCCTCTGAACCGACCAGGAAGTTGAACCCGGGAAAGGCGCGGTTGATAAAAGCGTTGGTGACGGCGCCCGCGACCGAGCTCGTCGTCGTGCCGGGCGCCTGGGTGGATTGGGTGTTCAGAACGGAGCCGTTGTCCGGCCGCAAGCCGAAATCACGGCTGGTCAGGTACAACTGCACCCCATAGTTCAACTCGTTGTTGAGCGTGACTTCCGCGATCGTAGCGTCGATTGCGACCTGCAGAGCGGGACGATCGATCTGCTGCAGGGTGGCTTCGATGATCTTGTAGTTGCCCTGATCGGCATAGATCAGAAGGGTGTTGTTGACGGTGTCAGGCGTGATGCGTACGCCCGGCATCAGCGGTTGTCCTGTGCTGCCGGTGCTTCGGGAATCGAGCGCGCTGCCATTGAGTGAATTCCCGTTCGCCTGCTGCGGTTGGCCGAACCCTTGCGGTGTGGCCCCGCTCATGCCGGTGGACGGGCGCGAGGCGAAGCCGCCGGTTGAAGTGGGGGAGTTCGCGTTCAGCGACAGGCGGTCGGCCGGGCTGGACGTCGTCGTTGACCCCGATCCCGGCGCGAGCTGATTGTCGGCGCTTTCGAGCGAGGCCGATGACCCGCCGACAAACATCTCCGTCAGCACCTGCGCAATCTGGCGGGCCTCGCCATATTTGACGCGGTAAACGTGCACGCTGGTGCGCGCGGTATCCGCTTGGTCGAGCCGTTTGATCCAGGTCGCAGCCGTGCGCAGAAGCGCGGGCTTCCGGCTGACGACCATGATGGCATTGAGCCGGCTGATCGGTTGCAGCTTGACGAGGCTTTGGCTGAGCCCGGCTTCGCCGGAATCCATGATCTTTTCCAGTTCGGAGATGATCGGTTCCGGCGCACTGTTGCTGACCGGGAAGATGCCGACGGATTGGCCGCGCATCCAGTCGACGTCGAAGCTCATGGCCGTTTCGACAGCGGTGCGGCGCTCGCCGCCAGTGCCCTGAATCAGAAGGAGATTTCGCGTTGCATCTGCGCGGACCATGCCAGGCTTGGTGGCAAAGCTGTCCATCAGCTTCAGTATGGTCGGTGCCGACACGTATTGTAGAGGCACGATCGAGACGCCATAGCCCGGCTCGGCACTGGCGACCTGCGCGTCCATCTGTCCGGACCCGACGGCATCGCCAAGTGGCGTCAGCCGATATCCGGCCGTGTCGCGGACCAGCACGACGCCCGAGAGCCGCAACGCATTTTCGAGTACAAAGACGATGTCTGACTTTGCGACGGGGCGAACAGAAACCAGTGTCACCGTGCCCTGCACGCGTGGGTCGATCGTGTAGCCGGTATTGAGGATGTCGCCCAGGACAACTTTTGCAACGGTCGCAATCGGTGTCGTCTCGAAATTGAGGTCGTAGCCGTTGCCGGTCGCCGGCCGTTGCGCGCGTACTTCCGCGACATCGGAGATGATCGTCCCCTCATAGACGGCGGCGCGGCTGCGTTCGCCGGCATTGGTCTGCACGGCGTTCACGTTCTGGGTCTGCCGGGGCAGAATGTCCAGCGAGCGCACCTTGTCGAGCACGTCGACTTCCGCCGGCGGCGGAGCTCCGACGCTCACGAAATTGCACGATGACAGTACAGCTGCGGCGCAAAGTATCAATGCCGCCACGCAGCTGCTGCGCGCAATCATCCGGGATCGGCCCTGATTGCCGATACGCACCATACCTTCGCCGATCCCACTCTTGAACATGCGGGTCTCGGACCGTGCCATCGCCGATCCGGACCAGTACGCATCCCTTAAGCGGGAAATATGACAGTAATGTTTAGCAGGCTGATGCGACCACGCTTGGTATGAGTTGTCCACGATGTCCGCGGCTTCGTACAGGTGTCACATTGGGGGTCAATAACTCTATCTCCGGCGATCATTGGCAGCGCTGGCGCCTCTTTATTCTTATTCGCTCACGCCAGGAGTCTGACTGGAAATAGGCATGACCGGTCATTACTCATCGCATTTCGTCGAGCATCTTCGCCGGGCTCGGCACCTGAAAATGCCTCAGGCGCAAGAGGCTGAGCAGGAGAGCGGGGGCCGCCACCCGGGCGACGGTCAGCAAGCCGGCTTGCCCTCCGGCGCACAGGTCAAGCTTTGGGAGGCTACCGATCTGTCGGCCGGCGAATTCGCCGACGAGGCGGCTCGTTTTTTTGGCCTCAAACGCGTGACGCTGCAGGACTTGCTGGCATCCACGCCACTGACCGCCGCGTTCTCGCAGCGGTTTCTTCGGGAAACGCTGGTCTATCCCTATCGGACGACGGAAGACAGCGTTGAGCTCGCCATGGCCGATCCGGGCGATCAGGCGGCAAGGCGGGCAGCCGAAATCGTGCTGGGTCCCGACCTTCAGATTACCGCAGCCTCATTCGAAGATCTCGGTATTGTCCTGGACCGACAGCTTTCGGACGAGGTTCTGAGCGGCCGGGATGAGGCGGGCAGTCTTCGCCAGCTGCGCGAGGATGACATCGAGAGCCTGCGCGATCTCGCAAGCGGCGCCCCCGTCGTGCGCGCGGTCAATGACCTGCTCGAAAAGGCCATCGAGCTCAGGGCGAGCGATATCCACATCGAGCCGTTTCTGGCTGGTCTTGTGGTCCGGCTGAGGATCGACGGCATGCTGCGGCCCATTGCGGCTCCCACTGGCGTGCTGCCGCAAGCTGTGATCTCGCGTATCAAGATAATCGCTAGCCTCAATATTGCCGAACGCCGCCTGCCGCAGGACGGCGCCGCGCGCCTGCGCGTCAGCCGCGGTGACATCGATATCCGTGTGGCGATCATGCCTACCCAGCACGGCGAGTCCGCCGTGATCCGCATCCTGCCGAAAGATCGCGGGCTGCTGGTGATCGATAAGCTCGGTTTCGCGCCGACCGACGAAGCCAAGCTGAGGCGACTTTTGAAGCTGCCCCATGGCATGGTCGTTATCACCGGACCGACCGGCAGCGGCAAGACCACAACGCTCGCCACTATCTTGTCGGTACTGAATGAGCCGATCCGCAAAATTCTGACGATCGAGGATCCGGTCGAATATGAAATCCCGGGAGTCAATCAGTCGCAGGTAAAGCCTGTGATCGGGTTGACCTTTGCGAACGCACTGCGCTCTTTCGTGCGCCAGGACCCCGACGTCATCATGGTCGGTGAGGTGCGCGACTCCGAAACTGCACATGTCGCTGTCCATGCGGCGCTGACGGGGCACCTCGTTCTCACGACCCTGCACACCGAAACGGCAGCTGCGGCGGTACCACGCCTGCTCGACCTCGGCGTCGAAGGGTATTTGTTGCGCTCGACCTTGCGGGCGGTCATCGCGCAACGTCTTGTTCGCCAGCTCTGCGATCGCTGCAAATCGCCGATCGTCTTGAGCGGGGATGACCTCGCCGAAGATCCACGGCTTGCCTCGCTTGGCTTCAAGGCAGGCGAGACGATTCATCAACCGTGCGGGTGCGAACGCTGCGCCGGCCTCGGCTATCGTGGTCGGCTCGGCGTGTTCGAGGTCCTCGAGCTCGACAACGAGCTGCGCGAACTGATCGGAGACAACGCCGACGGACTCAAGATTGACCAGGCTGCCATTCGCGCCGGTATGACTACGATGCTCGACGACGGTATCGCCAAGTGCCGCGCTGGAGTGACCTCGCCTGCGGAAATCCTGCGCGTTACGACCGTGAGATAGCTCGTGCCAAATTTTCGCTACCGAGCACTGACGCAAACCGGCGAATTGGTAAACGGCACGATCTCGGCGCCGACCGCCGCTGAGGTCGCGGCCCGGATCGAGTATCTTCGCTTGCTGCCGATCGAAACCGTCGAGGAGAAGCGCATCGCCTCGTCCGGAGGCTGGGGTCGGTTCAACAAGCCGAGCGCGGCGGAAGTGACGACCTTCACCCGCGATCTTGCGCTGTTGCTGAAAGCGGGCGCGCGCCTCGACGATGCGCTTGAACTGCTCGCGAGCGACGCCGATGTCGGCCGCCTCCGGCCGGTGGTGGGCAAGCTGCGGGGTGCGCTGCTGAGCGGGGAGAGCCTGGCTGATGCGGTGGCGACGCACCCCGCGCTGTTTCCGCGGATGTATGTCGCGCTGGTGCGAGTGGGTGAACTGTCGGGTACGTTGGATCAGGTCCTGGAGATGCTCGGTACCGAGCGCGCGCGCGCCGAACAGATGCGCCGCAGGCTTGCCGATGCCATGCAATATCCGCTCTTCGTGCTGATTGCAGCCATCGGCGTCATGCTGTTCTTCATGTTGTTCGTGCTGCCGCAATTTTCCAGCGTGCTGCAGGACTTCGGCAGCAGGTCGGACTCTGCGCTCGGCATGTTTATCTCGATTTCGGAGTTCATGCGCGCGAACGGCACGGCGCTAATGCTGGCGAGCGCAGCCCTGGTTGCCGCGGTGTGGACTCTGCTGCGTCGACCAGGGACGAGAACCGGGATCATCGGCGGCCTGGCGCGGATGCCGGGCATCGCCGGCATCTTCGGCTATTACCGGACGAGCCTCTTCTGTCGCAATCTCGGCGTCCTGCTCGGCAGCGGCGTCAGCCTGACCGCGAGCCTGCGCATCCTGGTCGACATCATGGCGATGACCGGAGAGGTCGACGCGTGGAGCGAGGCCGCCGACCGCGTGCGGCACGGCGGCAAACTGTCCGAAGCGCTTTCGGCTTCGATGAGCCTGCCGCCGATGGCACTTCGCATGCTGCGGCTCGGCGAGGAAACCGGCCAGTTGCCGACGCTCGCCGGTCGCGTGGCGGAATTTTACGAAGCCAAACTGCAGCGCAGTCTCGACCGCATCGTCGGCATCATCGGGCCGCTGGCAATCGTGACAATCAGCGCCGTTGTCGGCGGACTGATTGTCTCCGTGATGACTGCCCTTCTGTCGGTCACGCAACTCGTCGGATGAACGTGAGGACTAGTCGCCATGTCGAAGCAGCCTTCGGTCAAAATTGCGCAGTGTGCCATTGGGGATGCGCGCAGGCACGGCGAGCAGGGCTTCACGCTGGTCGAGATGCTTGTCGTCATCACCATCATCGGCCTGATCATGGGCCTGATCGGCCCACGGGTGCTGAATTATCTGAGCGAGTCCAAGGTCAAGGCGGCGAAGATCCAGATGCAGAGCTTTGCCAGCGCGCTCGACCTGTTCAATCTCGACACCGGCCGCTACCCGTCAACCGCGGAAGGGCTGACCGCCCTGGTGCGCCGGACGCCCGGTGTTGCCGCCTGGAACGGTCCGTACCTGAAGGGCAGCGTAGTTCCGAATGATCCGTGGAATCACCCCTACGTCTACCGCGCGCCGGCTGAGCACAGCGCCTACGACATCATCTCCTACGGCTCCGACGGCCAGGAAGGAGGCAGCGCTGCCGCCGCGGATATCTCACTGAACAACATGACGAGCGCGAGCAATGAATGATGCGCCGCAACGTGGCTTTACGCTGCTCGAAATGGTGTGTGTCATTGCACTGATCGCGATGCTCGCTTCCGTGCTGCTGCCGTTTGTGCCCCGTCACACCTCGCGTTCTCGCCTGCAGGCCTACGCGCTGGAAACGGCAACCTTGCTCAAGGGCGATCGATATGCCGCAGTGGCACGTGGCGCCAATGTTGCGACGACGGTCGACGCGCCCTCCCGCGCGATCCGCTCCGGCGCATCCGGCAGGATCATCCGGGTTCCCGATGACGTTCGCCTCGATGCGCTGCTGCCGCAGACCTGTCGCCAGCGGCCGGCGCTTTCGACCATCAGCTTCTTTGCCGACGGCATGTCCTGTGGTGGCACGATCGCGCTCGCGCGGCTCGATACGGCTTATGAAATTCGCGTCAACTGGCTGACCGGAAGGATCGAAATTGTCTCCCGCTCCAAAATTGCCAATTGACCGGAATGAGGCCGGCTTCACCATCATCGAGGTGCTGATCGCGCTTGCGGTCGTTGCTGGCAGCATCATGGCGATCGGATCGGTCATGTCGACCAACGCCCGGAGCGTGCGGGCGCTGGAGGATCACTTGGCGTTGATGCAAACCGCGCAGAGCGTATTGGCGACGGCCATTCCGCCGCGCAAGGACATCAGTCCCGGCAGCTTGTCCGGCCAGCTCCGCAACTACCGTTGGCAGGTCGATGTCAGCCCGCTTGGCGGCGGCTGGGAGGCCAACGACGAGCGGGTGGCCTGGATACCTGAACTGGTCAGGATTCGCGTCCGCGCAGCCAGCGGGGCGACGGTCGACATCGAAACCGTGCGCTTGATACCGAGGCCGCAGCATCGAACATGAGCAGGAATACGGAGAGCGGCCAATCGGGATTTTCGCTGATCGAGGCGCTGGTGGCGCTTGCGCTGACCGGGCTCATACTCTCGGCGCTTGCGAACATCACGGCACAGTGGCTGCCGAACTGGAATCGCGGCATCGACCGCGTTCAAGAGACCGAGCAGGTCGGCATCGCCATTCAGCGGATCGCTGGCGATCTTGCTGTCGCCGAATTCGTGCCGGCCAGCCGCGAGCTGCCGCGGCCGCTGTTCGACGGCTCGGCGTTCGCGCTGACCTTTGTGCGCACGGCACTCGGTCCCAACAGCGGCATCGGGCTCGATGTCGTGCGGATCGGGGAAGCCGACGATCGGGGCCGGATGGTGACCGTGCGCTCCCGCGCGCCCTTCGGGCCATTGCCGGCCGGCGCGTCGCCGTCTGAGCAGATACATCTGTCCGATCCGGTGGTGCTGCTGCGCTCTCCGTTGCGCCTGTCTTTCTCTTACGCCGGTCCGGATCGCGTTTTCCGGGACAGCTGGAAGGGGCAGGAAAAGTTGCCAGTCACGATCATGCTGACGATACGCGATGGCGCGACCGGGCGAGTGTTGTCAGCTTCCTCGGTGGTGCCGGTCCACATCGATGCAGCGGCAGGCGATGCAGACGATGCGGTCAAGGAAAGCGCGGACGGTGCGAAGAACAATGGCGGCGCCAGTAGCGCCGGAAGAAAGCAGGACGGATCGTGATGGGATTGGCCGGGCGCAGCGCTGGGCTGTCCTCCCAGCAAGGGTTCGTGCTGGTGGCCGTGCTATGGCTGGTGGCAGCACTTGCCGCGCTTGCGATGATCTTCTCGGCCTACCTGTCAAGCTCGGCGCGCGCGCTTTCCCTCAACGACGTTGCCTTGCAGACGGAGGCGCTGGTATCTGCAAGCGCTGAACTGACCGCCTATCGATTGCAGCTCGGCGCCGAAGAGGCGCGTCCGATGCAAGGCGCCTTTCGCATGCGGCTGAATGGCGCCGATCTCGCTGTATCTTTTATTGCGGAGACCTCCCGCGTCGATCTCAACAGAGCGCCCAAGGAACTGCTCGAGGGGCTTCTCTCCGCGCTTGGTGCGGCGGGCGAGGATGCCCGCGAGGGCGCTGAGCGCATCGTCGCGTGGCGGAGCCGTGCCACGGCGCAGACCGCCGCAAACGAAGAAGCGCTCTACCGTGCCGCCGGCCGCGCCTACTCGCCGCGCCAGGCGCCCTTCGCGCATGTCAATGAGCTCGGCCTGGTGCTCGGTCTTGCCCCGGAACTCGTGCAGCGTGCGCTGCCCTTTGTCACCGTGTTTAGCGGCGCGGAGGGCATCGACGCAATCATTGCGGCGCCGGAAGTGATAGCGGCCTTGCCCGGCATGACGCCGCTGATCCTCAAACAATTTCTCAATGAGCGTCTGCAAATCGGAAGTGACCGCAGCGCTATCGCGGCGGCGCTTGGCCCGGCCAGGGCGAGCGCTACCGCAGAAAAGAGCAGGGCCTATCGCATCCTGACCCGAATCCGCTTTCCCAACGGCCGCCACACGGCCACCGAGATGGTGATCAGGTTGGGTGGCGACACGGAGCTCTATCGAGTGCTGTCGTGGCAAGGCGATGTGAGCTCGCAAGCCTACAGAAAGCTGTGACCGATGATTTCGGAACTCAAGGAGTTGTTTGCGACGTGGATGGCAGCTGTGGCGGCCGCAATCGATGCGGTCGGTGCGAAGCTTGTGCGACGGCGGCAGATCGTCTTGATCGAGGGGCAGGGGAACGGCTTCACCGCGCGGGTCACTTCGACGGGAACGGGCGCGAGCCTGCCTGAGCTATCGTTCCGGCTGGTGCAGAACCGCCCCGAACCTGCTGTGCCGCCTGAGTGGGCAGCTGCGCTACGTGGCAGCCAACTCGATATCGTGATGAGGCCGGATCACGTGCTGGTCCGTCCGCTCGATTTCCCAAAACAGGCGGCGGATTTTCTTGACGGTATGATCCGGACGCAGATCGATCGTCTGACGCCATGGACCGCGAGCGACGCCGTGTTCGGCACCAGTCCGCCGGCACCGCTCGCGAATGAACGGATCGGACTGATGTTGGCGGCAACGTCAAGACAAAAGATCGAGCCGCTGGTTAGACTGGCCGGCGATCTCCGCGTTTCATCCGTGGCTGGTCTGGTCGACCTCCACGAGGCGGAAAGCGAGGGGACGCGCATCAGGCTGTTCGAGGCTCAGCCGAGCGGCGCCGGCCGCACGGTCGATGTGCCCAGGATATTGCGGCTCGGGTTGGGCCTCGCGGCAGTAGGGGCGGCGGCCTCGCTTATTGTGTCCACCTATGTCGGTGGCATGCTCGACGCGGAGCAGCACGAGCTGCAGCAACACATCGCGCAACGTCGCGCCGCCTTGCGGATCAACCAAACGGGCGGATCGGCGGAGACATTGCTTGCCAAGCTCAAGCAGACGACTCCGTCGAGCGTGGTGGTGCTCGATGCGGTATCGCGTGTGTTGCCGGATACCACCTATGTGACCGAGCTGCGGGTCGAAGGCGACAAGATGCAGGTGGTCGGATTGACGCAGGATGCACCGTCATTGATCCGGTTGATCGAGCAGTCGCCGCACTTCACCCGCGCCACTTTCTTTGCGCCGACCACGCGAGGCCAAAGCGAGCCGGGTGAACGCTTCCACATCGAGGCTCGCATGACGCCTTATTTCGGGGGCGGCTCATGAAGCAGACCGCAACCTTGCGGAAATTGTTGTCCAGACCGTTTCCCGCAGCAGCACTCTACTTCACGATCGCAGCTCTGTTGGTGTTCGTGATTGCAAGCTCGATGGCCGATGTGCTTGGTCAGCGCGCCGAAGTCGCGGCATCGGCAGCGATGCTCGAACAACTCGAAGGACGACGGCCTATGTCCGCGCGCGCCCTGGATGCCGCCGCTGCGGCGCGATCCGGCTCGCCATTCCTTGAAGGTACGACCGTGACGATTGCAGGCGCCGCGCTCTTGCAGCGCGTCACTGCTGCGGTGACCAGGCTCGGCGGTAACGTGTTATCTTCCCAGGTCGACCTGAAGGGCACGAAGGCCGATTTCTTATCCATGATCGCAAGCTGCGAGATTGATCAGCCTGGCCTGCAGCAATTGCTGTACGATCTGGAGGCCGGCATGCCGTTCCTGTTTGTCGATCAGCTGGTCGTGCAATCGCCGTCCAGTTTCTCTGGTTCCGGCGAAGGAAAGTTGCGGGTGTTGCTCGCTGTCTCTGGCCAGTGGCGAGGTAGTAAATGAAAAAGCACGCCGCGACAGGACCACATTCGCTTTGCGCCACCTTGTTGCTGGCGTCTGCGCTCGCCGTCCCAGGCTTGGCTTTGGCGTTGCCGACGGAGTTTTCCGACACTGATGCGCCCGGGACGGGCCGCACGGGAATGGTCTCCGATCCGTCACCCTGGGATAATCACGCCAATCCCGGAGCTGTGGTCAAGCCCATGGTGCCCACCCAGGCCCCCTCAGCACCAGAACGTGCGGTGAGCGCTAATCCGCTGTGGGCGATCCCGCTCACCTCCTTGTCGAACACGCGCGAGCGGCCGATTTTTTCGCCGTCGCGGCGACCACCGCCCCCGGCGGTCGCCGCGGTGCCGGCGACAAGACCGCCACCGCCGCCGCCCAAGCCGCCTCGGATGGAGCGTCCGTCACTATCGTTGGTGGGCACGATCGCCGGTGATGATCAGAGTTTTGCGATTTTTGTCGATCATACCACCAGGGCGGCTATGCGCCTCAGGCTAGGCGAGGAATATCAGGGCTGGAAGCTGCGCTCAGTGCACGGCCGCGAGGTCACACTCGTGCGCGACGAGCAGAGCGCAACGCTGAACCTGCCGCAGCCCGGGGCCGGACCGGCTGCACCTGCCCGTGTCCAAGCTGAGAGCACGATTGCGCAGGGAAGCCAAAAGCCGCCGGTCCGAGCCGAACAGGACTAATCAATCCAGTCGGCCTGCTGAAGCGCGAGCGTGAACACCAGGCCAAGAACAAGAAAAGGACCGAATGGAAGCGACGTCTGCCGTGTCATGGTTTTGCCCGCGAACTGCATCGCACCAGCCGCCGCGAGTGCGGACAACGACGCAATAAGGAGCTGCGTCGGAACGCCCACAATGCCGATCCAGATGGTGGACGCAGCAAGCAGCTTGACGTCGCCAAGACCAAGCCCTTGGACTTGCCGAAGTATGAAATAAAGTCGACGCAGCAGCCATATGACCGCGCCAACGATGACAGCTTGCGCGGCGGCGCTGAATGCAGCGGTCCCGCCATTGAGGATCGCGCTCCTGACAAGTCCGGCTACCGCAAGCGCAAGATTTAGCCAGTTGGGAATAATGCCGCGCCGCAGGTCGATCCATGCAAGCCCAGCGCCTGCGATGCCAAGGAAGGCGAAGCTGACGGCTGTGATCATGGGAAAAAGATTGCAAAGAGGTGCGAGAGGCCTTCCCCGACCGGGTGCGGGGCATGAGACTTCACGCAGGATTTGACTTGGTCGTCAATGCGTTTTTCCATCCGGCCGCAATTATCTTCGAACAGCCGAATTTGTTGCGCACCTTGCCAGCTCGCGGCGGCGTCGCCGCCACTTACGCACATCGCCTGAACGTCACATGCGCGTTAGGCGAGCCCGTTAATCATTGCCTCTCGTTCCCGACAAATCCACGTAGTCGCGCAGCGAACATGGGGCGTTGTTATGAATTTAAAGACCTTTGTCTCGATAACGGTGATGTCGCTTGCTCTATCACTGAACGGCGTTGCGGCACCGGCCCGCGCCGATGATGGCAACGACCAGCATGGCCATGGCCGCAAGCCGCGGCGGGTGGTGCTGATCTCGCTCGACGGTGCCAAGCCCGACTTCATTCAGAAATTTATCAAAGAGGGCGTGCTGCCGCGTGACGGCGGCCTGGCGTGGCTGAGCCATCATGGCGCGATTGCGGAGCAGAACGTGACTGCCTCGCCGTCGCTCACCGCGGTGTCGCACATCGAGATCGCCACCGGCTCGACGGCGGTTCACAACGACATTCCCTCAAACACCTTCCAGCCGATCGCCGCGCCGATCTCATCAAGCATCAGCGGCTTCGGGGCGCCGATCGGCGGCTATCGCCTGAGCCCGCTCGGGCCTACGTCGCAGCCGACAGCCGTGCCGCTGTGGGTACAGCTGCGTCAGCAGGGCAAGAAGGTGATCACCGCGACGTGGCCGGGCAGCGACGGCGCCGACATCTCCATCAACAACACGGTCGTGCAGTCAGCCCAGCCGACCCGCGTCACCGACTATACCGTGCCATTCGGGGCGTTTGGCGGCATCGGGGCGCGGGGCTTTTCGCTGTCCCAGGCCGACTTCGCGCCCGATCCTGCGATCGCCGCGGCGCTCCAGGTGGCCGGCCACTTCTCGTTCAGCCCGGTGCTGGCGACGCCGACGGCGATCGAGACGCTCTCTTGCGCGTCGGCACCGACAGCGACCTGCAGCAATGCGGCCACGTTCGACGTCAAGTATGCGATCCGGGTGGCGGCGCTCGATACCACCAATGACAACACGGTGAACTACGATACCCTAGTGTTCTTCGACACGACTGGCGGCATCACGGCAGGACCTTTCCACGCGCCGTCGACCGGACCGGCCTACGCCAAGGTCGGCAGCGCGAATGCGCCGTTCTTCTTCGAGGGCAGCGGGGCCAAGGTCGGTGCCGCGTACTTCGTCTCGGCGCTTGCGCCCGATCTGTCGGTCGCGCGCTTTGCCCGCTACGGCGCCAACTTCATCCCGCGCAACGCGGCGGTGCTGGCCGATGTTGACGACATTAACAACAATATCGGGTTCTGGCGTCCGCAGGCCGACTTCCGCATTCCGGAGCGGCTGAGTCCGGGCTTCACCAACTTCCCCGATACCGAGATCGAGGCGATGTATGAGGACATGGTGAAGACCTTCGTGCGCTACCAGGCGAACATCGCCGAGCACGCGATCCGCAAGCATCCCGACGCCGACCTGGTGATGGTCTACATCGAACAGCCCGACGGCTCCGAGCACCAGTTCCTGCTCACCGACAGCCGCCAGGGCACCAGCTCGACCGACCCGAACTCGATCGGCGACAACCAGGATCCCGCCAAGGTCGCGCGGTACGCCTCCTACATCCGCTTCGCCTATCAGACCGCCGACGCGGCGGTGAAGCAGATCATCGATGCGGCGGGCCGTGACAGCAACATCTTCGTGGTGTCGGATCACGGCTTCGCACCGTTCCACACCTCGGTGAGCATGACCAACATCCTGCACAATGCCGGCATCGACACCAGCAAGGTGGCGATCCGCACCTCGGGGCCGGCGGTCAATATCTACGTCAATCTGCAGAACCGCGAGCAGGGCGGCACCGTCGATCCGGCGACCTACAACGCGCTGGTGACGCAGATCGCCGACGCGGTGAAGAACGCGGTCGATCCCAACTCGCGGTTCAACTTTTCGCTTAGGAACGGGCGGATATTCACGGTGGTCGAAACCCGGCCGCTGCACTGCGAAGACGGTACCGGGCTGTGCACTAGCAAGACCATCGGCCAGGATTTTGGCGATGTGTTCGCGCTGATGGCTCCGGGCTACAACTTCGACGGCATCCAGAACCCCGGCGTCGCCCGCCTCGGTGATGCGCCATTCAATGCGGCGACGACCACGCTGTCGATGCCGAACTTCTACGGTGCCCATGGCCACGATCCCGAGCTGACGGAGATGAGCGCGACCTTCATCGCCGTCGGCCCGCAGATCCGCCCGAGGACCACGATCTCGCGCATGCGCAACGTCGACGTGGCGCCGACGATCATGCGGCTCCTCGATGTCAAGCCCCGCCAGGTCGACGGCGAGGTGCTGCAGGAAATCCTGCGCTGAAAAGCGGCGCGCGGGATCCTCATACTTGGCTGATGGGCGCTCACACGCGCCCATCGCAACTCTGGGAGTGGGGCGGGACTATCTCAGGCCATGGTCACGGCCAGCAACGGCGCTTGGGAAGGTGGGAAGGTCACGTGCTGACGCGTTCTTCTTCCGGGTCGGCGGGCGCGCGGGCTCGCCAACCTTTGGCAGTTGATCCGCTCCGCAAAGGCGGCTTCTTCATTTCGAAACGGCTACCAAGCTATCGAATTTGCTGCAAAGCATTTTGTCCGTTTTCGAAACGTGAGCTTTTTCGTTGAAAATCAAGCAGGTTTTGACTCCGCCGTTGCCAATTTCGGCCGGTCGCCTCAGCCAATCCGAAAGCATTGTGAAGATCAACGCGCGGGAGCAGAGTTTAGACCGCAGCCGGGACCAACGCCCGTCCCGAGGCCCCGGACGGCCATAAGAATTCGCTATGGCGGCAGACTACAGTCGTGCTTCCCCTGTCATCAAACGTAAATCTATTTTTTGCCGTCGGCCGCAACAAAAAATTCCAAGGGCAAGACCACTGAAGTGGCGGGGTTCGCGGTCGCATCATTTGGTAGCAGCAGCGGAGCGGGGAAATGACGATCGAGTTGAGCCGACGTGGGTTTTGCATCGGAGCCGCGCTGATTGGACTCCAGACCGCTTCCTCCGGCGCCTTTGCAGCGCGAAGCGAAGATGGCGCGGTCAGGCTGGGTCTCGTCGCGCCGATGAGCGGCCCGAACGCCCGGTACGGGGCCTTTTCGCTGCGCGGCGCCCAGATGGCCGCAAAGGAAATCAACGATGCGGGCGGCGTGGGCGGACGCAAGATCAATGTCATGCCGGGGGACAGCCAGGGCACGCCGGTCGAGGGTGTCTCGGCGACCCGCCGTCTGATCGATCAGGATCAGGTCGACTTCATTATTGGCGACGTCTCGAGTTCCGTGACGCTGGCCATGCAGCCGGTCGTCGAGGACGCCGGCGTCCTGCTTCTCAACGCGGCCTCGTCCAACCCGATGATCACCTACAAGGCGGGCGTCGGTGGCTTCAAATGGACCTTCCGTAACTATCCGACCGACGAGAACCGCTCACTGCTCGTGCTGCAATACGCGGCCGAGAAGAAGGGATACACCAAATACGCCGTGCTCTCGGTCGACAGCGACTACGGCCGCGCCGCCATTCAGTTCACCAAGAAATACCTGCCGCGCTTCAAGAGCGAGATCCTGACGGAAGACTATTACAAGGAGGGCGAGGTGGATTTCCGCAGCGTGCTCTCCAAGATCCGCGATTCCGGCGCTCAGGCCATCATCATGTACGGCAATGCCGATTCCGCGCCCATCGTCGGGCGCCAGATGATTGAAGTCGGGATCGCAGGCAAGATCCCGTTGATCGGCAATGCCGAGTTCAATACCGCGAGCACCATCAAGGCCGCGCCGAAGGCGATGGAGGGGGCGATCGAGGCCGCAGCCTGGCTTCCGGGGTACGACTCTCCGAAGAGCAAGGCCTTCGTCGAGAAGTTCACGGCCGAATACCGCGAGGCTCCCAACAATCACGCTTACGTGCATTGGGAGACGGTGCACCTGCTCGCCAAGGCGATCGAGCAGGCCAAGAGCATCGATCGCGAGAAAGTCCGGGCCGCACTCTCCGGCATCCACTATGATAGCGCGGTCGGCGAGGTCTCCTTCGACGATCACAACCAGGCGCGCCTGCCGATGATCCTAGTCGAGATCGAGGGCGGCAAGCCCGTGATCAAGGGCGCCTACAAGGCCGAGATTGACTATCCCAAGTAAGCCCGCGAAACGGTGGCCCCATGTTCTACACGATCATCGAACAGGTCGTTAACGGCATCGTTTCCGGATCGGTCTACGCGATCGTTGCCGTCGGCATGACGATGATCTTCGGCGTCCTGCGAGCCATCAATTTCGCCCACGGCGAATACTACATGCTCGGGACCTTCGGGGCCTGGTTCGCGATAGACTATTTCGATCTGCCCTATCCGGTCGCGGTCGTGATCGGCGTGGTTGCGACGGCGGTCATCGCCGTCGTGGTCGGCAACTTCGTGATGCAGCGGATAGTAGGCGCGCCGGCCGAAGCCGGCGTTCTCGCCACGCTCGGCGTCGCGCTGATCCTGCAGAACACGGTCATCCTGCTGTTCGGCGGCAGCTACAAGTTCTTCTCCGGCGGTTACATCGAGCCGGTGAGCGTTCTTGGCTTCACCCTGGCCGAACAGCGTATTCTGATCATCATCGTCGGTCTGATCGTGTTCGTCGGGCTCGAGTTGATGGTCACCTACAGCCGGATGGGCAAGGCCATGCGCGCGGTCTCCCAGAACATCGAGTGCTGCGCGGTGGTGGGTATCGATGTTCGCCATATCGCGCTGTGGACGTTCATCCTCGGAGCTTGTCTTGCCGCGCTTTCGGGCGTGCTGACGGCGCCGGTGAACGTGAGCGTCTACGGCGGCATGGGCGAGCTGATCACCTTCAAGACGCTGCCGATCATCATCATGGGTGGGCTCGGCAACGTGCGCGGCACGTTCGTCGCCGCCATGATCCTTGGTATCGCCGAGAGCCTGGTCGCCACCTATGTCGGCCTGCAATTCCGCGACACGGTCGGCTTTGCGACCCTGATGCTGATCTTGATGTGGCGTCCCCACGGGCTCTTTTCCGCGCAGGCGCGCTTCTAGATCGGGGGTGATGACAGGTGAGCGAGATCGCCCGAGAGCCGAACATGACGCCCGCTGAACTCTCAGCCGCGACGACGGGACGGGATCTCCGCCTTCCCGTCGGTCTCGCGCTCGCGGCACTGGCCTGTGTCGCGCCGCTATTTCTCGGCAACTATCCGTTGCACGCGATGATCATCGCGCTGATCTTCCTGTTGCCGGCGCACGGGCTCAACCTGCTGCTCGGCTATACCGGGCTGCTGTCGCTGGCGCAAGCAGCCTTCTTCGGCATCGGCGCCTACACATCCGCGCTGTTCGCGGTGCATTTCGGCACACCTTTCTATGTGAATTTCCTGGCCGCGGGACTTGCGGCCGGTGCCATTGCGCTGCCGCTCGGCATTCCGGCGCTACGGCTGCGCGCGACGTCGTTCGTGATGTGCACGCTGGGTTTCGTCATCATCGGCCAGGCCATCGCCAAGAACTGGATCAGCCTGACGCGCGGCGACATGGGGTTGGCGGCCATTCCCAAGCCCTACTTTGCGCTGGGGTCGGCTTCGTTCACCGTCTCCGGCACGGTCGGCTTCTATTATCTGGTCCTGGCCATCGCCGCGATTGCCACGCTGCTCGCCTACCTCATCGTTCGCTCGCCGGCGGGGCGGAACATGATCGCGATCCGCGAGAACGAAACGCTGGCCGAATCCGTCGGTATCCCCACCTGGCACTACAAACTGGTGGTCTTCATGATCAGCGCCGCCTTCGCCGGCCTCGGCGGCAGTCTCTATGCGCACTACCTCACCGTCGTCAGCCCGCTCACCTTCCAGATGTACTATTCGACGACGATGCTGATCATCGTGCTCGGCGGCGGGGCGGGGACCATTTCGGGCGTCATCTTCGGCAGCCTGCTGTTCGTCGGGCTCACGGAAGCGCTTCGCGTGACGCCGGAGCTGCGCATGATCGCCTATGGCTTCTTCCTGCTCGGGCTCGTCTTCTGGTTTCCGAGCGGGTTCGCGCCGCTCATCGGCCGTTTCTGGTCCTTCCTCGAGAGGCGCAAATGACCGGGCTCCCGATCCTCGACATCTCCGGCCTCTGCAAGTCTTATGGCGCCATTCGTGCGGTCGACGGGGTCGACCTTCACGTGGACCGCGGAGAGATTTGCGGACTCATCGGCCCAAACGGCTCCGGCAAGTCCACCTTCTTCGATTGCGTGACGGGGCTCGCCAAGCCCAACGCGGGGGCGGTGAAGCTCGATGGTCAGGACATCACGGGCTGGTCGCTGAACGACATCGCCCGCGAAGGTCGCATGCTGCGATCGTTCCAGAAGACGGTGGTATTCGGCGCGCTGGACGTCGAGGAGAATCTCGTCATCGCCGGCCAGATGTTCACCTTCCCCGGCATCTGGTCGACCTTCGGCGTCGGATCCGCGGCCCGCAATCGAGTCGCGGCGCTGCGGGAGCGCGCGCGCGAGCTGATCAAGATCGCCGGCCTCTGGGACGTGCGATTCCAGCCGGCGGGTAAGCTGTCGGGCGGTCAGCAGAAGCTGATCCAGTTCGCTTCCATGCTAATGCCGGAGCCGAAACTCATTCTGCTCGATGAGCCGATGGCCGGTATCAATCCGAAGCTAATCGAGCGCGTGGTCGAGAGCATCCGTCTCGCCAACACCTCCTTCGGCGTCAGTTTTCTCATCATCGAGCACAATATCGACGTGGTGACGAGCCTCTGCAAGCGCGTCGTCGTGCTCGACCAGGGGCGCAAACTTGCGGAAGGCACGCCGGACGACATCGTCCAGAACCAGGCGGTCCGGGAGGCCTATCTCGGTGGCTGAACCCTCACTCTCGATCAAGGGATTGCGCGCCGGCTACGGCTTGCTCGACATCCTCAACGGCGTCGATCTCGACGTTCCCCAGGGGCAGTTCGTGGCGCTAATGGGCCCGAACGGCGCCGGCAAGTCGACGCTCTTGAAGACGCTCTACGGCATGACGACCATCAAGGGCGGCAGCATCAACTGGCGTGGCAAGGAGATCACATCCTACAAGTCGCGCGCGATCCTGGCGGAGGGCATTTCGTGGGTGCCGCAGGGGCGCTGCAACTTTCCCGTGATGACCGTGGACGAAAATCTCCAGATGGCCGCCTATACGTTGCGTGACCGTCAGGTGAGGGCCGAGCGGGACTATGTCTACGACCTGTTCCCGATCCTGAAGACACGACGCAATACGCTCGCCGGAAATATGTCCGGCGGCGAGCAGCAATTGCTGGAGGTGGCCATGGCCGTGCTTCAGCGCCCCAAGATTCTGCTGGTCGACGAGCCATCCGTGGGACTTTCGCCGAGCGCTATCGGGATTGTCTTCGACGAGCTGCTCCGCATCAACGCGAGCGGTCAGACCATCCTGCTCGTCGAGCAGAACACCAAGAAGGCCATGGAGGTCGCCCAGCGCGCCGTCATCCTACGCCTCGGCAAGGTGATCTGGGACGGCAGGCCTGCGGATATCACCCACGACGAGCTCGGCGAGCTGTTCCTCACGGGCCGCATGCGCGGCGAAACCGAGGTCGAGCACTAGAATTCACGGCGTTCGCCGCGAGCGGGCGCGGACACATTCGAACCCCAAAGGACGACCAAAGTGACGATTTTCGTGCCGGCTGCGCGCGTCTCGCGCATCAAGATCTCCCCCACGACGGCAGCTTCCGCGCGGGTTCGCGAGCTGAAGGCGGCCGGACGCGACATCATCGACATGGCGATCGGCGAGCCGGATTTCGACACGCCCGATCACGTCAAGACAGCGGCGCATGAGGCGATCGACCGCGGAGAGACGAAATACACCGCGGTGAACGGCACCGTCGCGCTGCGCAAGGCGATCGTCGCCGACTACAAGCGGCGCCTTGGATTGGAATACGCAGACAACGAGATCTGCGTCGGCGGCGGCGCGAAGCAGATCCTGTTTCTTGCGCTGATGGCGAGCGTGGAGGAGGGGACGGAAGTCATCATCCCCGCACCCTATTGGGTCTCCTATCCCGACATGGTCATTGCCAACGATGGCAAGCCGGTCATCGTGCGCTGCTCCGAAAACCAAGGCTTCAAGCTGACTGCGGAGGCGCTCGAGGCCGCCATCACGCCGAAAACCCGCTGGCTGATCCTCAATGCGCCCTCCAATCCGACGGGCGCGGCGTATTCGCGATCGGACCTGCAGGCGCTCGGCGAAGTGCTGCTGCGCCATCCGAATGTGATGGTGCTCTCCGACGACATCTATGACCAGATCTGGTACCGCGACGAGCCGGCAACCACGTTGGCGGCTGCCGTCCCCGCCCTGAAGGAACGCGTTCTGCTCGCCAACGGTGTCTCCAAGACCTATGCCATGACCGGATGGCGGATCGGCTACGCCGCGGGCCCGGCGCCTTTGATTGCCGCGATCAACAAGCTGCAGTCGCAGATCTCGTCTTGCCCCTCATCGATCAGCCAGGCGGCTGCCGCCCATGCGCTCACCAGCGACCAATCGTTCGTGCGCAATAGCGTCAAGCTCTACAGGGAACGTCGCGACTACGCCTGCGCACGGCTGAATGCGATCCCAGGCCTGTCCTGTCTCGTGCCGGATGGGGCGTTCTATCTCTATCCCGGATGCGCCGGGGTCATCGGCAAGACCACGCCGGACGGCAAGGTGATCAAGAACGATCTCGATTTCGTGCTCTATCTGCTAGACGACGTCGGCGTGGCGGCCGTGCAGGGCACGGCTTACGGGCTCTCGCCGTATTTCCGCTTGTCGATTGCGACCTCGATGGAGGCGATCAAGGAAGCCTGCGACCGCATCGAGAAGGCCTGCAAGGCGCTATCCTGAGCGCGGGGCGCGCGGCTGCATCCGAAAACCGGGCCGCATCGGCAAGAATCTCATTGAAATCAATAGGCTAGATAAAGGATAGTGCCGCTCCAGACTGTTTTTTCAGGACCAGCGTTCGGCCCCTAATGAGCGTCGATTTCAGGAAGCTGAAGAGCTTTGTCAAAGTCGTTGACGCCGGCAGCGTTTCGCGCGCCGCCGGCCTATTGCGGACCGCACAGCCGGCGCTGTCGCAGCAGATCGCTGCTCTTGAAAGCCATTTCAAGCACAAGCTGCTTCTGCGCAGCAATCACGGCATCGTCCCGACCGAAGCGGGGCTCATTCTCTATCGCCATGCCCAACTGCTCCTGAAGCAGATCGAGCAGGCCCAGATCGACATCGATCAATCGACCAAGGCGTTGGCCGGGCGCGTTTCCATCGGTCTCGCGACCTATTCGGCATCGAGCACGTTGTCGCTGCCGATCCTGAAGGAGATGTCGGCGCTGCATCCGCAGATCATCGTCCATATCAACGATAGTTTCGGCCATGTGCTCAGCGAGCTCATCATGACCGGCAAGATGGATATGGCCATGATCTACGGCTCCGGTCCCATCAAGGGCGTCAAGCTTCAGCCGTTGTTTCGGGAGGAGCTGTATTTGGTCTCCCGAGTTGATCCGACGGTGAAGAGGCAGGTGGATGAGCCGCTCCCGCTCTCGGCGCTCGCCGACGTCAAGTTGCTGCTGCCGAGCCAGGGCCATTTCCTCCGACGCCTGATCGACGAATCGCTGGCGCGGGCGCGGGTGACGCCGAATGTCGCCTCGGAAATCGAATCCGTGTCGGCGCTCGGAGCGGCGGTCACCGAAGGGCTTGGCTCGACCATCCTGCCGGCGTCCGTGGCCGCCAGCGCATCGAGCTTTGGCAGCATTGAGGTCCGGAGGCTCGTTCGTCCCGCCATCGAGGCGACCGTTTCCTTGTGTGTGTCCGATCACCTTCCGCTCTCGGAGCCCGCCTTGGCGACGCGATCCGTGCTTCTCACGGTCGTGGAAAAGTTGATGCGCAGCCATCCGCAGGGCATTCGCTCCGTCTAAACGGAAAATCCATTTGAGCTCCCTCGGCTAATGTCGCCTCTCTGCGGCCGAACGTTGCTGTGCCTACGCCATAAGCAAAACATATGGCGGCAGACCGGAGTTATGTTGGCCAGCAGCGGGTGCATTTCCTACCCTCACAGCCATCGTCGAAGCCGGCGTTCTCGATTCACGTCTTGATCGTACGGTTCAGCAGACAGATCGGAAATCCTTGTCATCTGCACGACGATCGCTTCGAGGAAAAAGATGGCCAAGCTCGCATTCGATACCGGAGGAACGTTTACAGATTTTGCATTGCTTGACGACCAAGGCGAACTGCATCTCCACAAGGTGCTGAGCACGCCGAATAATCCTGCCGAAGCCGTCGTTCGCGGTGTGACCGAATTGCTCGAGCAGTTTGGCGACGTGGTCGATCTCGGCAAGCTCCAGGTGTTGGGGGCGACCACGGTGGTCACCAATGCCGTGCTGGAGCGCAAAGGTGTCAAGACCGGGTTCATCTCGACGGCCGGCTTCCAGGACATGCTGCGCATCCGCAACGAGGGGCGCTATGACCTCTACGACCTGAACCTCAAATATCCCGATCCGCTGATCACACGCGCCCACAGCTTTGGCGCGGTGGAACGCATCACGGCGAATGGCGAGGTCATAACGGCGCTGAAGGAGGAGACCGTCCGCGAGATCGCCGGCCGGCTGCGCGACGAAGGCATCAAGTCCGTCGCCGTGTGCCTGCTCCACGCCTACAAATATCCGGCGCACGAGCAGCGCATCGCGGCGCTGCTTCGGGAAGAAAACCCCGACGTCTTCGTGTCGCTGTCCTCGGACGTCTGCCCGGAGGTCCGCGAGTTCGATCGGGCCTCGACTACGGTGGTCAACGCCTATACGCGCCCGCAAATGTCGGGCCATGTCGCACATCTTGAGCGCGAATTTGCTGCGAAAGGTATCGATCGCCAGGTGCTCTGGATGACCTCGTCGGGCGGTCTCGTACCGAGTCGTCGTGCCGCCGAGTTGCCGGTTCGCCTGATTGAATCGGGGCCGGCCGCCGGTGCCGTTGCAGCGGCAGAGTTCGGTCGCATCGCAGGCGAGGGCAGCGTGCTGTCCTTCGACATGGGCGGCACCACCGCCAAATTGTGCCTGATCCCCAACGGCGAGCCGACGGTCGGGACGGACCTCGAGGTCGCGCACTATCATCGCTTCCGCAAGGGTTCGGGCTTTCCGCTGAAGATCCAGTCGATCCGCATGATCGAGATCGGCGCCGGTGGTGGCTCGATCGCCGCGAAGAATCCGCTTGGCCTCCTCGACGTCGGTCCGCGCTCGGCGGGCGCGCTCCCGGGACCCGCCGCCTATCAGCGCGGCGGCACCGAGCCGACCGTCACCGACGCCGATATTCTGCTCGGCTACATGGGTACCGAATCCTTCGTCGGCGGCTCGTTCAAGGTCTCCAAGGACGCGGCGCAGACGACCATGGCGAAGCTCGCGGCTTCCCTGGACGTCAGCGTTGCCCGCTGCGCCTGGGGCATTCACGACCTCGTCAATGAATCGATGAGCAAAGCCGCGGCCGTTCATGCGACCGATCTCGGCGTCGATCCGCGCAGCCTGCCGATGGTCGCCTTCGGCGGCGCGGGTCCCGTTCACGCCTATGGCATCGCGCGCAAGCTCGGCATCAAGCGCATCATCTGTCCGACGGGTGCCGGCGTCACCTCGGCGATCGGCCTGCTCATAGCGCCGGTCGCGGTCGACCTTTCGGCGAGCTTCCCGATGCAGGTCGATAACTGGGATTTCGACGCGATGGATCGGCTGCTCGGGGACCTCGCGGCGCAAGGCGCCGAAGTCGTCAGCGCCGCCGGCGTTGCGACGGAGACGATCAACAACACTTATACTGTTGATATGCGCCATGTCGGCCAGGGGCATGAGATCACGGTGGCCTTGCCGGATCGCAGCCTGCCGTCGAACGAATTTCTCGGTCAACTCCTCGACAATTTCTACAAACTGTATCGCGAGCTGTTCGGCCGGACTGTTGCGGGCTCCTCTGTCGAGGTCATCACGTGGCGCCTGCGCTCGAGCGGAGAGAAGGATCAGGTCGCCCGGCCGCATAGCAGGCAGACTGCGGAGGCCAGGAAGGGCACGCGCTCCGTCTACTTCAACGAGCTCGGGGGCTATACCGATACGCCGGTCTATGATCATTACAAACTGCCAGCCGGCCTGGAAATCCAGGGTCCCGCCATCGTCGAGCAGCGTGAGTCGACCGCGGTCGTGGGACCGAGTGGCGCCGCTCACGTCGACATCAACGGCAATCTCGTGATCAACATCGCCTAAGGACGACGCCTCATGTCCGTGAACGCCGCCGACTTCAACGATCCCATCAACCTCCAGGTGATGTGGAACAGGTTGATCTTCATCGCAGACCAGGCCGACATCGTGCTCGGCCGGACCGCGTTCTCGCCGATCGTGCGCGAGAACCACGACTACGTGACCGTGCTGATGGACAGCCGTGGCCGAGCACTCGCCCAATGCACCTGGTCGATTCCGGTGTTCATCTCATCGCTGCCGGTGGCCGCACAAAAGTACTTCCTGCCGAAGTTTCCGGCCGAGACCCTGCAGGAAGGCGACGTGCTCGCCACCAATGATCCCGAGATCGGCACGGGTCACCTCCCTGACGTGACGATGATCACGCCGATCTTCAAGAAGGGTAAGGTCGTGGCCTATGCCGGCTCGATCGCCCATCTGCCCGATATCGGCGGCGCTCCCTTGCATTCCGAAGCGAGCGACATCTTCGAGGAAGGCATACGCTTTCCGATCGTGAAGCTGCACAAGGCGGGCGTTCCCAACCAGGATGTGCTCGACATCATTGGGGCTTCCGTGCGCCTTCCGACCGAGGTGATAGGCGACCTGGAATCCATGATCGCTGCCAACAACGTCATGGGCCGCGAATTGCAGAAATTCCTCGACGAGTACGATCTCGACGGCATTGATGAGCTCGCGGACGCGATCCATTCTCGATCCGAGGCGCAGACCCGCAAGGCAATTCGGGAATGGCCGAACGGAACCTATACTGCAGAGGTCCTGCTCGACGGCTACGACACTGACGTGAAGCTCAAAGCGGCTGTCATCGTCCGCGACGATTCCATCCATGTCGACTACGCCGGGACGTCCGACCAGATCCTTCACTCGATCAATTGCCGGACCAATTATCGCTACGCCCATTCGGTCTACGCATTGAAATGCCTGCTCGATCCGGACACGCCGAACAACGAGGGGTGCATCACCCCGATTACCGACGAGGCGCCGCTTGGCTCGATCCTCAATCCGCAACAATGGACGGCGGGCAATTCGCGCAACCTGATTGGGCACGTCATTCCGTCGCTGATCTTCAAGGCGCTGGAGGGCGTGGTGCCGGGCAAAGTGATGGGCGACAGCGGCGGCGCGCCGATCTGGGCCGCCAACTGCGTCGGTCGGCGCGACGATGGTTCGCAATACGGCTCGGTGCAGAATTTCCACGGCGGGCAGGGTGCGCGTGCCGAATTCGACGGCCTCGATACGCTGAGCTTCCCGTCCAACTGCAAAGTCACGGCGATCGAGATGTTCGAGATTGCCGTGCCGGCGCTCACCGAGTGCAAGGAGTTGATCCCGGATTCCGGCGGAGCCGGAAAGACCCGCGGCGGTCTCGGCCAGCGCGTGGTGCTGCGCAACCTCGGTCGCAATCCCATGAACATTTATCTGGCGTCCGAGCGCGTGCGCCATCCCTGCTTTGGTGTCGTTGGCGGCCAGTCCGGCAGTGCCGGCAAGGTGCACAAGAACGGTGAACCACAGTTCCCCAAGGGCAGGGTCGTCCTGAAAACCGGCGATCGTCTTCAGGTCGAAACGCCCGGCGGCGGCGGGTGGGGCAAGACGTCCGAACGCAGTGCGGCATCGATCGAACTCGACCTCGCGGAAGGGTTGATTACGCCCGCGGCCGCGAGGCAGATTTACGGCTATCAACATTCAAGCCTGGCGGCGACGGCCGCCGAATAGGAGAGCCATGGGCCTGCTCGACGGAAAGATCGCACTCGTCACGGGTGCGGGAACGGGGATTGGGCGCGAGACCGCGATTCTGCTCGCCCAGGAAGGCGCGACGGTTGTCCTGACGGGGCGGCGTGTCGCGCCGCTGCAGGAGGTTGTGTCCGTGATCGAGAAGGTGGGCGGCAATGCCGTCGCTCGCGCGCTCGACGTTGCGTCGCGGGATGCGATCTTGGAAATCGTTGCCTGGGTCAAGGGCCATATCGGGTCGGTCGACATCCTCGTCAACAACGCCGGCAGTGCCAGCAAGGTGCCCAACGCGCGGTTCATCAGCGAGGCGGAGTGGAACGCTACGATCAACGTCAATCTTACCGCCGTGTTCAACCTGACGCAGGCCGTGCTGGAGGACATGATTACCAGGAAGGAAGGCACGATCATCACGGTCTCCTCGCTGGCGGTCGTCAATCCGAACCTGCTCGGAGGAGCAGCCTACGGCGCGGCCAAGGCGGGCGTGAAGAACTTCATGACTTTCCTGCACAACACGTTTCGCAATCAGGGCATCCGTGCGACGACGATCCTCCCTGGCGAGACCGACACGCCGATCATGGATAATCGCGCCCGTCCGCCTTTGGATAGCGAACGCGCCGCGATGCTCAATCCGCACGACGTCGCGCGCGCGGTTCTGCTCTGCGCGAGCCTGCAAAAGGGCGCGATGATACCCGAGTTGCACATCTGCCCGACTTTCATGCGCGATACGTCCGCGGACATCGAGACGGCTCGCTGGGTCGGCGCGCCCGCGGGCCTCGCCGACAAGCCGAAGAGCTAGAGAAGAGGATTCCCATGAACGGAGCCAAGTTGCGCGAGCGCCTTGCGAAGTGCGAGGCGGTCACCATGTTCACGCCGCATCACTCGTCCTCGGGACTGGCTGTCCGGCTGGTCGAGCTCGGTGCCGATGCCATCTTCCTCGATTGCGAGCACGGCACCTGGAGCTTTGAGGATGTGCGGGTCACGGCCCAAGCTATCCGCGGTGCCGGCGGCGCCGCGATCGTTCGCCCGCATTCCCATGAGCGGCCGGTCCTGATCCGCTATCTCAATGCCGGCGCCGACGGCCTGATGGTGCCGATGGTCGATACCGCAGACCAGGCGCGCGCGATCGTCGATGCGGTGCGCTATGCATGCCCTGCCGATCACGAGAGGCGGTTCGTCATTGCCATGATCGAGACGCCGAAGGCGATCGATGGCATCGACGAACTACTCGCGGTCGAAGGGATCGACGTGTTCTTCATCGGGCCCGGCGACCTCTCGCAGAACATGGGTTATCCGCCGGCGCCGCCGTTCGGGCAGCCGCGTCCGTTGGCCGTGATGGAGCGGGTTGTCTACGCCGTGAAGAAGATTCGCGCAGCGGGTAAGGTCGCTGGCACGCTCGTGACGTCGGACGAGTTGCCCTCCCTGCTCGAACAAGGTGTGCGGTATTTCTACATCCACTCCGACCCGTTCCTGCGTGTCGGTCTGGCCGGCATCAAGAAGTCGCTCGCTCGCTGAGTTCGGACGCCACACCCTGCTGTGAAAGAGAAGCCATGGCATTCGTATTGTTCAATCTCGCCGGGCGACGCGCGCTGGTTACGGGATCGTCGCAAGGGATTGGGCTTGCGATCGCGCGAGGGCTGGCCGAGCACGGCGCACCGGTCGTCCTGAATGGCTGCGACCGCAATAAACTGGATGCGGCCGCGGCGAGCATCAGAGCCGGCGGCCATGACGTCGCAGTCATAGCTTCGATGTAACCTGCGCCGAGGCCGTTCGCGGCGGGATCTCGCGCATTGAAGCGGCGATCGGGCCGATCGACATTCTCGTCAACAATGCCGGCACCAGCGCGTTGCTTACTGGTCGATGCCATTCATCTAAAGCTATCAAGCTAACTGTCATCACCTGGACCTGGTGATCAGCCTTGCTCCGGCGACGCTCCTGCTTGTCTGCAACAGCGATCAACTCGTGACGAAACCAAACTTGCCGGCGGCCGAGCGGATGACCAGCCAAACTGCGCTTGCAATGTTTAGTAAATGGTGTTTCACTAAACAAATCGAGCCTGCCGGGCCTCTAGAATCCGGGCGGCGCGAGGAAACGCCAGTTTAGTTATTCAACTCGTTACGGACTGTGTCGCTCTGCTCGAGGCATTCGAGCGGGTAGGAAAGCCGCGCCATGTCGATGGCCGGCCCACTCGGAGGGAACGTGTAATGAAACGGACAATGAAGACGCTTGTTGTGGCATGCGGAGCTGTTGCCGCCGCATTCGGTGTCGGAGCGGGGACGACCTCCGCGCAGGCGCAAGGCAAGACCATCACGCTGTGCTGGGCCGCATGGGACCCGGCCAACGCGCTGGTCGAATTGTCGAAGGACTTCACCGCCAAGTCCGGCATTGGTATGAAGTTCGAATTCGTGCCGTGGACCAATTACGCCGATCGCTTCCTGAACGAGCTCAATTCGCACGGCTCGCTCTGCGACCTCATCATCGGCGATTCACAATGGATCGGCGGCGCTGCGGAGAACGGCCAGTACGTCAAGCTCAATGATTTCTTCAAAAAGGAAGGAATCAGCATGGACGACTACATGCCGGCCACGGTGGTCGGTTATTCCGAGTGGCCGAAGAACACGCCGAACTACTGGGCGCTGCCGGCGATGGGCGATGCGGTGGGCTGGACCTATCGGAAGGACTGGTTCGCGCGGCCGGACGTGCAGAAAGATTTCAAGGCCAAGTACGGCCGCGATATCGCGGTGCCGAAGACGCTCGATGAGCTCAAGGACATCGCGCAATTCTTTCAGGGTCGTGAGATCGACGGCAAGAAAGTCTATGGCGCCTCGATCTATACCGAGCGTGGCTCCGAAGGCATCACCATGGGTGTCTCGAACTACCTCTACGACTACGGCTTCAAATACGACGATCCGAAGAAGCCCTATGCGATGGACGGGTTCGTGAACTCGGCCAGTGCCGTGAAGGGGCTCGAGGCCTACAAGGATCTCTACAAGTGCTGCACGCCGCCCGGCGCCTCCAATTCCTACATGTCGGAGGGGCTTGACGCCTTCAAGTCCGGCCAAGTCGCGCTGCAGATGAACTTCTTCGCCTTCTTCCCGGGCCTCTACAAGGACCCGAATGTCGGCGGCGACAAGATCGGCTTCTTCGTCAATCCGGCCGGTCCCGCCGCACAGGCGACGCAGCTCGGGGGACAGGGCATCTCGGTGGTCTCCTACTCCAAGAACCAGGCCGAAGCGCTGCAATACATCAAATGGTTTTCCGGCGGCGACGTCCAGAAGAAGTGGTGGGCGCTCGGCGGCTATTCCTGCGCCAAGTCCGTGCTGAACGACCCGAGCTTCCCGAACAGCGCGCCCTTCGCCAAGGAGTTCCTGCAGTCGATGGGCATGGTCGTCGACTTCTGGGCCGAACCTTCCTACGCCCAGCTGCTGCAAGCCGAGCAGAAGCGCGTGCATGACTATGTGGTGGCCGACAAGGGCACCGCGCAGGAAGCGCTCGACGGTCTCGTGAAGGACTGGAAGGCGATCTTCAAGGAAGAAGGCAAGAAGTTCTGAAATCAGCTGCCCGGAGCGCGAGCGCTCGCGCTCCGGGTTTCCTTCGAGATGACCGGAATTCGTCGTAGTGTCGACGCCGGGTGCCAGGATCGGTCGCTGCAATGAATGAATTGAGTGCCTCTTCGCGGATCACCTATCGGGCCGTCCCGGTCCGGCCAGGCGTGGCGCGTCGTATCCGGGGTCTGTCGGACAGGACGCTCGCCTGGCTTTTCATCACGCCGACGATCGTGCTGCTGCTGGCGATCAATATCTTCCCGCTGCTCTGGACGATCTATCTGTCGTTCACGAACTACCGCGCCAACCGGGCCAACGTGCCGATGATCTGGCTGGGCGCCGACTGGTACCAGTCGATCCTGACCGATCCCGACATCTGGGCCGCGATGCAGGTGACGGCGCATTTCGTGATCTGGACGGTGGTGATCGAGACCGTCCTTGGATTTGGGCTTGCTTACCTCATCGACAAGAAATTCCGCGGCCACGGGATGTGGACCACGATCATCTTGCTGCCCATGATGCTGTCGCCCGCCGTCGTCGGCAATTTTTGGACGTTCTTGTACCAGCCGCAGATCGGACTGTTCAATTACGTGGTCGCCTTCTTCACCGGCCGTGCAGCCTCGTCCTTCCAGATGCTGGGCGACGTCACGCTGACCCCCTGGGCCATCGTTATCGTCGATGCGTGGATGTGGACGCCCTATGTGATGCTGATTTGTCTCGCAGGCCTGCGTTCGATCCCTGATTACATCTATGAGGCGGCGGAGGTCGACCGCGCGTCGAAATGGCGGCAGTTCTGGTCGATCACGCTGCCGATGGCGCTGCCATTCATCATGCTTGCGGTGCTGTTTCGCGGCATCGAGAATTTCAAGATGTTCGACATGGTCAACCTGCTCACCGGCGGCGGGCCGGGATCGACCACGGAAGTCGCCTCGATCACGCTCAAGCGTGCGGCCTTCGAGAGCTGGCGCACCGGCTATTCCTCGGCCTTCGCGATCATCCTGTTCGTGACGGTCTTCGGCCTCGCCAATATCTACGTCAAGGCGCTGAACAAGGTGAAAAGCCGATGACATCAGCCACCACAGCCCATTCGGTCGTCGAGCCATCGGCCACGACGCGGCGCTTTGCCGGCACGCTGGTCGTGCTCTATGCCATCATCACCATGATCCCGCTGGTCTGGATCATGCTCACCGCGTTCAAGTCGCCTGACGATGCGATCTCCTATCCGCCCAAGGTGATGTTCAAGCCGTCGCTTGAAGGCTTCTGCAATCTGTTCACGACCCGCTCGCGCCAGACGCCGGAATTCATCCGCTCACTGGGGCCGCCGCAGGGGCTTTGCGATAGTATCGCGCGCGACCGCAACATGGTGGTCGCAGGTCCCTCGAACTATGTGCCGCGCTTCGTCAACTCGCTGATCATCGCGTTCGGCTCGACGGTGCTCGCTGTCGCTTTGGGTACCCTGTCGGCCTACGGCTTCTCGCGCTTCCGCGTGCCGCTGAAGGACGATCTGCTGTTCTTCATCCTGTCGACCCGGATGATGCCGCCGATCGCGGTCGCAATCCCGATCTATCTGATGTACCGCACCATCGGTCTGTCGGACACAAGGCTCGGGATGATCTTGCTCTACACCTCGGTCAACGTCTCGCTTGCGGTCTGGCTGCTCAAGGGTTTCATCGACGAAATCCCGCGCGAGTACGAGGAAGCCGCGATGATCGACGGTTACACCCGCTTCCAGGCCTTCGTGAAGGTGGTGCTGCCGCAGGCCACCACGGGAATCGCGGCAACCGCGATCTTCTGCCTGATCTTCGCCTGGAACGAATACGCCTTTGCGGTGCTTCTCACCTCGGGCAACGCGCAGACGGCGCCGCCGTTCATTCCGATCATCATCGGCGAGGGCGGACAGGATTGGCCCGCGGTCGCCGCCGGGACGACACTGTTCCTGGTGCCGATCGTGGTGTTCACGGTGCTTCTGCGCAAGCATCTGCTGCGCGGCATCACCTTTGGAGCCGTTCGCAAATGAGTCTCGATCTCACCCCAACCATCGCGCGTCGTGGTCTCGCCGATCGCGTCCTGCGCCGCGGCGCGCTCGAAGCCATCGCGACGACGATCATCGCCGCCGGCATCGTAATGCTGATGCAGCCATTGTCTCTGACACTGTATTCCTGGTCGTTTGCGACGACCCTGTTCGGCACGGTGATGTTCACCATCGTGTCCAAGGTCCGGGAGTAGGGCGCGATGGCACAGATCAAGGTCGAGGCGCTCGACAAATCCTTCGGTAACTTCCATGCGGTCAAGTCCGCCAGCTTCACGGTGGAGGACGGCCAGTTCCTTTGCCTGCTGGGCCCGTCCGGTTGCGGCAAGACCACGACGCTCCGCATGATCGCGGGGCTGGAGCTGCCGACGGCGGGCACAATCAGGCTCGACGGCGAGGACGTGACGATGAACCGCGCATCGGCGCGCGACATTGCCTTCGTGTTCCAGCTCTTTGCGCTCTATCCGCATATGAATGTCCGGCGCAACATAGGCTTTCCCCTGAAATGCGAGGGCATCGGTGCGGCCGAGCGCAACCGGCGAGTCGTCGAGGCCGCGCGCAGCCTGCGGATCTCGCACCTTCTCGACCGCTCCGTCTCCGGCCTTGCCGGCGGCGACCGGCAGCGTGTTGCGCTGGGGCGGGCGATTGTGCGCAAGCCAAAATGCTTCCTGATGGACGAGCCGCTCGGCGCGCTCGATACCGAGATGCGCGAGGCCATGATTCATGAACTGCGCGCCCTGCACGACCGGCTCGGCGCGACGACCGTCTATGTCACGCATGATCAGCTCGAGGCCATGGCGATGGCTGACAGGATCGCGGTGATGAACAATGGCGTCGTCGAGCAGGTGGCGAGCCCGCGTGACATCTATGACCGGCCTGCTTCGCTGTTCGTCGCCGACTTCATCGGCTCGCCGCCCATGAATTTCCTGTCGTTCCGTGGCGGCCTGCAAACCGACGCAGAGGCGATCAGGCTCGGCGAGCGCGATGTAGCAATTCCTGCGGTGCGGGAGGCGATGGCGGAAAGCGAGCTCGTGCTCGGGGTACGGCCCGAGCATGTGCGCTTTACCGATCGCGGCATGGTGCGCGGCGAAGTCTATGGCACGGAATATCTGGGCACGACGCAGATCGTGACCGTGACGACGCATTACGGTGCGCTCAAGGCCCGCTCACCCAGCAGCAGATCGTTTCGGACCGGCGAGACCGTCGGGCTCGACTTCCGGCCCGATACGCTGTCGATCTTCGACAAGGCATCCGGCCGGGCTATACGCACCGCGTTGCATGAAGGAGGCGCGCATGGCTGAGGTCGAGATCAACTCCGTCTCAAAGGCCTTCGGCAAGACTCACGCGTTGAGCGATCTGTCGCTGACCGTTGGTGACGGCGAGTTCGTGGCACTGCTCGGGCCGACCGGTGCCGGCAAGACCACGGCATTGCGCTTGATCGCCGGATTGGAGCAGCCGGATTCTGGCTCGATCCGCATCGACGGGCGCAACGTGACCGCCGATGCGCCGGCCGATCGCGACGTTGCCTTTGTCTTCCAGCAATATTCGCTGTATCCGCACCTCACCGTGTTCGAGAACATGGCCTTCGCGCTGCGCGCGCCGACGCGCCGTGTGCCCGAAGCTGACATCCGCGCGAAGGTGCAGGAGGTAGCGCGTCTGCTTCATATCGAGACCAAGCTTGACAACAAGGCGACGCAGCTGTCGGGCGGGCAGATGCAGCGCGTTGCGATCGGCCGGGCTCTGGTCCGTTCGCCCTCGATCTATCTGATGGACGAGCCGCTCTCCTCGCTGGATGCCAAGCTTCGCGGCGAGCTGCGCCTCGAGCTCAAGCGGATTCAGGTCGATCTCGGCGCGACGATCCTCTATGTCACCCACGATCAGACCGAGGCGATGACCATGGCGTCGCGTATCGGCGTGGTCGAAGGCGGGCGGCTGATGCAGATCGGTACGCCGCGGGAGATCTACGAGAACCCGATCAACGCGCATGTCGCCGCGCGGCTGGGCCAGCCGGTGATCAATCTGCTGCCGGCGGCCCTGTTCGCCGGCGCGCCTGATGGCGCCGAGACGATCGGCGCGCGGACCGAGCATCTGACGATTGCGCGCGGCAGCGGCGACGTCTCGGCAACCGTCAAGCGCGTCGAACATCTCGGCGACCAGAGCCATCTCCATCTCGACGTCGCTGGTCGGCCGGTCGTGACCCTGGCGGATCCCGAGGTGGGCTTTGGCGCCGGGGACATTGTGTCGCTCCGTCTGAATAAACCGCTGTTTTTCGATGCGAAGGGCTGGAGGGTAGCGGCATGAGCCTTGATCGGGTAGCCAGGGAAAGATTGGTGCGAGCGCTGGCGGCGTCAGTGATCGAGCACGCGGACGAATTGACGAGCCTCGACCAGGCGATTGGCGATGGTGATCATGGGCTGAACATGAAGCGCGGTTTCGAAGCGGTGCTCGCGGCACTGCCGGGCCTTGCCGACAAGTCGCTCCCGGAAATGCTGAAGGCGATCGGAATGACCCTCGTCATGAAGGTCGGCGGTGCTTCGGGACCGTTGGTCGGAACTTTCTTCATGGAACTGGGCAAGGCCGTTCCAGAGCAGCCGAGCCGGGCTGATCTGGTTGCGGCAACGGAGAAGGCGATCGAGGCCGTCAAGGCGCGCGGCCGTTCCGAAGCGGGGCAGAAGACGCTGCTGGATGTCCTGGTGCCGGTGCACGCCTTGCTTGCGGCAGGCGGCGATGCCAGGTCGATCGCGGCCGAGGCGGCACAAGCGGCCGATCGCACCACGCCGATGCAGGCGATCCGCGGCCGCGCGTCGTTTCTCGGCGAACGTTCCATCGGTCATATGGACCCGGGGGCGCGCTCGGCGTCCCTTCTGATCGGCGCAGCAGTTGAGACACTGGAGTTCGAGGTCAATACATGAGCAATGTCGGAATTGTCATCGTGTCGCATTCGCCGAAGATCGCGGAAGGCGCGGCCGATATGGTGCGCCAGATGGTTGGAGACGCAGTGCCGCTGGCCTGGACCGGTGGCGATGTCGATGGCGGGCTAGGTACGAATGTCGCAGGAATCCTCGAAGCGATCGAAACAGCCTGGTCACCGGCAGGCGTTGCGATCTTGGTCGATCTCGGCGGAGCCGAGACCAATTCCGAGATGGCGGTGGAGATGCTCCCTGAAGATCGGCGCGCGCGCGTCCTGGTCTGCAATGCCCCGGTGGTCGAAGGGGCTGTGATCGCTGCGACCGAGTCTTCGGGCGGCTCGTCGCTGGCCGCTGTCAAGCGCAGTGCGGAGGAATTCTATGCATGATGTCAACCGGGCGGCTCAGAACTTTGCGCCGCTGACCGCCTCGGCGGTTCTTGTCAATCCGGTCGGCCTGCACGCGCGGCCATCGGTAAAGCTGACGCAATGCGCGAAGGGTTTTGCCGCAAAGATCGAAATTGCCCTCGCTGCCGACGGGCCCTGGACCGATGCCAAGAGCCCGGTGAAGGTGATGCGTGTGAAGGCACCGCAGGGTGCGACGCTGCATTTCCGCATCAGTGGTCCGGATGGAGAGGCGGCACTCGCGGCCATGCTGGCGCTGGTCCATGACGGCTTCGGCGAGGCGTGAGATCGTGGGCGAGATCCATCTCACCGGTCATCCCGCATCGCCAGGCCTCGCCATCGGCCCGGTTGTCGTACTGACGAGTGCAGTGGCGAGCAGGGCGACGAAGGGGGATCCAGCTCAGGAAGCCGCAGCGTTGAGGGGGGCGATCGAGGCGGCAGCCGCAGAGCTCGCCGAATTGATCGCGAAGGTTCATGGCGAGGCCGCGGAGATCCTGGAATTCCAGGTCGCGATGCTCGGTGACGATGCGCTTGCGGAGGGGGCTTATCAAGCTATTGCGGGCGGTACAGCTGCCGATGAGGCCTGGCGCGCGGCACTCGACGCGGAGATCGCCGGCTATCGCGCCGCGGATGAGGAATACTTCCGGGCCCGGGCCGCGGATCTGGTCGACATTCGTGACCGCGTGTTCGCGAGTCTGAATGGTACTGATGCGATCGCAAAGATCTCCGGCGACTCCGTCGTCACAGGTGATGATATTTCTCCGTCGACGTTCCTCGCCGTTGACTGGACTCGCGGCGGCGCCATTGCGCTTGCCAGCGGATCGCCGTCGTCGCATGTCGCGATGCTTGCACGGTCGCGCGGCGCTCCCATGGTGATTGGATTGGGGCCATTGCCATGGAACGGGCAGCCGCCGTCACTGGCGCTGGTCGATGGCGACAACGGTACCGTAATCTTTGATCCCAAACCCGAGACGCGCCGCCAGTTCGAGCGTCGCATGGCGGCAGCGAATGCCGCGCAGATTGCTGCCGACGCCGGGCGCCTCAAGCCGGCGGTAACGGCCGATGGCAGGCGCATCGCTGTCCTACTTAATGTTGCCGCGCCTGAAGACCTTGCGAGCCTCGATCCCGCCATCTGCGACGGCATCGGCCTGGTGCGGACGGAGTTTCTGTTCGAGGGGTCGAGAGGCCTGCCCGGTGAGGATGCGCAATACGCGGTCTACCGCCGCATTCTCGAATGGGCCGCAGGACGGCCGGTGACGATCCGTACGCTTGATGCCGGCGGCGATAAGCCAATCCCGGGCCTGACGGTCGATGGCGAGCGCAATCCATTCCTGGGCTTGCGCGGAATCCGGCTCTCGCTGGCGCGGCCGGACGTGTTTCGTGTGCAGTTGCGAGCGCTGTGCCGGGCGGCCGTCCATGGGACGCTGAAGGTGATGTTGCCGATGGTCGCGGTCCCCGCGGAGCTTGACCGCGCCAACGCCATGCTGGATGCGGAGTTTGCAGCCCTCAAGGCAGAGGGCATCGCCTGCGCCCGGCCACCGCTCGGCATCATGGTCGAGGTCCCGTCGGCCGCGTTATGTGCAGAGGACTTCAGTGCGGCATTCTATTCCGTCGGGTCCAACGACCTGACCCAATACACAATGGCTGCGGCACGCGATATCGGCGCTGTCGCAGACCTCAACGATGCCGGCCATCCTGCGGTGCTGGCGCTGATTGCGCGGACGGTCGAGGCCGGACGCAAGCGTGGCGTCGAGGTCTCGCTCTGCGGCGATGCCGCGGCGGACACGCGTCTGACCAAGGCGTTGCTGGCGACGGGCTTGACGACGCTCTCGGTCTCGCCGATTGCGGTGGCTAGGCTCAAGGCTGCCATCGCTGGGGTGACTGCATGACGGATGATAAAGACGAAGACACAAGCCGGCCGGGCGACAGTAATGTAGCGGATTACAAGCTTATCTTGCGCCGAGCGCTCGACAACCGACCATCCGGGACGCGGCTGAAACTCGCGGCGGCGCTCGGCAAGAACCGCTCCTTCGTCAGCCAGATCACAAATCCGGCCTATCTGGTACCGATCCCGGCCAAGCATGTCGCGATCATCTTCGAGGTCTGCCATCTCTCGGGTGCCGAGCGTGCGGCTTTCCTCGAAGCCTATGGGCGCGCGCATCCGGGGCGGCTGCGCGGCGCCCATCGCGAGGCGCGCACGCGCGTCGTTACTGTGACGGTGCCCGACCTCGGCGACGACAAGAAAAATCGCGCGCTGGAGCAGCTCATCGTCGACTTTGCTGCTCAGCTCGCGCGCTACGCCGAAAGCATCGGCTGACGAATTCGAACAGTAAAAAAGATAATCGGGAGGACGCCATGAAAAAACTGATCAACAGCGCCGACACGATGCTTGAAGAGAGTCTCGACGGATTGGCGGCGGCCCATGCCGATATCCTGCTGCTCGGCACTGAGCGGAAATTCGTGCGCCGTCGCAGCCTGAAGCCGGGCAAGGTCGCGCTCATCTCGGGTGGCGGCTCCGGCCATGAACCGCTTCATGCGGGCTTCGTCGGCCACGGCATGCTCGATGCAGCCTGTCCGGGGCAGGTCTTCACGTCACCAACGCCGGACCAGATGATCGAGGCTGCCGAAGCCGTCGACACGGGAGCGGGCGTGCTCTTCATCGTCAAGAACTACGAAGGCGATGTGATGAATTTCACCATGGCCGCCGAGATGGCCGGGCGCGACGTCGCCAGCGTGGTAACCAACGACGACGTCGCGGTCGAGAAATCCACCTACACGACCGGCCGTCGCGGCGTCGCGGGAACGTTGATCGTGGAAAAGATGGTCGGCGCCGCCGCCGAAAAGGGCATGCCGCTCGCCGAGCTCAAGACGCTCGGCGATGGCGTTAATCAGCGCACCCGCTCGATGGGTGTGGCGCTGCTGCCGTGTACTGTTCCGGCAGCAGGCCGGCCGAACTTCACGCTGGCTGATAACGAAATGGAAATGGGTGTCGGTATTCACGGGGAGCCGGGGCGCCGCAGGGTGCCGCTGGCGTCCGCCGATGACATCGCTGGCGAGATGCTCAATGCGATCCTGGATGACCTCGCACCAAGCAGGGGTAGCGAAGTCCTGCTTCTGGTTAACGGGTTCGGCGCAACGCCACTGATCGAACTCTATCTGATGGTCAATAGCGCCAAGCGTATTCTGGATGGGGCGGGCATCACGGCGACCCGTTTCCTGACGGGTTCTTATGTCACGTCGCTCGACATGGCCGGCGCCTCGATCACCGTCTCGGTGCTCGACAGCCAATCAAAACGCCCCGGTGCATACCGCAGCGATACGCTGGGGTATCTGATGGACGGGAACGCAAGGTTGATCATGCGCGATGATAGGATAATCCTGAGGCTCGCTATGCGGCCGTCGGCCAAAGTCGTTTGCCCCATAGACACCATCGGTGGAGTGTAAAGTACTTTCTCCAAAGTTGATGACAGGGCGTTTTGCTTAAACCGGGCCGTCATTGGCGTGACGCCGTGTTCGCTGCTGTATTATCGCCGCAGCGCGCCGCTCCAATAGCCGCCAGTTCCTAAGGGGCGCACCGGGCCGCGAATATACTCACATCGCGAAATGAGTATAAGCGAGACAGCCTGCGCACTCCTCCCCTCGTGTGCGTGACGTGTGCACTGAGAATCCGAAGGAGCGATTTCCGCTTCCAATTCATGCATATATGGTCCTAGAAGAGCCAAGCTGCGGAAGCCTCGTCAAACCAGATGTCTCAATCGGTCCAATAGCATGAAGGGCCGATCGGAACGAAATATCTCAGTAAAATGAATGGCTTAGATCGAAAATTTTCCACAGCCCCTATGATGGATTGGAGCGACCGGCATTGCCGGGTGTTCCACCGTCAACTGACGCGGCGGGCGCTGCTTTATACGGAGATGCTGACCACGGGCGCCATTATTCATGGCGATCGGGAGCGGCTGCTTGGGTTCGACGCGTGCGAGCATCCGGTGGCGCTTCAGCTTGGCGGGTCGGAGCCGCACGAGCTCGCGCTGGCTGCGCGGATCGGCGAGGCGTTCGGTTATGACGAGATCAATCTCAATGTCGGCTGCCCGTCCGATCGCGTGAAGGATGGCCGGTTTGGCGCCTGCCTCATGGCGGAGCCGGAACTGGTGGCGAGATGCGTCGACGCCATGAAGCGCGCGGTCGCGGTTCCCGTCACGGTGAAGTGCCGTATCGGGATCGACGAGCAGGACCCTGAAGTGGCGCTCGATACGCTCGCGCGCGCGGTGGTGGCGTCCGGCTCCGATGCACTGATTGTGCACGCCCGCAAAGCCTGGCTCAACGGCCTGTCGCCGAAGGAGAACCGCGACATCCCGCCGCTCGACTATGATCGCGTCTATCGGCTCAAACGCGCGATGCCTGGTGTGCCCGTCATCATCAATGGCGGCATCCCGGGCATCGACGATGCGAAGGCGCATCTTGCCCATGTCGACGGTGTGATGCTCGGCCGCGCCGCCTATCAGGAGCCGTGGCGGCTGCTCAGCGTCGATACCGACATCTTCGGCGAGGCGGCGCCGCACGCGTCCATGCAGGACGCGCTCGAGGCGATGATGCCCTACATCGAACAGCAGCTCGCGCGCGGCACCCGGCTGCACGCGATCACGCGGCATTTCGTCGGCGCATTCCACGCCGTTCCCGGCGCGCGCGCCTTCCGCCGCCATCTTGCCGAGCATGGGGTGAAGCCGGGCGCCGGTCTCGACGTGCTGCGCGAGGCGATCGCGCGTATCGGTGCACCTGCGCCAGCGGAGGCGGCGTAGCTCGTCTAGTCGATCGCGATGCGCGAGCGGCGGGGGCCCTTCTGGAGCTCCGGATAACCTGTCAGCATCAGCGTGTCCGCGCGCACGCCCCAGCTTTCCAGGCGGTCGAGGAAGCTCATGCCGAGCAGATTGGTCTTCATCTGGCCACGTTGCACGACCAGGGCCGGCACCGACTTCTCGACCAGCTTGCCGACCGCGAGACGGTCGAGCGTGAGCCGCGCCGCCTTGGTGTGGCCACCCGCGGTCTCCAGGTCGACGTCGTATTCGAGCATCTCGAGCGGCAGTCCGATCGCTTTCGCGGTTTCCCAGGTCAGCACCACGGAGGTCGCACCTGTATCGATCACCATCGGCGCGGTGACGCCGTTGATCTTCGCACGCAGTGCGAACTCGCCACCCTGGCCGCGCGGGATATGCACGGCGGGGGCCGGGGCGGCGGTCTGCGCGCGGAAGATGTGCGAGACCTTGTGGCTGGCGCGCGCGATCTGGTCGGGATCGCCATAGGCGACGACCGCACCTGCGGTGCCGGCGAGCATGATGAGAACGAGCAGGAAGCGGATCATTGCGCGCCTCCAGATGCGCGCGAGCCGATCAGGTACGTTTCGGCGAAGTCGCGATCGGTGCGAGTCCTGCCTGATCCATCCGCGCCGGCAACAGCGCCATGACCGTCAGCCGCTCCGCGCTGTCCATGGCGTGCCAGCGCGCGATCTCCGGCAAAGTCCGGCCGCAGCCGAAGCAAAGCTTGGTCTTGGGATCGATCATGCAGACGGCGACGCACGGCGTTTCTTTGCTCATACGGACATTGTGAGGGATCGTCGGGCATGTCTGCAAGCATCTCGTTAAGAGCCCGTGCCTGCGCTCATGATCGGCTTGTGGCGCGGCCGGCGCTTCTCGTCGGGAACGAGCGAACTCTCGGGCTGCAGCGGCGGAGAATCATCCGACAGCGGCGCCAGCGCGCTCATCACGCGCTCCGGCGGGAAGGTGACGATCACCTCGGTGCCGATGCGCAGCTTCGATTTCAGCGTGAACGTGCCGCCATGCAGGTCGATCAGATTCTTGGCGATGGGCAGGCCGAGGCCTGCGCCCTGTTCGGCCGATTTGATCGAGTTGGAGCCCTGGCCGAACGAGGCGAGCACGACCGGGATCTCGTCCTCGGGGATTCCGGAGCCGGAATCCTTCACCGATAGATATTGTCCACCCGAAGCGGTCCATCCCGCCTTGAGCCAGATCTCGCCGCCCTGCGGCGTGAACTTGATGGAGTTGGAGAGCAGGTTGAGCACGACCTGGCGGATCGCACGCTCGTCGGCCCAGAGCCGCGGCATGGCCTGCTCGAACACTTCGTGGATGGTGATGCCGCGGCTCGAGGCGCGCAGCTTCATCAAATGATGGCAGTCGGCGACGATGCCGACCAACGACACTGCTTCCTCGTTGAGTTCATAGCGGCCGGCCTCGATCCGCGACAAATCGAGGATCTCGTTGATGAGGTTGAGCAAGTGCACGCCGGAATTATGGATGTCCGCCGAGTACTCCTTGTAGACCGGCACCGCGTGTGCGCCAAAAATCTCGCTCTTCATCACCTCGGAGAAACCGAGGATGGCGTTCAGCGGCGTGCGCAGCTCGTGGCTCATCTGCGCGAGGAAGCGTGACTTGGCGACATTGGCGGATTCGGCGCGGTGACGTGCTTCGTCCGAGATTGCCTTGGCCTGTTCGAGCTCGCCGATCAGTGCGTCCTTCTCGGCGCGTGCCTCGAGCGTGGCGAAGGTCGAGGAGTGTAGGCGGTGGGCCAGCAGGACGAAATAGCCTTCGGCTGCGACCGCGAGTGCCGCCAGAATGTAATTGTCCAGCGAGCCGGTCATCACGAAGCTCAGGGCCATTGCGACCGCGACGGGCGCGGTGGCGGCAACGGCGGCGATCGGCAGATTGGCGGCCAGCATGCTCGATACCGCGATCACCAGCAGCATCAGGAACATCATCAGCGTTTCCGTGACCATGTCGAGCACGGGGTGGATCAGGATCGCCATCCAGCACAGGCCATAGAGCAGATCGAGCACGACGAAACGCGTTCGCCATGCGCGCGTCGCGGCCGGAGAGGTGGCCTCAGTCAGGAACCGCCGGCAGCTGCGGATCATCGCGCTGTGGATGCAGAGCATGCCCGCGGTCCAGGCCGCCGCCGGAATCGGCTGCATCCAGAGCCCGAACAGCACGCCGGTGGCGACCACTAGCAGCATCACGACATAGGAAGCCGACAGCCGCGTCTGGGCATATTGGCGCAGCATCTCGGCGTCGAAGGCCGGCCGGGTTCCGCTGGTCGAGGTTAACTTGTCGCGCGCCTCGCGCACCCGCTGCGCCGCAGCCCTGCGGCTGCTAGCCGATGGAGCGCTCACCGGCTCGGCCGGAAGCTGCACAACCTCGGGCTTTTCAGCGGGGTTACTCATCAAGCAACACGATTCCTGCCCACGCCGGACGCGGGCCTTCTGCATTGTCTATCTCTGGCAAGAAATCCTTAAGAGGTGACTTAAGGAGCTAAAGAATTACGTTAACGGATGATTAAGAAACACCTCTGCCGGAACCGGCAGTGCCGAACGTCCAGTCACGACGGATCAATACAGCAGCGAGTGCTGCGCAATGTAGACCAGTGCACCCGCGAGATATCCCACAAGCGCGGGACCTGCGATCCGGCGGGCGTACCAGAAGAATTCGATCTTCTCGAGCCCCATCGCGGCGACGCCGGCCGCCGAGCCGATGATCAGGATCGAGCCGCCGGTGCCGGCGCAATAGGCGATGAATTCCCAGATGAAGCTGTCCGGCGGGTATTGCACCAGATTGTACATGCCCATCGTCGCCGCGACGAGCGGCACGTTGTCGATGATGGCGCTCAACAGGCCGAGCAGGATGACGATGATGTCGAGACGGCCGACCGTGGTATCGAGCCATTTGGCCAGCAGCTCCAGCACGCGGGCGTGCTCCAGGCAGGCGACGGCCAGGAGAATGCCGACGAAGAACACGATGGAACTCATGTCGATGCGCGTCAGCGCATGGACGAGGGTGAGGGGGCGACGCGCATCCTCGTCCTTGTGGCGGTGAACGATCTCGCCGACCAGCCAGAGGATGCCCAGCCCGAACAAGATCCCGATGAAGGGTGCGAGGTGCGTCACGGCCTTGAAAACCGGGACGGCGACCAGTGTGCCGAGGCCGAGATAGAACATCAGATTGCGCTCGAACAGCTCGACCTTGAGAGCCTGCGCTTCTCGTTGCAGCGGCGGGACGATGTCCTTCCCTTTGACAGAGTAGCCAATGATGAGCAGCGGTATCAGCAGGTTGAGCAGAGACGGCAGGAATACCGCTCCCATGATGCTGACAGGCGAGATCTGCCCTCCGATCCAGAGCATCGTCGTCGTGACGTCGCCGATGACGGTCCAGGCGCCGCCCGCATTGGCGGCGATGACGATCAGGGAAGCGAACAGCAGGCGGTCGCTCCTGTTGCCGATCAGCTTCTGAACCAGCGAGACCATCACGATGGTGGTCGTGAGGTTGTCGAGGATCGCGCTCAGGAAGAACGTCACGAAGCCGATGATCCACATCAGCGTGGTCTGCTTCGTGGTGCGGATGACCGAGGTGATGACTTCGAAGCCGTTGTGGGCGTCGATCACCTCGACGATCGTCATGGCGCCAATCAGGAAGAAGACGATCTGCGCCGTCGAGGCGACGGATTCGTCGAGCTGGTGGTTGACGAGCGAGGCGTCGCCGACGGACATCGCGTAGATGGTCCAGAGCAGGCCCGCTCCCAGGAGAGCCGTAGCGCTCTTGTTGATGCCGAGCGGGTGTTCGAGCGCGATGGCAGCATACGCAACGATGAAAACGGCGGCGATCACGCTCAGCAAGTCAGTCCCCCCGAACTTGTTCTTTCAGCTCAATGTGCTCGCCAGACCTCGTCGCGGTGCAGGCCGCGTCGAGGTCTGGGACGGCGCCGTGCCCGGCAGCAAACAGTCAAGATGTTCCTCAGCGTTGCAGACGCGCGAGCAGGCTCGACGTGTCCCAGCGCTTGCCGCCCATTTTCTCCACCTCGGAGTAGAACTGGTCGACCAGTGCGGTCACCGGCAGGTTGGCGCCGTTGCGGCGAGCTTCAGCCAGCGAGATCGAGAGGTCCTTGCGCATCCATTCCACCGCGAAGCCGAAATCGTACTTGTCCTCGTTCATGGTCTTGTAGCGATTCTCCATCTGCCAGGACTGTGCGGCCCCTTTTGAGATGGTCTCGATCACTGCGGCGACGTCGAGGCCACTCTTCTTGGCGAAGTGGATACCTTCGGAAAGACCCTGCACCAGACCGGCGATGCAGATCTGGTTGACCATCTTCGTCAGCTGGCCGGAGCCGGCGGGGCCGAGCAGTTTGCACATCCGCGCATAGGCGCCTGTGATGATCGGCTCGGCACCGGCATAGGCGTCCTGCGCGCCGCCGCACATCACCGTCAGCACGCCGTTCTCGGCGCCGGCCTGGCCGCCGGAGACGGGGGCGTCGATGAATTTGAAGCCGGCCTTGGTCGCGGCCGCATCGAGCTCGCGTGCGACTTCGGCCGAAGCGGTGGTGTGGTCGACGAAGGTTGCGCCCTTCTTGACGCCGGCAAACGCGCCGTCGGGTCCGATCGTGACCGCGCGCAGATCGTTGTCGTTGCCGACGCAGCACATCACGAAATCCTGGCCTTCGGCGGCGGCCTTTGGGGTCGGTGCGGTCTTGCCGCCGAACTTGTCTGCCCACTCCTTCGCCTTGGCCGCGGTGCGGTTATAGACGGTGACCTCATGGCCCCCTTTTTTCACGAGGTGTCCGGCCATGGGGAAGCCCATGACACCGAGACCGAGGAAAGCGACTTTTGCCATGTATGGTACCTTGTCCGTAGTTTGGGTTTTACGGTTCTTGCCGGGCGAGCAGGGCGCCTGGTTCCGCCGTGAGGGCGGATTGGGGCGCACCATAAACCCTTGAGGCCAGAGGGCAACGGCTTCGTTTGGCGGTCCCCTGTGCTAGGATGGCGGACCTCAAGGACTTCAAAAAAGGGAGCGAAGGCATGGGCATGGGTTTGGGCGGCGTGAGCGTGGGCGTGCTCGATCATTTCAACATCCGAACCCGGAAACTGGCCGAGACGGTCCGCTTCTACGAAGACGTGCTGGGCCTGGAAAATGGCGCCCGGCCGAATTTCGCCTTCCCGGGCGCCTGGATGTACAGCGAGGGGAAACCGGTGGTGCACCTCGTCGATATTTCTCCGACCGCCGAGCCACAAAAGCCGGATTCCGGCGTTGTCCACCATGTCGCCTTCGTCAGCCGCGGCTTTGACGGTATGAAGCAGCGGCTGGCGTCCAAGGGGATGAAGTTCGAGTCCCGCCAGGTGCCCGGCGGCGAGCTCTGGCAGATCTTCGTCCACGACCCCAACGGGGTGATGATCGAGCTGAATTACGAGGCGGCCAGGGAGCAGGGGGCGGCGCCCGCGGAGATGGCTGACGATATCGGCAGGCAGTAGCCTTTTGGGCGTTTCCGCTCTAATGGGGCATCTTGAAATCAGGAGATGCGCTTTGAGCGTGACGCAGCAACAGGTTCTCGACAGCCTTGGCCGGATCAAGTCGCCGCGCGGGGTCGCGCTCACCAATGCCAACGTGCTGAGCGCGATCAGCGCCTCCGACGGCAAGGTGTTCTTCTCGATCAATGTCGATGCCGCCGAGGCGCGGGCCTGGGAGTCCATCCGGGCCGAAGCGGAAGCCGCCGTGCGCGCCATTCCCGGCGTCACCACCGCGATGGTGGCGCTCACCGCCGAGCGCAAGCCGGGCTCCGCGCCGCCGCCACCCCCGCAGCCGAGCCGTGGCACGCCCGGCGTGCAGCCGGTCCACGCCCACAAGCCGCCGCAGGGCGGCCAATCGCCGATGGCGCGGCAGTCCGAGATTCCCGGCGTTGCCGCCGTGATCGCGGTCGCCTCCGGCAAGGGCGGGGTGGGCAAGTCGACCACCGCGCTCAATCTGGCGCTCGGCCTGCGCGACGTCGGTCTCAAGGTCGGGCTGCTCGACGCCGACATCTACGGTCCCTCGGTGCCGCGGCTGACCGGCCTGCGCGACAAGCCGGAGCTGAACGACGAGCGCAAGATGATTCCGCTGCGGCGCTTCGGCCTCGCCATCATGTCGATCGGCTTTTTGGTGGAGGAGGAGACCGCGATGATCTGGCGCGGTCCCATGGTGATGTCGGCGGTGACGCAGATGCTGCGCGACGTCGAGTGGGGCAAGCTCGACGTGCTGGTCGTCGACATGCCGCCGGGCACCGGCGATGCCCAGCTCACGCTGGCGCAGAACGTGCCGCTGAAGGGCGCGGTGATCGTCTCGACCCCGCAGGACCTGTCCCTGATCGACGCAAGACGGGGGCTTGCCATGTTCAAGAAGGTCAACGTGCCCGTGCTCGGCATCGTCGAGAACATGAGCTACTTCCAGTGCCCACATTGCGGCACCAAGTCGGACATCTTCGGCCATGGCGGGGCGCGGCACGAGGCCGAGAAGCTCGGCGTACCGTTCCTGGGCGAGATCCCCCTGCACATGGCGATTCGCGCCACCTCGGATGCCGGCAATCCCGTGGTCGACAGCGAGCCGGACGGACCTCATGCGGCGATCTACCGCGCCATTGCAGGCCAGGTACGGGACCAGCTCAAGGGTGTCATCGCCGCGGCCTGAACCGGCCGCCGCGGCAAGCTCCGGGGACATGCGACTTTCGTAGAGCCCCGTCATGCCATTGTCGCGTTCCGAAACTGGGCCGTCCGTGTTAAAGGCCCACGGCAGTCAAGCCCCTTCGGTTCGACGCGGCCTTCACGCGTCGCCGGAATGAGCGGCAGCAAAAGAGAAGTTGAGGGGAAACGCCCCAGCAAGGAGAGAGATGAAGATGAAGCGTCGTGATTTTCTCAAAGTGTCGGCAGCAGGCGCGGCGGCGACCGCGGTGGCCTCGCCGGCAATCGCGCAGTCCTCGCCCGAGGTGAAGTGGCGCCTGACTTCGAGCTTCCCGAAGTCGCTCGACACCATCTATGGCGGCGCCGAGCAGGTGGCGAAATACGTCGCCGAGATGACCGACAACAAGTTCCAGATCCAGGTGTTCGCCGCCGGTGAAATCGTCCCCGGCCTGCAGGCGCTGGATGCGACCTCGAGCGGCACGGTCGAGATGTGCCACACCGTGTCCTACTACTATGTCGGCAAGGACCCGACCTTCGCGATCTTCGCCTCGGTGCCGTTCGGCCTCAATGCGCGCCAGCAGAATTCGTGGCTCTATCAGGGCGGCGGCAACGAGCTCGCCAACGAGTTCTTCAAGAAGTCGAACGTGATCGGCTTCCCCTGCGGCAACACCGGCACCCAGATGGGCGGCTGGTTCCGCAAGGAGATCAAGACGGTTGCCGACCTCTCCGGCCTGAAGATGCGCATCGGCGGCATTGCCGGCCAGGTGCTCCAGAAGGTCGGCGTGGTGCCGCAGCAGCTCGCCGGCGGCGACATCTATCCGGCACTGGAGAAGGGCACCATCGACGCGGCCGAGTGGGTCGGCCCCTACGATGACGAGAAGCTCGGCTTCGCCAAGGTCGCCAAGTACTACTATTATCCGGGCTTCTGGGAAGGCGGTCCGACCGTCCACGCCTTCGCCAATCTGGAAAAGTGGAATGCGCTGCCGAAGAACTACCAGGCGATCCTCACCAACGCGACGGCCAACGCCAACAGCTGGATGGCCGCGCGTTACGACATGCAGAATCCGGCGGCGCTGAAGCGTCTGGTCGCCGGCGGCACCCAGCTGCGTCCCTTCACCAACGAGGTGCTGGAAGCCTGCCTCAAGGCGACCAACGAGCTGTGGGCTGAGATCTCGGGCAAGAACGCCGATTTCAAGAAGTCGATCGACGCCATGCAGGCCTACCGCTCCGACGAATATCTGTGGTGGCAGGTCGCCGAATATACCTACGACAGCTTCATGATCCGCTCGCGCACCCGCGGCTGATCTACGGCTTAAGTCGTAAGACCAGTAGCCCGGCCTCCTCTAGGAGGCCGGGCTTTTTCTTTGCCGCAGTGCGATCGGGATGGCATTCGGCGGAGCGATGATCCATGCTGTCCCCAAGCCTCGGCAAGAAGGCCCAACAAGCAGATCCATCAGGGTAGGAAATCATGAAGAGAAGAGACTTCATCAAGGTCACGGGACTTGGTGCGGCCGGCGCCGCCACGCTCGCGGCGCCCGCGATCGCGCAGTCGATGCCGGAAATCAAATGGCGCATGCCGACGAGCTGGCCGAAATCGCTCGATACGCTGTTCGGCGGCGCCGAGATGATGTGCAAGATGGTCGCGGAAGCGACCGACAACAAATTCCAGATCCAGATCTTCGCCGCCGGCGAGATCGTGCCGGGTCTCCAGGTGCTCGACGCCGTGCAGAACGGCACCTGCGAGATCGGCCACACCGCGTCCTACTACTATTTCGGCAAGGACCCGACCTTCACCTTCGGCTCGGCCGTGCCGTTCGGTCCCAACATGCGCATCAACCAGGCCTGGTACATGCTGGGCGGTGGGCGCGACGTGCTCAACGAATTCTACAAGGGCTACAATGTCGTCTCGCTGCTCGCGGGCAACACCGGCTGCCAGATGGGTGGCTGGTTCAGGAAGGAGGTCAACACGCCCGACGACATGAAGGGCATGAAATTCCGCATTGGCGGCTTTGCGGGCCGCGTGCTCCAGAAGCTCGGCGTGGTGCCGCAGCAGCTCGCCGGCGGCGATATCTATCCCGCGCTGGAGAAGGGCACCATCGACGCCGCCGAATGGGTCGGCCCCTATGACGACGAGAAGCTCGGCTTCTACAAGATCGCGCCGCACTACTACTATCCCGGTTGGTGGGAAGGCGGACCGATGCTGCTCGCCTTCGTCAACCTCGACAAGTGGAACGCGCTGCCGAAATATTACCAGAGCGTGCTGGAGCAGGCCGGCCACTACGCCAACAACTACATGATGGCGCGCTACGACAACGCCAATCCGCTGGCACTGAAGAAGCTGCTGGCGGGCGGCACCAAGCTGCACGCCTTCTCGCCGTCGATCATGGATGCCTGCCACAAGGCTGCCAAGGAGCTGCACGCCGAAGTCGGCGCGACCAACGCCAGCTTCAAGAAGGTGCACGATTCCCTCGCCAAGTTCACGAGCGACGGCTACGCCTGGTTCCAGGTCGCCGAGGTCGGCTACGACATCTTCATGGCGCGGCGCTCGCAGAGCTGATCACGCCAGCTGTTGCCTGCAACGCCCCGGAGCGAAGGCTCCGGGGCGTTGTCGTCTCCGCGTTTGGAGAGTGCCAGACTCAAAATATGCAAAAACAACCCCATGCACAGTAGACGAGGGGTCACGGCGGTACTTCCTGTCGATGTTGCCAACAGACTGATACGTCGTCGTAAATCAGCGGGATGCGACGATCCTCGCGCGGCCGCGGCGCGCGCCGTGTTTTGAGAGCGGAAGTGGGGGGCGGGACCAATGAGCGACGGAAACGTTTCGGCATCTCCCGATGCTGCTAGTTGCGAAGCCGCTTGACTCGTCGGGCAACACAGTGGCAAAAAGCTATCATCGAAAAATCCGAAAACCCTGTCGCTGTGCCCATCCTTGGCCGATCCTTGGGAGTGACCATGGACTTCGATCCCGATGAGGTTCAAGGCGCACTGCGCAAGGCATGGGCCAAACCGATCGGCTTAGGGCTATGAGCGGAAACCTCTCACTTCGCTGCAAGTCCTGCCAAGCGGATCACGCCGGCGTATTTCTCAGTTTCTTGCACGATGAACTGCTCGAATTGTGCCTGTGAGCCGGGCATCATGTTCCCTCCGAGCTCTGCAAGCTTCTCCTTGATGCTCGGGGTCGCAAGTGCAGCGTTGACCTCGCCATTTAGCTTATCGACGATATCTTTCGGTGTTGCTCGCGGCGCGCCTATGCCGAACCACGATCCTGCCTCGTAGCCTGCGACGGTGTCGGCAGCAATCGGCACGTCGGGGAGGTTTGCCGATCTGCTCAGAGTTGTCACAGCGATCGGGACAAGTTCGCCCCGCTTGATGTGCGCAATCGACGAAGGCATTGGGTCGAACATTGCGTGGATGCTGCCGGCCAGAAGGTCCGAGAGCGCGGGTCTTGAGCCGAGATAGGGTACGAGCGTGACGTCTATGCCTGTCATGGTCTTGAACAGCTCGATGCCGATGTGCTGTGGCGTGCCTCGGCCGGCAAATCCGACCTTGAGCTTTCCGGGATTGGCCCTGGCGTAGGCAACCAGCTCCGAAACCGTCCTGATCGGAACGGAAGGATGCACCTCGATGACAAGCGGGACTTGGTAAAGATCCGCAACTGGCGTGATATCGCGACCAAAATCGAAGTCGAGCTCTTTGAAGAGGGTCGTGTTGATCGTGTTCACCGGCCCGCAGACGAGAAGCGTGTGGCCGTCAGGTTCTGCCTTGACGACGGATCTGGTGGCGACATTTCCGCTCTCGCCCGGTTGGTTTTCGACGATGAAGGGCTGGCCCAAGCGCTCGGAAAGCCAAGGAGCAATCACTCGGCCCGCGATGTCGACTGGTCCTCCGACGGGAAATCCCACTATGAGGCGCACACTTCGCGTCGGATAACTTTCAGCAACCAACGCGATCCGTGGCACAGCCGCCGTCGCGATCGTGGCAAATGCGATTTTCAGGAGATCACGCCTTTGCAATGGCATACCCGTTCTCCTCCGAGCCAGGTGACGGCAGATATCGCACTTTGAGCGGGCGTTCGCTATGATATGCTCGGAGCGATCGTGATACTTTTTGGGTATGTCCATGGATCTCCGGCGCCTTCGATATTTCATTGCCGTCGCTGAAGAAAAGCACATCACGCGTGCAGCAGAGCGCCTCGACATGCAGCAGCCGCCCCTGAGTCGCCAAATCAGCTTGATGGAACGAGAAATGAACGTTCAGCTTTTCCGTCGTTCCTCTCGTGGCGTCGAATTGACCATCGCGGGTCAGGCACTCCTTCGCGAGGCCAAAGCCGTCCTCGTGCAGTTCGATCGCGCGATCGAAACAACGCGCCGTGCAGCACGGGGTGAGCAAGGTACTCTATGCATCGGCATCGCACCAACTGCGCCGTTCAACCCACTCGTTCCCGACGCCATCTGCACGTTCCGTGAAAGATTTCCGACGGTTTCGCTGGTTTTGCACGAAGGGCTCAGCAACGAGATCGTTGCTCAGTTCGACAACGATCAGATGGACGTGGCATTCGTACGTGCTCCTCAAGTGCATGCAAACGGAGTCGTGGTGACACTTCTTCAAGAGGAGCCGTTGATCGCGGCGCTGCCAAGTCATCACCCCTTGGCAAGGACCAGATCGAAAACTGTCTCGCTGAAAGGTCTGGCAAGCGACCAATTCATCATGATCGGTCCGGCGGGGACCGGTCTGCACGACGAGACCATGGCGGCGTGTCGAGCGGCGGGGTTTACGCCTCGCCTGGGCCAGCCGGCGCCCCGAATTACATCTACTCTTGGCTTGGTCGCGGCCGGGCTGGGCATCGCACTTGTGCCGTCGACGATGCAGAGCGCCCGTATCAAGGGGGTCACTTATCGCCGTCTTGCAGATGCCTCTCCAAAGGCTGTTCTCGGGTTGGCCTGGCGGCGAGATGATCCGTCGCCGGTCCTGAAGAAGTTCCTGAGCTTGGTTCGGGTGATGGCAAAGAAGAGACCTTCGTAATTCTGAGCTCACCTGTCCGCTTCGGCGCAAGACAATGGCGCCCCTTCACGGCCGATCGGTCCCTGCCAGATGCGTTCGGAAGAAGGCCAGGGCGGCGGCGTTGAGCTGATCGTGAAAGGCGGCGCGGTCGAACCCAGGTCTGTCGGTGCAGATGTCGGGACGCTTCTTCGCCAGATCCGGCGTGCAGGGCGGAAGGAATGCATAATGACCGGCATTCGGCACGAGATGATAGTCGGATCTGACCGGCAGGTCGCGCTCAATCAGTGAAACATAATCCAGCGTGACTTCGCCGCCGGTCTTGTCGTCTCCGCTCAGCGCCGACGCCCAAAGCTGGATCGGAATTTTTACGTCCTTCAGAGCCTCCCGGTCGAACAATGGACCGAAGGCGGGGTCGGCAACGACAAGGGCCTTGACGCGCGGGTCATGCGCCAATGCTTGTGCCGGGATCTCGTTTCGTCGCAGTTCGGCGCAGCTGGGTTTCGGCGAATTTTCCGGGCACAAGGCGATGGCCTTTCGCAGATCGGGATTGGCGCCCGCGACCACCAGGCCGGTATAGCCGCCCCTCGAAAAACCAAAGAACCCGACATGGTCACGGCCGAGCTTCGCATGATCGGACCATGCGGTGAGCATATGGTCGATCAATCTCGTGATGTCTGCGGGTCGCTCCGTCAATGCGGCGAGCGTGTCCGCACGGCTCATGTCGCCACCGCCGGCGTCGACGGGATGGTCGAGCGCGACGACGACGAACCCGGCATCGGCGAGCACCTCGGCCGTGTCATGATGGCCGATGAAGGATCCCCCATAGCCATGCGAGATCACGATCAATGGCAGCTTGTCACCTGAGACCGCACAGTCCCGCGTCGCAGGCAAAGTGATCGTGCGAAGTTTGACTTCGCCCGCCTGCTCCTGGCACGGCGACCACACGGCCGCCTGGAATGCTGGCAAGCCAGCATCGGCCGGCACCGTGATGAAGCGAAAGCCGGCCGCCTGGGCGAACGTCGTCATCATGCAGAAGGCGGATGCGAGTGTGAATCTGAACAGGTGCATGTGTTGCTCTCGTTTGAGTTCTGCCGGAGTCTCTGTTTGGAACGGATCGGTCCGCAGGATGGGGTTTCGCTGCGCTCCATCCATCCTACGACCTGTGCGCGGCCATGGCTTACACGAACCTGACAAGAGTGCCTCTGCCCTCTCGATGCATGCTCATCAGCGGTGCGGGGCAGAGGCTGTCGATGTCCATCGAACGCGCGAGATTTGGTGTCATCTCAACGCTAGCGCGATGCGTAGTTCTTCGGTGTTCCTTTCGCGGAACGATCAGGCTATCGGAATCCGGCAATCGGGCTGAAGTCGCGGCGGTTCGTTCACCGTCGTTCCGACTTCACGGTACAGCATACCGGACTCAACCAGTTCCGACGGGAATTCAGCTTTCACCTGACACGGCGGCTCTCGATCTCCGATCGAGATGCCAGGGCGGCCGTTTCCCGTGGGGACTTATCGATGAGCATGGCAATTGAGATCGTACAACTCCTGATACAATCTGCCGACAGTTGGCATTTTGAAGGTAATCGTTCGGGTCTTAGCGATCGCGAATGGATGGCCTTGCGCTTTCTCGCTCGCGCAAACAGATTTTCGCGGACGCCGACTGCTCTCGCCAGCTTTTTGGGCACGCCCCGCAGCGCCGCATCGCAGATTGCCGCCGTACTGCAGAGCAAGGGACTGATGGTCCGCAAGCCATCTGCAGAGGATAAGCGCTCGATTTCGCTCTGCCTTACAAGTGAAGGCGAGAGGTTCCTGGAGCGCGATCCGATGAACGCCCTGCGCGATCAGCTTGTGGCCCTTGAGCTCCCCGATCAATCTCGGCTGCGCGATACACTTCGCCGCGTCCTGGTTGGGCTCGATGTTGCCAAGCGCCGTCACCGTAGTGACGTTTGCAGTGAATGCATGTTCCTGATCGAGAGCGGAGAGGGGAAGGACCGCCGTTTCAAGTGCCGGCTCTTTCGGAAATCCATAGCCCAAAAGGAGACGACCCTGCTTTGCGCCTATTTCGAGGGGCGGGGCTAAAAGGGGCCAGCTTGCTACGCCCGCCGTCCCCGCCTTACGAGTGCACACCTGATTGGCTTACACGAACCTGACCGGTGACCAGTTCCGCTGGGTGCTTTTTTGCTGGCCGAGGCCTCCCGAATGCTGGAAAAGGGCGCAGAGGCGGCGCGAGCCGCGCGGTGATACACGGGACTTTGATGCGCCTTCTGATCGTCGAGGACAATGTCGAGCTGTCGCGGCTCGTGGCCGGCGGGCTGGCGGCAGCCGGCTATGAGAGCGACATCGTCGGAAGCGCCGCCGAGGCGCGCGAGGCCGTGAGCAGCGTCAGCTATGCCGCGATGATCCTCGACCTCGGCCTGCCCGACGGCGACGGCCTGTCGGTGCTGCGCGAGTTGCGCCTTAGGATGGAGCCGCTGCCGGTCCTGGTGCTGACCGCGCGCGGCGGCCTACAGGACCGCGTCAACGGCCTGCGCAGCGGCGCCGACGACTATCTCGCAAAGCCGTTCGCGATGGAGGAACTGGTGGCGCGGCTGGAGGCGATCCTGCGCCGGCCGGGCCAGCTGCTCGGACGCTCGCTGCGCCTTGCCAATCTCGTCTACGACACCGAGAGCCGCCAGATCTTCGTCGACGACCAGCCGCGGATCATCTCCGCGCGCGAGACCTCGGTGCTGGAGATCCTGCTGCGCCGGCAGGGGCGGGTGGTGCCGAAGAAGAACGTCGAGGACCACATCTTCGGGCTCGAAGGCGAGGTCGCCTCCAATGCGGTCGAGGTCTACGTCTCGCGGCTGCGCAAGCAGCTCACCGAGCACGGCGCCAAGGTGGTGATCCACACCATCCGCGGCGTCGGCTATCTCATGGCCGAGGAAAAATAGCGTGGCTGCCGGCGGCCATGTCAGATCGCTCACGTTCAAATCGCTGATCTGGCGGATCGTCTTCCTGCACATCGTGGCGGTCGCGATGGTCGCGATCGTCCTGCCGCTGGTGCTGTTCTGGCTGCTCAATTCCGAGATCGACCAGTTGCACCGCGACGGCATGCGCGCCCAGGCCGAGGTGCTGGCGGAGCGCATCGTCGCCCAGCCGGACGGCTCGCTGACGTTCAACCTGCCCGACAGCCTGCGCGGGCTCTATTCGGACGCTTACGGCCGCTATCAATACGACATTCGAGATGGCGAAGGCCGGCTGCTGTTTTCCTCGCACCGGCGGACCGGCGCCGCAGCTCTTCGGCCGTCCGAAACGATTTCCGGCGCTGGCGTCACTCGGATCATCGACGGCAAGATGGTACGCATCCGGGTCGCCGAGGATCTCGCGCATCGCGACGTCATCATCGACGACATCATTTCGAATTTCTTCCGGCGGGTCGGGTGGATCACCATCCCGATCCTTCTGGTCCTGCTCGCAACCGACATCATCATCTTCCGCCGCGCGATCGCGCCGCTGTGGAGGGCCTCGGAGGAGGCCAGCAATATCGGCCCGGCGCGCACCGACATCCGCCTGCCGACCAAGCAGATCCCGCGCGAGATCATGCCGCTCGTCACCGCCGTCAACCAGGCGCTCGACCGCCTCGAGGACGGCTTTCGGCTGCAGCGGCAGTTCACGGCCGACGCCGCGCATCAACTGCGCACGCCGCTCACGATCCTGCGCACGCGGATCGAGACGCTTGGCGACGGCGCGGCACGCCAGGCGCTGCATGCCGACATCGAAGCCATGAGCCGGATCGTTGCCCAGCTGCTGGAGATCGCCGAGCTCGACACGCTGGTGCTCGATCCCAGCGAGACCGCTGACTTGCGCGCCGTCTGCGCCGATGTGGTCGGTTCGATCGCCCCGCTCGCGATCGCCCAGCACAAGGAGATCGCGCTGCGGGGCAGCGACGCGCCGGTCATGATCCACGGCAATTCGGAGATGCTTCAGCGCGCAATCTTCAACCTCGCCGAAAACGCCATCAAGTTCACGGCCAGGGATACCGCCGTCGAGGTCGAGGTGGGCGAGGACGGCTCAGTGCGGGTGCGCGATTGCGGTCCCGGCATCGCCGAGGCCGAGCGCGAGCTGATCTTCCAGCGCTTCTGGCGCCGTGACCGCCAGCGCAGCGACGGCGCCGGCCTGGGGCTCTCGATCGTGCGCGGGGTCGCGGACGATCATGCGGCGACGGTCGCGGTGGAGAATCTCCCCGGCGGCGGCGCAGAATTCACGCTGCGGTTTCGGCTGGCGGACGAGACAGTCTCTTTTCCCTCTCCCCGTGCGGGAGAGGGTGGCGTAGGCGGCCTTCGGCCGCCGTCCTCATAACGCCGATGCTTTGCATCGGCTATGGCGATAGCGGCGAGACGGGTGAGGGTCTCGCTCCGCGAGTTCCCTTAGCCATGAAGTGCGCGGAAGCAACCCTCTCCCACAAGGAGAGGAGGAAGAAAACAACCGCTATTTCAGCTTGCCGGTGGACAGATCCATGATCATACGTGTGGCCAGATACAGACGCGGCACGATGCTGTTGAGCTGCACATATTCGGCATCGTTGGAGTGTGCACCGAAGCCTGACAGGCCCATGCCTTCCACCACGGCTCCTCTGGTCTTGAGCGCGGCAAACGCGGCGTCGGTGCCGCCGCCGGTCGCCTTCTCGTCGACCTTGAGGGACATTCCGAGCTCCTGATAGATCGTCTTGCCGTAGGCCGCCACGTGGCGCGAGGCCTCGTTGGCCTCCAACGGCGGGCGACGCACCTCGAACTTCAGGGCGACCTTGGACTCGGGCAGCAGGCGATTCTTGATCTTGTCCTGAAGCGCCTTCTCCAACTCGTCAAAGTCGGCCACCTTGAGCGCACGCGCATCGGCCTGGGCCGTGGCGTCGGCAGGGATCACATTGCGATTAGTGCCGGATTTGGAGACCGTCCAGTTCAGCTTCAGGCCTTGCTCGGGCTTAGACAGGTCCTTCATCTGGAGCACCTGGTGCGAGAGCTCGTACAGCGCATTCACGCCGCCCTCAGGCCTTGCGCCGGCATGTGACGACTTGCCATGCACGGTGAGATAGGCCGAACCGATGCCGCTGGTGGCGAGGCGCAGCGCGCCGTCGGTCCCGCCGCCTTCGAACGAGAACACCACGTCCTGATCCTCGGCGAACCGGGTGATGGTGCTGCGCCAGCCGGGCGAGGAGATCTCCTCGTCGCCGTTCGTGAGCACGGTGAGCGTGCCGTAATCCTTGAAGCTCAGCTTCTGCAGCAATGCCACGGTATGGAGAATGAGCGCGACGCCCTGCTTGTCGTCGGCGATGCCGAGGCCGTAAGCCTTGTCGCCGTCGATGCGGAACGGCTGGTCCTTCAGCATGCCCTTCAGGTACACCGTGTCCATGTGGGCGATCAGCATGATCTTCTTGCTGCCCGTGCCCTTGAACACGGCGTGCACGGCGGGCCCGACCTTCTCAGGCGTGTCGTCGAGGCGATAGATGTCGGTGGGTTGCAGGATCTCCACCGTGCCGCCGAGCTGCTTGAGCTGGCCGGCAACGCGCTCAGCGATCTGGTTCAGGCCTTCGATGTCCTTGCTGCCGGATTCGATGTTGACGAGATCGCGCAGGGTGTCGAGCAGCGGCTGCTGCTCCTTTTGCGCCAGTGTATGGATATCGGCGATCGGCTCGGCCTGCGCCGTCGTGGCGGCACATGCCAGCCAGAGCGAGGCGATCAACGGGCCAACGAGCGATCGAGTAGGGTGCAAGCGGGGCATGAGCGGCCATCCATGGGGTGTAGGATGGCCCGGTATGCCTGCGTTTCCGGTGCTTGTCACGCGCGCCGTCGTGCGTCATGCGCCGCTTGAGCGCAGCATGACGGCGAGTGTCGTCCCCGCTATTTCTGCGGTGGTCCCAAATCCAGCGGCGGCAGCTCGATCTGCGGCACCTCGATCTTGATCGTGTTGGGGTCGATGTTGGTCTGGACGCCCTTGTAGTGCATCACCATCGCGGGGAACGCGATCACCAGACCGACCATGATGACCTGGATGACGACGAACGGGACCGCACCCCAATAGATCTGGCCCGTGGTGACAGGGTCCATCCGCTTGCCGGTGACGCGATCGGTGTAGCGCTCCTTCGGCGCGACCGATCGCAGATAGAACAGGGCGAAGCCGAACGGCGGATGCATGAACGAGGTCTGCATGTTGACGCCGAGGATGACGCCGAACCAGATCAGGTCGATGCCGAGGTGCTCGGCGGCAGGTCCGAGCAGTGGGATCACGATGAAGGCCAGCTCGAAGAAGTCGAGGAAGAAGGCCAGCACGAAGACGAAGGCGTTGACGAAGATCAGGAAGCCGACCTGGCCGCCGGGCAGGGAGGTGAGCAGGTGCTCGACCCAGACGTGCCCGTTGACGCCGTAGAAGGTCAGCGAGAACACGCGGGCGCCGACCAGGATGAACACGACGAAAGCCGACAGCTTGGCGGTCGATTCCGTGGCCTGCCGGATCAGATCCCAGCTCAGCCGCCGCTTCGCGGCACCGAGGATGAGGGCGCCGGCCGCACCCATCGCGCCGCCTTCGGTCGGGGTCGCGATGCCGATGAAGATCGTGCCCAGCACCAGGAAGATCAGGAACAGCGGCGGCACCATGACGAAAGTGGTCTGCTGCGCCATCTTCGAGAGGAAACGGAAGCCGGTGAGCTTGTCGATGACCCAGTTCACCACAGCGACGACGAATGCGAAGATGATGCCGTAGAACATGCTGAGCACGACGTAATCGGCGCCATGCACGCTCGAATCGCGCATCATGAACCAGCCGAACACGCCGCTGGCGAGGAACAACACGCCGAGCGAACCGAGGCCTCGGCTGCCACTCTCCTCGCGGAAGCCGATGGCCTCCTTCGGCAGGCCCGGCGTGGCCTTCGGGAAGATCACGCTGACGAGGAAGGCGTAGGCCGCGTAGAGGCCGGCGAGCACGAGGCCCGGGATGAAGGCGCCCTCGTACATGTCGCCGACGGATTTGCCGAGCTGGTCGGCCATCACGATCAGAACGAGCGAGGGCGGAATGATCTGCGCGAGGGTGCCGGACGCGGCGATGACGCCGGCTGCCACGCGGCGGTCATAGCCATAGCGCAGCATGATCGGCAGCGAGATCAGACCCATTGAGATCACGGAGGCGGCGACCACGCCCGTCGTCGCGGCAAGCAGCGCGCCGACGAAGATCACGGCATAGGCAAGGCCGCCGCGGATGGTACCGAACAGTTGGCCGATGGTGTCGAGCAGGTCCTCGGCCATGCCCGACCGCTCCAGCACCAATCCCATGAAGGTGAAGAACGGAATGGCGAGCAGCGTGTCGTTGTTCATCACGCCATAGACCCGCTCCGGAAGGGCCTGGAGGAAGTCCGGGCGGAACTCGCCGAGCTCGATGCCGACTACGGCGTAGAACAGGCCGACGGCGCCGAGCGAGAATGCTGCGGGATAGCCGAGCAGCAGCATGACGACCAGCGACGCGAACATGATGGGCGCCATATTGGCGATGATAAACGCGGTCATAATTCCCCCTAAACCGTCGCCAACGGCTACTTCTTCTCGATCGCTTCGACGAGATGCTCGACTTCCGCCTCCAGCGCCGACACCTGGGATTCGTGCGGGTCCGGCATCATTCCGCGCATGACCGCAATTCGTTTGATCAGCTCGGAGATGCCTTGAACGAGCAGCAAAGCGAACCCGATCATGATCAGGGATTTGGCGGGCCATTGCGGCAGGCCGCCGGCGTTGCCGGATTGCTCGTTGATCTGGAACGAGCGCTCGAAGAACGGCACGCCCGTGATGATCATGACGATGCACAGCGGAATGAGGAAGAACAGGTGACCGATCACGTCGATGACGTTGCGAGCCGTCTTCGGCAGCGCATTGTTCACGATGTCGATGCGGATGTGCTCGTTATCGAGCAGAGTCCAGGGCGAGCACAGCAGGAAGACGATGCTGAACAGCACCCATTGCAGCTCGAGCCACGAATTGGACGACGTGTCGAACGTCTTGCGGACGATCGCATTGACCGCCGAAATGATGACGGCGACCACGATCAACCACGCCAGGCGTTTGCCCGTCCAGCGCGTGAACGCGTCAATTCCTCGGCTCAGCTTTAGGAGCGCTTGCAACGATAGGTCCTCCCCCGATTGTGCCCCGGCCGTCTTGACTGCGCCGAGTTGGCGCGTGGCTTGTCTCGCCGCGCAGGCATAAGGCAGCCGCACCAAACCAGCGGGCGTGCCGCCAGTCAATTGGAAGTTTGTTGATAGTTAAGGGGAATAACACCCGCGAGCAGGTTAAGGACTACCCGCCGGTGACGCTCATGTGCCTGGAGACGCTGGGACGGTCGTGGCGGCGGTCGATGATGAAGTCGTGGCCCTTGGGCTTCAGCCCGATGGCGCGGTCGATCGCATCCGCAAGCAGCACATCCTCATTCGATGCACGCAGAGGTTTGCGTAAATCCGAGGCATCCTCGTGGCCGAGGCAGGTGTGCAGCGTTCCCGTGCAGGTGATGCGCACCCGGTTACAGGATTCGCAGAAATTATGGGTCATCGGCGTGATGAAGCCGAGCTTGCCGCCGGTCTCGGCGACGCTGACATAGCGCGCCGGTCCGCCCGTGGTCTCGGCCAGATCCGTCAGCGTGAATTGCTGGGCGAGGCGGGCGCGCACCAGCGACAACGGCAGATATTGGTCGATCCGTCCCGATCCGATCTCGCCCATCGGCATCACCTCGATCAGCGTCAGGCCCATGCCCTTGCCATGGGCCCAGCGCATCAGCTCGGGCAGTTCGTCCTCGTTGAGGTTCTTCAGCGCCACCGCGTTGATCTTCACGCTGAGCCCTGCGGCGCGTGCGGCTTCGATGCCTTCCAGAACCTTGTCGATCTCGCCCCAGCGGGTGATCTCGCGAAACTTCCGCGGATCGAGCGTGTCGAGCGAGACGTTGATGCGGCGGACGCCGCAATCGGCAAGCTCGCTCGCATGTTTCCCAAGCTGGGTGCCGTTGGTGGTCAGCGTCAGCTCGTTCAGGGCGCCGCTGGAAAGATGCCGCGATAGCGAGCGCACCAGCGTCATCACGTTGCGGCGGACCAAGGGCTCGCCGCCGGTGAGCCGCAGCTTCTTCACGCCCTTGGCGATGAAGGCCGAGCAGAGCCGATCGAGTTCCTCCAGCGTCAGCAGGTCCGCCTTGGGCAGGAACGTCATGTCCTCCGACATGCAATAGAAGCAGCGCAAGTCGCAGCGGTCAGTGACGGAGACGCGCAAATAGCTGATGGTCCGCCCGAACGGATCGGTCATGGGGCTCGATAGCGCGGCGAGAGGGCTCGCGGAAGATCCGTTCATACGGGAGGCCTTGTCACTTTGGGCGACTCGCGCACCGATGCTTTAGCGGTGCTCTGGAAGCAATCTAAGCATCACGCTGGCCGAGGACAATCGGGTTGGATACGCAAGGTCAGCGCTTGCCCGCGTTCGGATCCGGGAACGGCGAGGCCGCGGTCTGTGCGGCATCCGCCGGGGCTGCGGCAGCGGCCGGTTTCGGCTTCTTCGGCCGGTGCGGCTTGCGGACCGGTTTGGGCGGAGTGGCCGGCTGGAGCTCCGCGAACACCGGATTCGGGTCGGTGGTCACCGAGGCGGGCGTGGTGAAATCGCCGGGATTCTTGATCACGTTCACCGGCACGTTCGCCGGCTGGTACTTGGCCAGCGCGAAAGCGACCGTAAACGGAGCATCGGGGGCGGGAACCGAGACGGAGCAGGGGGTCTTGCAGCCCGGACCGAGCGAGGTTGTGGCGTCAGCCCCCGGAGGACTTGACTCGAGCCTGACCTGGACGGTCGGCGGGGCCGATTTGAACATGTCCCAGGACATCGAGGAGCAGCCACCAAGGCTCGCTCCTGCTAACGCAATCGCGATGACACGACGCATGACCACCCATTTCTGCGACGAACCGCCACCTACCCCAGCCGGACCTTAGGAGTGTCGTTTGGGGCAGGCAACCGGCGGGCTGCGCATAGGTAATAGATGGTTAATGCGGGGTTCTGCGGAATAATATAGCTTAATCAGTGGCTTGCGGGAGTCCGGGTATTCATCAGGCTGTGCGCTGCGGCGGGGAGGTCGCGCATGTGATGGATCAGCCGGTCCGGTTTCAGCTCGGCGATCGGCACGTCCGTATAGCCGAAGCTGACCCCGATGACGGGCACGCCGGCCCGCCGGGCGACGCCAACGTCGGTTCCGGCGTCACCGACCATGATGGAGGCTTTGACCTCTCCGCCGGCGCGCGCCACGGTCTCGCGGAAAATGGTCGGATCGGGCTTCTGGACGCCGAACGTGTCGGCGCCGCAGATCGCCGCGAAGCGACGGCTGAGGTCGAGCTGGTCCAAAAGCCGCTGCGACAGCCATTCCAGCTTGTTGGTGCAGACTGCGAGGCGATGGCCCTGGGCGGCAAAATGGTCGAGCGCGGCCTCGAGCCCCTCGAAGGGGCGGGATTCGACCGCGATATGGTCGGCATAATAAGCGATGAAATCGGCCGTCATCCGGTTCATGTCTGCGGGGGTGACGGTGCGACCCTCGGCCTCCAGGCCCCGCTCGATCAGCTTGCGGGCGCCGGCGCCGATCATGTTGCGGGCCGAGGCCATCGGCACGGGCGGCAGCCCTGCGCGGTCGAGCACGTGATTCAGCGCGGTGATCAGGTCGGGCGCCGTATCCACAAGCGTGCCGTCGAGATCGAAGACGATGGTGTGAGGGGAGGTCATGGGCGAAGCGCTACCGGCGCGGTCGTATCGAAGCAAGGGGCGGGGCCATAATATCCGCTTATAGACCTGTTCCCAGACCCTGTTCTCCGGGGAAAAACGAGGCTACATAGGCCGCCGCAACCGGCCACACCCGGCGGCACATTCTCGATCCAAAGGCGGGCGCAAACGTGAACATGGACCAGTTGAAGCGGCAGGCTGCAGCGCGCGCCCTCGAGGAGGTGCGCGACGGCATGCAGCTCGGGCTCGGCACCGGCTCGACTGCAAAACATTTCGTCGAGCTGCTCGGCGAGCGCGTCGCCGCCGGGCTCAAGGTGATCGGTGTGCCGACCTCGGAGGCGACGCGCGCTGATGCGGAGCGTTGCGGCGTGCCGCTGACCACGCTGGACGAGATCGACCATCTCGACATCACCGTCGACGGCGCCGACGAGATCGATCCCGAGCTCAATCTCATCAAAGGCGGTGGCGGCGCGCTGCTGCGCGAGAAGATCGTGGCGGCCGCCTCGGATCGCATGATCGTGATTGCCGACGACAGCAAATGGGTGCCGACGCTCGGCAAGTTTCCGCTGCCGGTCGAGGTCATCCCGTTCGGGCTTGGGGCGACGCGCCGCGCGATCGAAAAGGCATTTGCCGAATGCGGCGTTTCCGGGCAAATGGCGGTCCGCAAGGCGAAGGACGGCCACGTTTTCGTCACCGACGGCGGCCACTGGATCGTCGATGCCCAGCTCGGACGTATTGTGGATCCACCCAGTCTCGCCAAGGCGTTGAGCGCCATCCCCGGTGTGGTCGAGCATGGCCTGTTCATCGGCCTGGCCAGCTCGGCCGTTCTGGCGGGCGGCGAGGGAATCCGCGTGATTGAACGGCGAAAGCCCTAAGGAGACTAGGAATGAAGAGCGTTTTGAAATTGTTGCCGGCCGCGACCCTTGCTGTGGGACTGGCCCTCTCGGTCGCCCCGGCTGTGGCCCAGCAGGGTGCGCCCAAGGCCGCGGCGCCTGCCCAGCCGAAAGCCTCGCCTGCGGCGATTGCCGCAGCCAGGGAGATCCTGCAGATCAAGAACGCGACCGCGATGTATCAAGGCGCCGTGCCCGGCCTCGTCGAGAAGACCAAGATCGCGCTGACGCAGCAGAACCTCAACTACCAGAAGGACCTCAACGAGGTCGCGCCGATCGTGGCCCAGCAGCTCGCCGGCCGCCAGAACGAGATCGGTGAAGGCATGGCGCAGATCTATGCCAGCGAGTTCACCGAGCAGGAGCTGAAGGACCTCGTCACCTTCTACAAGTCGCCGCTGGGCAAGAAGCTGATCGAGGCCGAGCCCCGCGCCATCGGGCTGAGCATGGCCTTCATGAACTCCTGGGCCCAGAACTTCTCCGAAACCGTGATGGGAGCCTTCCGCGCCGAGATGCGCAAGCGTGGCAAGGAGATCTGATCGATACTATCTGATCAGAGATCGCTGAAAGGGGTCGGAGTGGACAATGGCTGAATTCGACGTCGACCTCTTCGTCATCGGTGGCGGCTCGGGCGGCGTGCGTGCCGCCCGCATCGCGGCCGGCCATGGCGCCCGCGTGACGATTGCGGAAGAGTACCGCATGGGCGGCACCTGCGTGATCCGCGGCTGCGTGCCGAAGAAGCTGTTCGTGATCGGCTCGCATTTCCGTCACGAGCTCGAGGACGCCGCCGGCTTCGGCTGGACCGTTCCGTCCGCCAGCTTCGACTGGCCGACGCTGATCGCCAACAAGGACAAGGAGATCGCGCGGCTCGAGGCGGCCTACACCGCAAACGTCGAGAAGTCGGGCGCGCAGATCGTCAAAAGCCGCGCGGTGATCGAGGATGCGCACACCATCCGCCTGCTCGAGAACGACAGGAAGATCAGAGCGAAATACATCCTGATCGCCACCGGCGGCGCGCCGAACCACGGCGCGGCAATTCCCGGCATCGAGCACGTGATCTCCTCCAATGAGGCGTTCCACCTTGCGAGGCTGCCGAAGCGGATCGTGATCCAGGGCGGCGGCTACATCGCGCTGGAATTCGCCGGCATCTTCGCCGGCTTCGGCTCCGACGTCACCGTGATCTATCGCGGCGACAACATCCTTCGCGGTTTTGACGAGGATGTTCGGACCCATGTTCGCGCCGAGATGGAGAAGCAGGGCATCACCATCCTCACCGGCTGCACCGTGACCAAGGTCGACCGCCATGGCGAGGAGTTCACCACCCATCTGTCGAACGGATCGAGCCTCGCCTCCGAGCAGGTGATGTTCGCGATCGGCCGCCATCCCAACGTCGCCAATCTCGGGCTGGAGAATGCCGGCGTCGCCATCAATCCCAGGAATGGCGGCATCGCGGTCGATCATTTCTCGAAGAGCTCGGTCGACAGCATCTATGCGATCGGCGACGTCACCCACCGCTTCAACCTGACGCCGGTCGCGATCCGCGAGGGCCATGCCTTCGCCGACACCGTGTTCGGCAAGCGCGAGGTGAGGGTCGATCACGCCAACATTCCGACCGCCGTGTTCTCGCAGCCGGAGGTCGGCACCGTCGGCCTCACCGAAACCGAGGCGCGGGCGCAGTACAGCCACGTCGACATCTACAAGACGACGTTCCGCCCCATCAAGGCGACGATGTCGGGCCGCGACACGCGCGTGCTGATGAAGCTCGTCGTCGACGGGGCCACCGACCGCGTGCTGGGCTGCCACATCGTCGGCGATGCCGCCGCCGAGATCACCCAGGCGGTCGCGATCGCCGTGAAGATGAAGGCGACCAAAGCCGATTTCGACGCCACGATCGCGCTGCATCCAACCGCGGCCGAAGAGCTCGTCACCATGCGCACGCCGACCGCACGCCACGTGCGCCTGGCGGCGGAGTAGGGCCCCCTGCATCAGCGGCTCAGTTGCTTGTTGCATCTAAGCTAAAGCTTAGTCTGGACCTCGTGCTCCATTGAACCTAGTGAAGACTGTGGGGAGGACTCTGAAGTGAGAGTTTCCTTCCAAATCCATCGAGCTGCAAAAGACTCTCACCACTGCCTTTGAGCATCGCGACGTCGTTCTGTGCGTCGGATGGTCGCCAAAGCCTGTGTTCATCAGGTTTGAGAAGATACAGCATTCCGGGAGATAGATCGAAGAAGTAGCGGTTCTGATGAAAATTTGGAATCGAACTACCGCCTAAGCTTCGAAAGAGAGTTCCTTCAAACAATTCAGGTTTCGCTTCGAGTTTGGGTCGAGCGGGCTTCACTCCCTCGCGAGCAAATTCAACTCTCAAGGCTAGCACATGGGAACCGAAGCGGAGAGTAGTCACATGCCGGCTGCGCAAATGAGAAAACTTTGCGAGCTCTCTGTCCATGAGGTCTGTAAACTCACGAACATATCGCCTCAGAGTTTCATTGTCGACAGATCGCACCGTCTGTATCCTAGCGGTGTCGGTGTCCAAAAAGAGCGCGCGGCTACGATCCAGAATATCGTTGATTACAGTTTGATCAGAGGCGTCAATGCGAAAAAGGCGGTAGGCAACGTCATCAAGTGCCCGCAAGACGGCAGATGGGTTGGCCGACAGATCTCGGAGCCTGCCCCCCAGATGATCAAGCTGTTCAACGAAGCCCGCCGGAACGGCGAAGAGATCAGGGATGCACAATGCTCCCAAATCAACCTTTTCAATTTTGGGCTGCTTGATACCTACGTTCGACGCCCCAAACGCAAGCTGAAAAGCAATCATCTTCGAGTGCATTAGGGCAGCCAGCGCTCGGCCCACATCATGCCTGGAGTTTGCAAACGAAATTCCCACGAACGATTCGTTGAAGGCAATGTCGCGCGTCTCATAGGCAGCTGAGTACCGTCCCGGCTCTAAAGCCTTTGTGAAGCAACCCTCGGGGCAAAGCACAAGTGGCCCACGATAAATTCTTGGATCGCGGGGGCGGTGCGCCGTCAAGGCTACGAAAGGAGGAAGCTCTGTAGGCAAAGTGGGAGCTTGGTAGTCAGGTGCCGTCAATGCAGGCATTCGCTCAAGGTGTGTCGTAGGCTTTTTGTCTCCGCCACCGAGCTGAAATCCTTGGTCAGCTGGAAGCTCGTAGGAACGCAACCAAGCACTAAGTCGAACATTCGAAGATCGAGTGACTATAGACTGCAGAACTTCAAACTCGCGTAAGTTCCCAAGGGTCGCAGCTTTCAGAAGGCCGACGTCCAAGTTGGCAGATCGTATTGGGACGTTCTTGATTGTTTCTCGCGCGATCTGGATCAGTCCGTGTCTCCGGAATGTGTTCGACCAACTAACATTTCCCACGGTCAACTCAGCATCCTCTTGTGCATTTTTCCGGGAGCCAAAGAACAGCAAGGCTGGTGCCAGATTTGGACGACCGCGTTTTGGAGCGCCTGCTCTATCCGACGATCTGGAAATGCTGGGAAATAGATGTTCGCCTCGAAGCTGCGACAGGTTGATGAGGGAAACATTCGAGAATGAAAGTAGGAGCTGACTTCGCGCACGAGCCGCCGTGGCGTCTCGGCTAAAAAACGGTGTGGCCTTCATTACCAATGCGATTCGTGCACTTGCGGAACAAATGCTGCTTGCTCGCCATAAGAAATCCCAGTCTGGAGATCTGCTCGGCGTAGGCCCCCAAGATCGCCCCTCGGATTTGCGCTTGAGCCTACTTGATGCTCCTCCGTAGGTCCAAGGTGGGTTTCCGACGATTAGATCAAACTTGCATTCTGAGAAAAGCGGAGAAGTTAGGAAGTCGCAACAAAAGAGCGAGCGTCCGAGCAGCTTCTCGAACTTGAGATCGTGCCAGTTCGATCCCGCCAGGGGATCCATATCAAGCGCAGACAGGTAAAGGCTGAAGGCCGTAACCTGCAAAGCGCTTGGATTGATGTCGACTCCGAAAAGTTGGTTGTAGAGGACCTCTCGGACCAAATCGCGGGTCACCTCCTTTTTGCCAGCTCTTAGCCGTACAAGTCTTCTAAAGCTCTCAACTAAGAAAACACCTGAGCCGCACGCAGGGTCGAGCACTTTGGCGTGCGACGTAATCCCTTCGAACGCGCGATTCAAAAGAAAATCTACAAGGTTCGTGGGTGTATAATGGAGGCTCTGTTGAGCGGCTGCAGTACCAGCAACTGCATGGGCGAACTGTTCATACATCGCTGATATAACTTCGATTGGTATCGCCTCGAAGCGAAAAGGAAACAGTGAGCGCTGCCCTGTATCGAGTTGCTCCCCCTCTAAGAAGCGCGCGAGGAGTTCAAGTTGTTCTGCGTTGACGAGCTTATGCTCCGCCTTCTGCTCGGGTGGGAAAAGATCACCGTTGAACGTCTTCTGTATCCACCGAAACAGCCGCCAAGCGGACGAGGGAGAACGAAGCGCCTCCACGAGGCCAGGGGCCCTAGTGACCTGTTTCAAGGTTGAACCAGTCAATAGGCCGCGATCAGCAAGGTATTTCGCAAAAATTGTTCTCCCGATCAGTTTTTGCGCGAGAAAGCTATCGAGTCCTGAGGTTTCAAGTGCTTCTTCTAAAGCTGCGAGATCCCGGAGCAGTGCGGCATCGACCTTCGTGCGGCGATCTAAGCGACACCCCAGCTCTGTTTCCCAAAAAAGGCCGGAGTCGATTGCGAGACGCCCAAAGATACTTTCAAGACGTTTAAGTGCGGTTTGATCTCCGCACGCAAACTTTTCCAGCGTAATTGCCTCGACGTTTCCGCAGGGACGTGCATATCCATTCAATATGAAGATGCGATTCTTCGTTGTGACCCAAACGAGCGGAGCCAATCCGGCGTTCCATGCCAGAGATTGGAAGTCAATGATCTGGGGGTCAACTGGCTCCGAGGTGTCCGTGAGGTCCTTGAAGACGATAATCGGCGACCCTTGCGAGACAAACAGAGCATTGGCGCCAAAACCTCTATCGGAGGTACCGAATAGGCGCTCGAATCGGAGAAAATTGCTAGTTTCAGTTTTAAAATCGTTAGCAAGCAATAGCCCAGCCACGGGCCGTCCGGATAGCAAGTATCCGGTCTGACCTAACACCTCTGCAAATACGTTGGACTGGTCCACGACTCTCTAATCCCATGCCACCTAGAATCCATCCTATATCGGCGAGGGCTCATATTGAAGATGGTCTGGGCGTGTGAGAGAGAAGCGAATCAGTCCTGCAGTCCGGTTTGGACGGCTGCCGCCCCATGAAGCGCCCGAAGTATTCCAGCGCGCTTCGCGCCGACAAAAATTGTATCGTTCCCTAAGGTTGGTGCTTGGATCGCGTGCATCCACATCCCTTGCTCAAGCAGTTTGGATGATACCGCGTGTCGGATTGCAGGGTCTTTAGTCGCGACGTTGAAGAGAAACACGGTGTCCAAGCCGGTAGAGGACACTAGCAACTGCAGGGTCTCGTCGGGCACGTGAAACTGCATTACGAACAAGGCAACCACCAGATCGAATGATTGAAGGCGATATCGGATTTCGGAGGGCTGAGCACAACAATCCAGTCCTTGGGCCCGCAATTGCGCGCAGGCAAACGAATCGATCTCGAGAGCGACGTAATTTGTCCGAGACCCGAGTTCGTTCACGAGTGGATAGAGGCCGCAGCCAATCTCGAATAGACTTCCATTGCTGACGGCGTCGATAAAGTCGATCGCGAGGCGCCGCATCCGAGTTCGATGCTTAAATTGTGGGTCCGAGGATAAAATGCTCTCTCGGTACCGATTGAGAATAAGAATTTGCCTCAGATTAAGTTCGGCCGTCGCGCAGGGAATGTATATCCGGTCCATAAAGCGGGAGTATCGTCGTCCATCCCGCACAACATGATCAGGCCCGGGCGTCTCACTGGTGTAGAGCCAAATATCGTCTCCAAGGGCAGCGAATATAACATCATTAGATCGCATGTGATCCTTGCGAGCGACGATAATATTCGATCGCTTCATCAATGTTCTTGGTAAGAGGTAAGCTGCCGAGCGTCACATGTCGTTTGAGCAGTTCGATGCTTTCGGTCAGCGACTCGACGACATAATCTGACAGTCCCAACACGAATGGATGCGTCCAGTCGCGCACGTCCTCTCCGAAGAGATTGCGAACGAGGGCCTGCCGATAGTGAGAATGTTTAGGAGCGATAGTTATCGTTGGAATATTTCGAGCGCATGCAAACATCATTTCAGCACCGATGCCAATTCCTTTCTTGGTTCGGGCATCTACTAAGACTACGTTGCTAGTTTCTACCAGGTATAAGTCGCAGCCAAAATTGGCTTTGGGATCAGAGCGGTCCACTCCTGATTTCTGAGGATTGAGTAGGGTGACCTCGTGAGGCCGTAGCCCAGCACGAATCCGTTCTTCATCATCGTCGGTCCAATAGTGCTCTGACGGCCGATCGTCAGTGGCTCCCTTCCGAACTGAGCCTGAAAGGTAGATGCGAAGTGCCATAGTTATCCCAACAGCGCCTGTAGCTTCGGAGCAAATTGTTCAATGGCCAGAGCGACCGTTCCAGCGTTCGCTCCAAGCTGTAGGAGTCCGTTGAGGCTTAACAAGAGCCGCTTGCCGAGAGAGTGTCGCTTTGCTTCGTCCTCGGCTCCAGAAAAATCGTTTAGTTGGTTTAAGACCTCGTTCTTAAGATCCTTGTCCAACGTTGTATCATCATTCAGCGCCTTTATAAGTGTGCGAACAGCGTCCGACATCTCTCTAACGCCAGCATTGTTGCTGCCATTGACGTTCCCAATGATTGAATTCGAAATTTCCTCTACGTTGATTGCGACGTTGGACAGCGTTGAGTTTGAAATCTTGACCATGTTGAACACCATTTGAGGTTGGTTGCCTCCAAAGGGGAGGTTCGATTGTTGTGAATTCGCGTCTGTTGATTTGAATCTGTCTCGGATATCTTTCAATCGGCGCTTTGCGTCTGATTCGCCCGCCAAAGCCGTTTCGATTTTGCGACACAGAACGCTGCTATCATGGGTCTCCGCGTACCTATTGATGAGTTCATTCATGCAATTGGGGTCAGTGCTTGCGCAACGTGCAATGTGATCCACGAGTGCCACGCAAACCGCCGTGTCTTGCTCATTCTTGAACCATCTCCTGATTTCCGATTGTAAGCCAAAGGGGCGAATTCGGCCCAAACCAAGTGCAAGGCCTTCGCGAGCCTCAATGGAACTGTCGTCTATCCCAGCGACAACAATATCCTTATTTCGCTTTGCCGCATCTAGCTCCTTCGTGACAACCCTTAGTACCCAACGGCGAACGTTCGGCGGCGAGTCGTCCAAAAGTTGGCGAGGGCTCTTGGTTAGTTTTCGATCCGAACCATCGGGATTTCGATGATGGGCCCATATAGCATACTCTACGCTTTCGTGATCGTCGTCTTCCGCGAGATTGCCGACAAGGTCTAGTTGGTCGATGTGACCCAGAATAGGCTGAGGTATTTCCACTCGATATCCGCAAAGAAGCGATGTCCATTTGCGGACCATCGGATCCCGATCGAAGTGATTTCGCCCCAGCGCTGATTTCCCTTCGAGATAAGTGGTTCTTGCGAACAGCCTAGCCGCGAGTTCAAGGAAGGTTCCAAAGAACCTCTGATCGTGCTGCTTGAGCCAATGTGCGATTTGTTGGTCATGCATTATGCTAAAGAGGGCAGCGGCGATCCAGCTTTGATTTTCCGGGTCAGGTTCAGATTCAAAGGCCAAAACTAAAGAAGGAAGTGCTCGATCGTCCTTGATCAAGGCGGCCAGTTTGTAGCACCACCGCCTTACTCTGGGGTCGCTGCTAGAGATCAATCGTTCCAGTTCTTTTAAGAGCGCTGCGTTGTCCAGGAAGGCATGACCTGTCTCAAGTAATTCGCATGCATCTTGCAGTCCGCGCTTATTCTCTCTCGGATCTGCAGACGCTAGTCGGAAACGGACGAATTGCGTGCGCTCGGGACTGGCAGGAATGATGAGGCCAGTACGGCGTATAGGTCGTGTTGTGCGCAGGGAAAATGCGGAAAAAGGCGGAGTCATATAAGACAAAGGAAATGATGAAGAAACGGGACGTTAAAGGATGCATCTCCCGATTATGCTGGAGGCGATAGCATTTGTCGTCGCTTCGGGCGGAAACTCTATCCGAGACACTGATGGGTGAAGTTCCGCAAATAACGGCAATTGCTCGTTGATATATTCATCGTATCTCACTTCGGCCAATTTCGCGGTATCGTCTGAGCGCCCCCGGCGCGCAAGCCTGTTGCGGGAGTCAGTAAAGGTCAGTGGTAGATGAATAGCCAGAACCGCACGTTTTCCTTTCAATTTGTTAGCGAGAATGTTGAACCTAGGCAGAGCCCTAGACTCCCGCGGGTACCCGTCAATGACGATTGGCTTGTTCAAGTCGAGTACAGTCTGGTCGAGCCAGTCGAATAGGGGATCAAAAGATATGGTACGGCCAGTTTGTATTGCGGTCATCACGCGTGTCTCTGAAACTCCGATTTGATTTCGGAATGCCTCGTTCTTGAGGAGCCGGCCAATGGCGATATGCGTGAAGCCATGCGAACCCTCAAGGTGATCCCCAAGAGTGCTCTTTCCCGAGCCAGGCGGGCCAAACAGGGTTACAAGCATCGCGCGAACGACATTAGTCGCCTCTACCTTCGGAAGCAACCTGAGATATCGGCTAGCCTAAGTATGATGCGGTGCACAAACCCCAACTCCGAAAGCCAACGAATTTGCCGCGACACGCGCGTGCTGATGAAGCTCGTCGTCGACGGGGCCACCGACCGCGTGCTGGGCTGCCACATCGTCGGCGATGCCGCCGCCGAGATCACCCAGGCGGTCGCGATCGCCGTGAAGATGAAGGCGACCAAGGCCGATTTCGACGCCACGATCGCGCTGCATCCGACCGCGGCCGAAGAGCTCGTCACCATGCGCTCGCCGACCGCACTCCACGTGCGCCAGGCGGCGGAGTAGCCTTTCGCCTGTGAGGCCTTGACGTTTTGCGGGCTTGACGTTTTGAGGGCTTGACGATTTGTTCATGTTTTGTTCTTATGCATGCAACCATGATGGGAGGCAGCGATGGACAACCGCATCAACGAAATCCGCAGAACCATTCGAGCGCTTCGTGTCAGCATGCTCGAGGCCGAAGCCATCATGCGTGAGCAAGTTGACCGGGACGAGGACTGCAGCTTCGTCGCGCAGGAAATCCTCAAGATGCGTTCGGTCATGAGCTTGCTCGTCAAGGAGCGTACAACGCTCGGCGATGACGAGCCGATCCTCGTCAACTGCCTCTACGTGCGGCGGCGCCGGCCGCCCCGACAGTCATCGGCTGATCGTGTCCCGGAGTCGGGTAATATGCCTCCGCAACGCGTGGCGGCGGGAATCTGACAGGAGCAGGACGACCGTCATTCGAACGACTGGCGAGCGGCCCGTTCAGGTTTGCCGGATGGACTGTCCGCCCACTTCGCCATGTCCATCGTTCGCACGTCGATGCCTTCGCACCAGAGGCAGCTGAGCTCCGCGCGGCCCTTTGCCGAAAGCATTGGGACAAGTCCGTGGCCGCAGCCGGAGCAAGACGTGACATGATTCATGCGGTTCTCCACGATACCCGAATTCGGGACGACATTTCGTTGCCGAAGCTTGCGTGGGCGTTATGACGGAGCAGGAACGCTTCCGATCGGAGTGCTCGTGCCTGAGATCGTCGAGGCTGCGATCCAGCGCGAGACCGCCCCGATGTCCTCCGCGTAGGCGCGAAGCTGGAATTCCGCGGAGCTGCCGCGCGCGACGATGATGGGCGCGCCATTTGTTTTCGACCGCAATCGCGCGCTCGACCGCGGTGACCTCCTTGGTGAGGTCGCAGGTAGAGATGGCGGGAGTTACGCGTGCCGCACACCATCATGATGAGATTGAAGCAATGAGCGAGAGACCTCCACAATGTCGTCCTGGCGGAAGCCAGGACCCATTACCCCGGTCAGTGTTATTGAAGCACGCTGGGGCCACTTTCATCGGCTACAACGTCTCCCTGTGGCAATGGGTCCTGGCTTTCGCCAGGACGACACCGAGGATGTTGCTACATTCGTGCACACGTGGCGGGGAGTGCCCGTCGCCATCGTGCAAAGTCGCCTCTGCCGCACCATGGAACCCGATGCGGCGGCTGGTCGCAGTCGCATCGCCTTGATTCCGACAGACCGGTCTTTATGTGTCGGTGAACAAGAATCCGGGCCCCTCTGGCGAGGACGCCGACGATGTCGGCAAACCTCGTGATGTCGGATGACCTGTCCCGCGCGAATGCGATGGATCGGCCGATCGTCGGGCCTTCTTCGGTTCTCTCCGACCAGTCGCTCCATCGCAGCTCCGTGCGGCCATTTCGCAAGATCGAGGAGCAACGATGTCTGACGCCAAGCATTCAAATCCGAACGAGATCGAGATCGCGGATCCGTCCAGCCTGAACGAGCAGGCTGCGGCGGCGCTGGTCATTGCCGGCGCGCTGGTCGCCGTGGCCGACCGGCGCGTTTCGCCGGTCGAGCGCGACGAAGTGATCCGGTTCATCCGGGATCGCGGATTGGCGCCCCATATCGGCGACGAAAGGCTGCTTGCGATGTTCGACGCACTCGCCGAACGACTCGAGGAGCCGGATTTTGCCAACGTCGTGATCGAGACGCTGCGACCGGTCTCGGACATGCCGCTGTCGTCTCATCTGATGGAGTTGTCGGAGCGCGTCGCGGCCGCCGACGAGGACGTCCATCCCCATGAGGTGCAGGCGATCAAGCTGTTGCGCCTGCTGACGCTGGCGCTGCCGCGCGCAAAGCGGGTCGTACCGGCCGCGGCCCGCGCCGCCGCCGAGGAATGAGCATGACCACTGCCTCGGACCAGCGTACGACGGGAGCCGAGGATGCTGCCAGCCAGATGGCCGGCGGCGACCCGCGCCTCGACAAACTCGTCAATTGCCTGCCGCCGCGCGTGGGCGACACCGTCACCTATCTGCTCAAGCCGTCGAGCCGCTGGGTCAGGATCCCCTCGGGCGCGCTGCTCGTCGTCGGCGGCGTGTTCTCCTTCCTGCCGATACTGGGTGTCTGGATGCTGCCACTCGGCCTCGCGCTGCTTGCGGAGGACGTGCCCGCGTTGCGCTCCTCACGTTCGAAAGTCCTGGACTGGGTCGAGCGGAAGAAGCCGCAATGGCTCGATCCGTCCGCATCGAAACATGATCGATCATGACTGAATTCATCACCACCGAGGCGCTGGCCGCGCTGCTCCAGGTCGTCCTGATCGACCTCGTGCTGGCCGGCGACAACGCCGTCGTCATCGGCCTTGCCGCGGCGGGGCTGCCGGCCGAGCAGCGCCGGCGCGCCATCGTGGTCGGCATCGTCGCCGCTACTGCGCTCCGCATCGTCTTCGCCGGCGTTGCGACCCAGCTGCTGCAAGTGATCGGCCTCCTGCTCGCCGGCGGCGTGCTGCTGCTTTGGGTCTGCTGGAAGATGTGGCGCGAGCTGCGCGAGCGGGCCGCGCATTCGCGTCAGCTTGCATTCAGCCATGGCGGCGGCGCGAGCGACGCACCTGTGCCGCATAAGACTTTCGGGCAGGCGGCCTTGCAAATCGTCGCCGCCGACGCCTCGATGTCGCTCGACAACGTGCTCGCGGTCGCGGGCGCCGCGCGCGAGCATCCCTACATCCTTGCGTTCGGTCTCCTATTGTCGGTGGCGATGATGGGCGTAGCCGCAGACCTGCTTGGCCGCGTGCTGCAGAAGCAGCGCTGGATCGCCTATGTCGGTCTCGCCATCATCGTTTACGTCGCCTTCGAGATGATCTATCGCGGCTCGCTCGAGCTCGCGCCTGTCATCGCGAGTCTCTGAGGCGCGTTTCCTGTCTCACTCCGGAGTGATCAATGACGTCTGAAACCAAAGCACTTTCGGCGCATTCCGCGCCAGCGCCGCAGATCGGTCCGTTTGCGCAGCTCATCTTTGGCTCGCGCTGGCTGCAAGTGCCGCTCTATGTCGGCCTGATCATCGCGCAGGGCGTTTATGTGCTGCTGTTCCTTAAAGAGCTCTGGCATCTGGTCGCGCACTCGTTCGACGCCAGCGAGCAGCAGATCATGCTGGTCGTGCTCGGGCTGATCGACGTCGTCATGATCTCGAACCTGCTGGTGATGGTGATCGTCGGCGGATACGAGACCTTCGTCTCCCGGCTGAACCTGACCGGTCATCCCGACGAGCCGGAATGGCTGAGCCACGTCAATGCCAGCGTGCTCAAGATCAAGCTGGCGATGGCGATCATCGGCATCTCCTCGATCTCGCTGCTCAGGACCTTCATCGAGGCGGGCAATCTCGGCACGACGCGCAGCAATTTCACCGAGAGCGGCGTGATGTGGCAGGTGCTGATCCACCTGACCTTCATCATCTCGGCGATCGGCATCGCCTGGGTCGACCGCCTCAGCGAGAGCGGCCATCGCAAGGAGGCACGCCACGGCTGATGGACCTGGCCGTCTGATACCTCCCGAGCGGCCAAGCCTGGAGCCCGCCTGATCGCGCGATCAGGCGGGCTCTCTTTTCCGGATCGATAAAATTGTCTGCAATCCGCACAGCAGCGGCAAACCCTGCGCACAAGAAACGTGCGGCCTTAAACCTCGACTTTGGAACCCGCGTGCATCCTGCCGGCAAAAGGGCAGGGCATCCGCATGTCTATTCTCAGGGAGATCGTCGCTGCGATCGCAGGGGTGTACGCGCTCCTGTTCGTCTGCGACGCATTGTTCGGGGTCGGCGAGGCACGCTTCGACGACGCCTATTTCCGCGCCAGCTTCTACGCGCCGCGGCCGAAGGAATTTCGCTTTGCGAGCGATACGCCGCCGGCGGTGCGTGTCAGCGACGCATTTGCGCAATTTGCGCCGGGCGAAGCCAGGCCGAACAGGCGTTACTCGTCGCTGACGACGATCATCCGTTAGTGAATGTTGGAAGTACGCCCGTCGTTTGTTCGGGGTCCACCTCTCCCCGGCGGGGAGAGGTCGGATTGCGCCTGGCGATGCGAAGCATCGTCCAGTGCAAATCGGGTGAGGGGCCGCAGCCTTAGGTGAGACTATT